>NZ_SGJB01000002.1 GCF_006861675.1 Peptacetobacter hominis | reverse complement strand
TTTTATTATTTACTACTGATTATACATCTATATTATTTGTCTGTCAATTCAAGCCTAACGGCAAGGCTTTCATCTCCTACGGTGAGGAAGGAGAATTTCGCCTTATTTAGTTAAAACTTTTGTCTTTTTATGTTTCCCCATCCTTTTTTCTTTCTTCTCGCTCCCAGAAATGCCTCTATTCTCCAAAACACAGTAAATGGTCTATAAATAATCGGTTCAAGAAAACACACCGCTATAAGTGATACTGTATTTTTTCTTGTAGTGTATTCGTCGTAGGTAAGTTTTTCAAAAATAACTGCAAATAAAGTCTGAAATACCCCGTACAGATATGCCATTATAAATACCAGGGCAACCATATATGTAAGGTCATAGTATAAAAGAAGAAGTATAAATATTATATATCCAAAACCTTCTATTACAGGTCCACACATTTCGACGAAAAACTGCTGCGGAAATGATAGCATTCCTATTTTTCCGTACCTTGGGTTCAGAAGCATCTGTCTGTGTTTCCATAGAGATTCTATAAGTCCTTTGTGCCATCTCTTTCTCTGAGTTCTCAGGTCTCTGTATGATGACGGAAGCTGAGTCCAGCACACAGCATCTGAAGCCATACCTATATAGTATTTTATACCGTTGTCTCTGTAATATTCCTGCATTCTGACAACAAGTTCCATATCTTCACCGAGACCTTTTTTATATCCGCCACTTATTATTACTGCATCTTTTTTAAACATTCCAAATGCACCTGAAATTATAAGCGTACTGTTGTTGTCATTCCATGTAAATCTGTTTGTAAGAAATGCTCTCAGATATTCCAGCACCTGAACTTTTTCTATAAATTTTTTAGGAAGTCTTTTTTCTATTACTTTGCCGTCCGATATCACACATCCATTTGCAGCTTTGACCATTCCGCCAATAGCAATTGTCTCTTTTCTCCTTGCAAAATGTCTTGATATTTTTTTCAGTGCATTTTCTTCAAGAATACAGTCAGCATCAATACAGCATATATAAGGATATCTGCTTATATTTATTGCCGCGTTCAAAGAATCCGCCTTTCCTCCGTTTTCCTTATCTATTACCGTTATTTTATTTGAGTTAAGATCTGTATATATCCGCCTTATCTCCTCACATTCCAACTGATGATTATATGTTATAGGAAGTTTTGAAAGTCCAAAATGTGAAACTACCTTCTCACACGTATCATCACTGGAACCGTCATTCACTACAATTATTTCGTATTCATCATAATCAAGTCTTGTAAGAGAGGTTATGCTGTCTATTATTGTTTCTGATTCGTTATAAGCAGGAACAAGTATTGACACCGCTGACAATGATTCACTTTCAAGATCTATATTTGAATTTACAACTTTCATATCTGTCTTGAGTCTGAAAAACGCATTGACTATTATTGCACAGTAACTTATAACTATCACAAAAAAGTATATGAATATTATTGTACTTACATACATTGCTATTTTTATTATAAGATTCAATTTTGCCCCTCCCTTCTATATATTTATATTCAGACGAAGATTCGCCATTTCGCCTGCAGAAGATATATTATCGTGTTCAAATTCATCTTTCAGATAATCTCTTCCTTCTTCGCCATAACTTAGAATTGCAACTGCTGCATTGTATTTCACATCCCAGTCCTCACTGTGAAGAAGTATCTTTAGAAGATTAAATCCTTTTTTAGATTTATATACAGCAAGTCTATTAGCTATATGTGCCTGAAGTATAGGATCCCTTTTTTCTATTACCAGAGATTCTATATGATTAAATGCATTTTTACTTTTTGACATAAGAAAAGAGTCTACAATGCCTATTTCAAGCTCTGTATTGTATCTCGTTATCTCCTTTATCTTCTCTATCTGCCGTTCTGAAAGCTTATTTCCATCTATACTGTAAAGCATAACTGATTTTGAAGTATCCGACTGTTTTCTGTTTATAATGTCTATGATAACATCATTTTCTATTTCAAGAATTTTTATCATCTCTATTTTTCTATCGTCGCTGAATCCGGCTCCTAGAATCGTATCTATTATTTCCATAGTATATTTTTTCTTTTTAAGAAGTGCAATTGTATAATACATACTGAAATATCTCTCATCAAAATCATCAGAATTCCAGTATTCCTTCAGAATATCGTACGCACCGTCTATATTTGATATTCCTATATTTTTTATAGCGAGTATTTTATTGTCGTTTTTTTTCAGATTTTCCTTAAGAACCGAGTCCAGTCCCAGACTTTCTATAATTTCGCCACAGTCTATTTTCCCATTTTCCGAATAATCAAGTATTATATTCAAGACTGTATTTTTACTAAGCCTACTTGCCATCAGATTTTTTATTCTATCTGATTTTCCATTTATATAGTCCATTACATCAGGCTTTAATTTTTCATATTCCTCATTTTCCATTCTTCTATTTCTCTTTTTTATATTTACTGTTATATAAAACACTACTAGCATAAATAATATAGCCACAATAAGTACAACTATATTTATAATTATTATATTTGTTAAAATCTTCCCCTCCATGTTATTTCCTCCCGATAACTGTTCTGTTATATACATTTTAACACTTAAGTTTATAAATAGATACAAAAATAAAGTACCGGCATATACCGGTACTTTATTTATTCTATATTATTCTTCTTCTATATTTTTCTTAAGTAATCCAAGTACAAACATTCCTACAACAGAACCTATAACAATTGCTGCCATATATCCAAGAGGATTTGTTATTGTAGGTATTACGAATACTCCACCATGAGGAGCTCTAAGTCCGCATCCAAAGAACATTGATAATGCACCTGCAACTGCAGAACCTGCTACACAAGAAGGTATAACTCTTAGTGGATCCTGAGCCGCAAATGGTATTGCACCCTCTGTTATGAATGAAAGTCCCATTATATAGTTTGTAACACCAGACTGTCTTTCTCTCTTTGTGAATTTCTTTTTGAATACTGTTGTACAAAGTGCTATTGCTAGAGGAGGAACCATTCCACCTGCCATTACTGCTGCCATGAATTCAAACTGTCCACTTGCAAGAGATGCAGTTCCGAATACATATGCCGCTTTATTTATAGGACCACCCATATCTATAGCCATCATTCCTCCAAGAAGTGCTCCAAGAAGCATTTTACTGCTTGATCCAAGTCCGTTAAGGAATTCAAATATAGCGTTGTTTATATATGCAACAGGAGGATTTACAACAAATGTTATTATTGCACCTATTAAAAGTATTCCAAAGAAAGGATAAAGAAGTACAGGTTTTAAACCTTCAAGACTCTGAGGAAGTTTATCAAATACCTTTTTCATTCCAAGTACAAGATATCCTGCTATAAATCCTGCAACAAGTGCACCAAGGAAGCCTGAACCGCCGTTATTGGCAAGCATACCACCGACAAAACCTACAGCAAGAGCCGGTCTATCAGCTATACTCATAGCTATATATCCAGCAAGTATCGGAAGCATAAATCCAAATGCTGTTCCACCTACAGTTTTAAGGAATGCTGCAAAAGGTGTATTCATACCGAAGTTAGAAGGATCTATTGTATAATCATCAAATAGGAAAGCAAGTGCTATAAGTATACCTCCACCTATTACGAACGGAAGCATGTGAGATACACCGTTCATAAGATGCTTGTATATCTGTCTTCCTATACTTTCATTTTCTGTAGATGTATCAGAAGCTTCACCGCCACCTACATGGTGATATACTGATGCAGTTCCATCTGTTGCCTTTTTAAGAAGTTCTTCTGTTTTGTGTATTCCGTCCGCAACCTTTGTCTGTATCATTTTTTTGCCGTCAAATCTAGCCATTTCAACATTTTTATCTGCTGCTATTATTATACATTCAGCATTTTCTATTTCTTCTTTTGTAAGAACATTTTTAGCTCCACCAGATCCGTTTGTCTCTACTTTTATGCTTATTCCCATTTCAGCTGCTTTGTTTTCAAGTGCTTCAGCTGCCATAAATGTATGAGCTATTCCTGTTGGGCATGCAGTTACTGCAAGAACTCTATATCCATTTTCAGATACTTTTTCTTCTGTATTTTTACTTTCAAGTTTTTCATTTTCTTTTTTATCCACTATATCAAGAAACTCTTCCACAGATTCAGCTGCTATAAGTCTGTCTCTGAAATCAGTGTCCATAAGCATTGCTGAAAGTCTTGCAAGTACATCAAGATGTACGTTGTTTCCACCTTCTGGAGCAGCTATCATAAAGAATAGTTTTGATGGCTGTCCATCCATAGAGTCATAATCAACACCATCTTTTAAAACCATCGCTGCAAGACCTGCTTTTTTAACAGCTTCTGTCTTTGCATGAGGTATTGCTATATTATCACCTATACCTGTTGTACATATTTCTTCTCTTGCAAGAATTGCTTTTTTGTATTCTTCTCTATCGTTAAGATTGCCCGCTTTTTCCATAAGATCTACAAGCTTGTCTATAGCACCAGATTTATCTGATACTTCAGGATTTATTTCTATACCTTTTACACTAAGTAAGTCTGTTATTTTCATTGTGTCCTCCATTTTTACCCTTTATTTTATCTATCCAAAATTCCTGATACTTTTTATTTTATCTGTTCCAGAAGTTCCATTACCTTTTCTTCTGTTGCAAGTCCCTCAGAAAATGCAGATGCACTTCCTGTGGCAACACCCATTTTAAATCCATCTTTCAGGTTTCCTGTCTTCAGATAACCACATATAAATCCGGCAACCAGTGAGTCTCCTGCTCCTACAGAGTTTTTGACTTCACCTTTTGGTACATCACTTATTTCTACATTTCCATCTGAATCAACAAGAACTGCACCATCTCCTGCCATTGATATTATTACGTTTTCAGCACCCATCTCTCTAAGCTTCTTCGCATATGTTACTATGTCATCCATTCCATTTAGATCAACTCCAAAAAGCTCAGCAAGCTCGTGATGATTCGGCTTTATCATAAATGGTTTATATTTCAGTACATTGAGTAAAAGTTTTCCTGTAGTGTCTACTATACTCTTTACTCCTTTAGCCTGAATATATTCCATTATTCTTTCGTATATATCCTCTGGTAGAGTTGAAGGTATACTTCCTGCAAGAACAAGAATATCTCCTTCTTTTAGGTTATCCAGCTTTTTGTATAATTCATTCAGCGCATCTTTAGAGATTTCCGGACCTCTTCCATTTATTTCACTTTCAACACCTGCCTTTACTTTTACATTGATTCTAGACATTCCGTTTTCAAGTTTTATAAAATCTGTACTGCATCCAGCTTCTCTTACTCTTCTTTCTATTTCTTCTCCGGTAAATCCGGCTATATATCCAAGAGCTATGTTGTCTATTCCCAGATTTCTAAGGACTATAGATACATTTATACCTTTTCCTCCCGCATATACATCCTCTGACTTTGTCCTGTTTACACACCCAGGATTGAAATCATCCATTTTCACAATATAATCCAAAGCCGGATTAAATGTTATTGTATAAATCAATTCTACATATCCCCTTTCATATTTTTATAATTTAGAACTGTTTTTTATTTATATTTAATTTTTGTGATAAGGTTTTCACATTTCTTTCTTAAACATATAATATTCCATTTTCTTTCATATGTCAATATATTTCTTTCATAATCTGTCATTTTCTTTTATATTTTTCCATAAAATTCCATTTTATACCGTAATTTTCGCATAAAACCTTATTGTCAAGCCAGTAAATCAGATAAGTAATATATTCCATAATCTTTCATTATATGCCAAAAGGTGTTTCATATATTCATGAAACACCTTTCAAAATCTGCAATATGTATAATTGTTTTTAATAGTTTATCTGTATTCTATGGAATTTTTTATACAGCAATCTTCTATACTTCAATTATTTTTATCTTTTCATATGATTTATATTCTTCTTTATCAGTTGTAATTACTTTTGCATCAGAAGTTTCTGCAAAACAGACCGAGCTTATTTTTGAAAATTTTGATTTATCAGCAAGCACAAAAGCTTCTTTTGATCTTTTTATTGCTTCCTCTTTTACAAGTGCCTCTCTTATATCCGGTGTTGTAAACCCTCTATACTCGTCTATACCATTGGTTCCAAAAAATCCCTTTGTAAAATTATATTTTTTGAGAGAGTTTACAGCTTCAACACCTATAATAGCTTCAGTCAACGGCTTTAATTCTCCACCGATTATATATGTTGTAAATCCTCTTTCTATAAGTTTTTTTGCATGAACTATTCCATTTGTTACAAATACCGCTTTTCTTTCATTTATAAAATTTATCATAAGTTCTGTAGTTGTTCCAGCATCTATATATACAAAATCTTCGGCATCTATAAGTCCAGCTGCTGCCCTTGCTATTTTTAATTTATCATCCATATGAAGACTCTGTCTTATTTCTACTTTCTCATCTTTTGTGTTTATCGGATCTGAATCTATTTTTACAGCTCCACCATGAACCTTTTTCAAAAGTCCTGCCTCATGCAGATAGTTAAGGTCTCTTCTTATTGTAGACTCTGATGTTTTCAGATAATCTACAAGTTCGCTCTGGTATACTACAGAATCAATATTCAGTTTTTCAAGTATAAGCTTATGTCTTTCCTCAGCCAGCATTAAATCACGTCCTTATCTGATTTATAATATTTATTTATATCATAGCATATATTATATGAAATCTTATATTTTTTATTGATATAACAACAATATTCCATATATATCATATATATTCAAATATAACATATCTAATATCTTTTATGGTATAATATTCTGTATATCTCAGGAAAGGACTAATGTTTATGACTACAATCAAAGATAAAATCATTTCAAATTTTGATTCATTTTCAAAAAACGAAAAAAATATAGCAACATTCATAATAGAAAACTACGATACTATATCACACTACAATGGAAATGATATAGCCCTTAAATCAGGTACAAGCAAGGCTACCCTTGTAAGATTCAGTCAGAAGATAGGCTACAAAGGATTTATAGAACTTAAACGAGAAATAAACGATGAACAGTTATCTTCCATAAGACATAGTCCATACGAAACTTTTTTATCAACTCCGGGAAAAGATTTTCTGTTTAATAACCTGATAAATGATATAAACAGTTTCGAAAAAAGACTTTCTCTTTCCAAAGTAAAGACTATAGTCGAATATATTGCATCTGCATCAACTGTATATCTTATTGGTTTTGGTACTGATTCAATAGCTATGAAATATCTTTATAACTATTTACCAATCTGCGGGATAAACTGTGTTTATACTGACGATCAGGGTGTTAGTCTCAGAGAAAAAATCCTTCCCATGACAGAAAAAGATCTTGTTATAATGTCCAACTTTTCTGATATGGAAGATGACGATTATATGGTTGCACGCTATGCTAAAAAAGTCGGAGCAAAATTTGTATCGATGACAAATTCCGATATAGTCGGTAAATCAGTGGAAGCGGATGTGTATATAATAACAAGAGAAACAGCTGAAACTTTTTATAATTCACCTATTTTATCTATTCTTCTATGCAATATAATACTGTCAGAGCTAAGACATACTTATCCGGATAAAATAGAATCTGAACTGAAAAAATACAACGATGCTATAAATTTCATGAAAAATAAACTATAATCATATATCCTGTATTTTGTATTAAATAAAACTTCAATATATATTTTATAGGATTTAAAAAAATAAAACCAGCAAAAGCTGGTTTTATTTTAATGTATATAGTTTTCTTTTTATACATTTATTTTGCATATAAGCTATAAACTATTTGTCTTTTATATGGATATCCATACTTCCAGACCTGAATCCCTCAAGGTCCAGAGTTATATAATCATATCCAAGTTTTTTCAGATATTCTGTAATTTCATCTTTTTTATCTATAACAAGGTTCATATCCTTCTTATCGACTTCTATTCTGGCAATGTTTCCATGTACGCGTATTCTTACGTTATAAAATCCATTTTCTCTGAGCCATATTTCACCATCTTCAACTTTTCTTATACTTTCATAGTCAAGTTTTACTCCATATGGAAATCTCGTAGCCATACATGGTGTAGAAGGTCTTTCTGATACAGATATCCCGAATTCCGCTGCAAATTTTCTTACTTCTTCTTTTGTAAATCCGGCTTCAGCAAGCGGACTTTTTATTCCAAGTTCCCTGATTGCACGTATTCCAGGTCTGTACATTCCCAGATCATCAGAATTTGTACCCTCTGCAACAGTATATATTCCCTCGTCATTTGCAAGCTGTATTATTTTATTGAATATACTCTTTTTACAGCGATAACATCTATCTACGGGATTATTTTCTATTCCTGCTTCCTGAAGTTCGTCAATTGTAACTATTCTGTGTTCAGCTCCCATTTCATCTGCAACACGCGATGCTATTTCTATATCTTTTACTGGATGTATTTTTGTATTTGCAGTTACAGCGCATACTCTGTTTCCACTTTTTTTAGATGCTTCAGAAAAAAGCTTTAGAAGAAGACTACTGTCAACACCCCCGGAAAAAGCTACAACAACATCATTTTCAGATATTCTCTCTATTATTTCCATGAGATTTCTTTTTTTATCATTGTAGTTCATCTTACTTGCACTCCTCAAGAATCTGGCGATATACATCCTGCCAAGTTCTTCCTGTTTCTCTACATATTTTCACTATACAATCGTGCTCAGGATAAACTCTATCACCTGATGGAAGAGAACATACTTTGACCTGAACTTTTCCCATAGAAGTATCTCTCATTTCTATTCTTCTTTTTAGTATTCTTCTGTCCATATGCTGAACTCTGATTCCTATACTTGTAGTTTCCTCAAATATTATATTCCGAAGTTCATCTATTTTTTCTTCTTTGCAGACTACATTAAGCTGATATCCAGGTCTGTTTTTCTTCATAAATACAGGAGAATAGTGTACATCTCTAGCTCCTGATTCCATAAGTCTCTGCATTACATATCCAAGTGCCTCACCTGAGCAATCATCTATATTAGATTCCATTTTTACTATTTTGTCGCTTTCATTTTCTTCCGCATCCTCTATTATCATGGCTCTAAGAAGACTTGCTCTTTCATAATTTCTCTTTCCTGCACCTATACCTGTTTTTACTACTCTGAATTTTTCCGGAAGTTTTTTGTCAGTGCATATAGCTGCAGCTATTGCAGCACCTGTAGGAGTTACAAACTCTCCTTTTATTCCTGTTATACTAAGTGTAAGATTTTCCGCATCTATTATATTAAGTACTGCTGGAACTGGAACAGGTAAAACTCCGTGCTGACATCTTACAGTTCCTATCCCTTCATAAAGTGCCGGAACTACAGCTTCTTCTATTCCAAGATTATCTATACATACGGCAGCTGCTGCAATATCTACTATTGAATCTACTGCTCCAACCTCGTGGAAATGTACTTCTGTTTTTGGCTTTCCATGGGCCTTTGCTTCTGCATCTGCAAGTATATCAAATATTCTTATAGCTATCTTCTTGGCATTATCTGTAAGTCCACTATTATTTATTATTTCCTGTATCTGTATAAGTCCCACATGTTCGTGGTGATGTTCATGACTGTGTTCATGGCTATGTTCATGGTCATGATGGTGTGAGTGGTCATGAGTATGGCTGTGATCATGATGATGTGAATGATCGTGATGATGTTCATGTTCTCCGTGGTGATGTGAGTGATCATGAGAGTGGTCATGATTATGTTCCCCATGTAGATAATCCATATCGTGGTCGTGATTATCCTGCTCAAGTATTACAGAGAAATCACATGCATCAAGCCCCGACTTCACAACTCTATCTATTTTTATCTGGAATTTTCCCTTTATCATTTCAAGGCTATTAAGTGATTTTTCAAGTACTTCTCTATCAGCACCAAGATCAAGAAGCGATGCTACAAACATATCCCCGCTTATTCCAGCATAACATTCAAGATATAATTTCTTTTTACTCATGTTCTCCAACCCCCATTTTATTTATCTGTGAAGCTATATATCCTGCTCCATATCCATTATCTATATTTACAGTAGCAATTCCGTTTGCACATGAATTCAGCATTGTAAGAAGTGCTGAAATTCCATTCATACTAGCTCCGTATCCTACAGATGTAGGAACTGCTATTACAGGCTTGTCTACTAATCCTCCTATTACGCTTGCAAGTGCTCCCTCCATACCGGCAACCGCTATAACACAGTTACAATCCTGTATCATCTCAAGTCTTGATAAAAGTCTATGAAGTCCACTTACACCTACATCATATAATCTTTCGACATTGTTTCCGAAAAATTCAGCTGTCTGAGCAGCCTCTTCAGCAACCGGTATATCAGCTGTACCTGCTGTACAAACAGCTATTTTCCCTACACGTTTTTTGTCCTTTTTCTCTATTTTTAGTATTCTCGAAAGAGGATCGTACTCAACATCAGGTATAGCTGCCTTCACAATTTCAGCCTGCTCTTTTGAAGCTCTTGTTCCTAAAACCTCGCCCTCTGAATTATACAGATTCTCGTAAATTTTAAGCAGATGACTATCGGCCTTTCCACTGCAGAATACAACCTCAGCACATCCAGAACGGAGTTTTCTATGGGTATCAAGTTTTGCATATCCCAGCTCCTTAAACGGTTTTCTTCTGAAAAATTTCTCAGCTTCCTCAACTGAAACCTCTCCGTTTTTTACTTTTTTAAGCATTTCTTTAGTATCCATATCAAACCCTCCGATTTATATCTCTTAAATCTATTATTCTAGTACATATTCTTTCTGCAAGATGCATATTATGTGTTATTATTAGCATCCCATAATCTTTTTCATCAGCTATTTCAATCAATGCCTTCCAAATCTGAGCCTGTGAAATAACATCCAGCATTGTCGTAATTTCATCACATATCAGAAATTTTGTATCCGGACTCAAAACCCTTGCAATGCAGAATCTCTGAAGTTCTCCCCCAGAAAGTTCTGCCGGCCATCTTTTCAGCCATTCTTTTTCTATTCCTAATTTTTCAAGCATTTTATCGTCCGGATTCCAGCATTCATTTAATACTTTCTCCATTTTCCATCTTGGATTTACGGAAAGCTCCGGATGCTGATGAATCATCTGAACTGGGCAGAATCCATTTTTATTGATTTCTTTTCCATCGATCAATATTTTTCCACAAGTCGGATTTTCATATCCTGCAATAATTTTTGCAAGTGTACTTTTTCCGTATCCAGATGGAGCGATTATACCTACCCTTTCCCCGGATTCTATTTTCATGTTTATATCCTTTAGAATCCACGGTGATTTATCGTTATATCTGAAGCTTATATTTTCTATCTTAAGTTGCATTTATACATCTCACCTTTCCGCTTCTGAGACTTCTTATAGGTATTTCTCCACAGCATTTATCTGTCGCCTTAGGACATCTATTTGCAAATGAGCATCCATCTTTTACGATACCTGCATAAGGCTGCACACCTTCTATCGCTCTAAACTCGTTTTGTGGAAGAGCCGATATAAATGCCCTGCTGTACGGATGTCTTAATTCTATTCCACCATTTATAAAATCTCTGGTATCTGCTATTTCTATTATAGTTCCAGCATAGAACACAGCTATTTTATCAGCTACATTAAGCGCAAGATCTATATCATGTGTTATAAGAAGAACTCCAGCTCCATTGTCAGCCATTTCTCTGAAATGATTTAATGTCTCCATTGCCATTTCCACGCTAAGACCTGGTGTAGGTTCGTCCGCAATTATAAGCTCCGGAGATTCCATCATTGCCGATGAAACAAGAACTCTTCTTGCCATTCCTCCAGAAAGCTGAAATGGATACATCTCTTCAACATTTTTATCCAAGTGATATTTTCCAAACAAATCTTCCTGCCTTTTCTTTGTCGAATATACCCCCTGAACCTGTTTACCTACTTTCATAACAGGATCCAGATAATCAACTGACTGAGGTACAAAAGATATCTTTCTTCCAAGAAGCTCACTTCTTTTTATTTCATCGAGTTTCTCACCACGATATGTTATATTCCCACTCATATGTGCATTTTTAGGAAGAAGTCCCATAACTGCATGAGCGAGTATACTTTTTCCTGAACCACTCGAACCGACTACAGCCACCACTTCTCCTGAATTTACCTCAAGAGAAAGAGAATGTACAACTTCAAGATTTTCTTTTTTAAAAAATCCCTTATACATACTGAAAGATACAGAAAGATTATCGACCTTTAAAATATTTTTTTCATTCATAATGATCACCTTATTCATTTCCACTATATGGATTCAAAAGTTTTTTTAGATTTTCTCCGATTACATCAAATAATAATACAGCTATAAGAAGCATTAAACCTGGGAATAACGCAAGCCACCACTTTCCTGTTGCAATATGATTCATCGCCTCAGAAAGAATTACTCCTATTGCCGGCATTTCAGACGGCATTCCAAATCCAAGAAAAGTAATCGCTGCTTCATGCATAATTGCATGTGGAAACAAAAGTACCAATCCTATGAAATATGCAGGAATAACATGTGGAAGAATATGCTGTATAGCCACCTGATATTTTGTTTTTCCCATTTTATATGCTGCTTTTACATACTGTGATGAACGAATCTGCATTACCTCTGCTCTTACTATTCTTGTAAGCGATGGCCAATGTGTCAGTGCAACCGCAACAGTAACCCCTTTTATTCCCTTCCCCATCATAAATGATATAAGGATAAGAAGTACTATATGTGGAAGTCCCATGCACAAATCAACACACCAGTTTACAAATTTATCAACCCATCCACCGAATACTGCCGATGCTATCCCGGCTATAAGAGCGATTATCGAACTGACTATTGAAGCAAGAACTCCTATAATAAGGCTGTTTGATAGACCTTTTATAGTTCTATAAAACATATCTCTTCCTAAAAAATCAGTTCCAAACAGATGCCCCAAACCCGGTGGAAGAAACTTATTGCTGTAATTTACTTCATAACATGATGCGTCCATAGATAATCCCCATATAAATATTCCAAACAGATATACAACGGCTACTGTACTGAGGATAACTGTATTTATTCTTCTATTCATAAACTTTTCCCTATTCACGATTATCCCCCTCTCTTATTACAGGGTTGAACACACCATATAAAATATTTGCTATAACATTTCCTGCAAAAACGAATAACGCACTGAAAACCGATATACCAAGCAACAACGGAACATCCGCATTTGTTGCCGCAGCGGTTATAGCTGTTCCTATACCCGGATATGCAAACACAGTTTCTGCAAGTGCCATTCCACCAAACAATTCACTAAACGATGAGAACTGAACTGTTACTGCCGGTAGAAGTACATTTTTTAAAACATGTCTTTTTATAATCTGCTTCTGATTTTCTCCTCTTACCTTTGCGTATAGTATAAAGTTGCTGTTCATAGTCTCTATAACTTTCCGTCTTGTATATAGAACAACCTCACTTATACTTACAATAGTCAATGTAAGTACAGGAAGTATCAGATGATGTATTCTGCTCCATATACTTACCTCTGATGCAAGTGTACCCGCTGGTACTGCCATTCCTATAGGGAACCATCCAAGCTGTACTGCAAATACAGAAAGTACAAGAAGACCTATCCAGAATACCGGTGCTGATTTTACTCCGAGACAGAAAACTTTTGTAGCTCTGTCAAACAGACTTCCTTCCTTTATACCGCAGATTACTCCCAGTATAAATCCGATAACACCCGAAAGTATCCACGAAAGAGCCATAAGCACTATAGAGTATGAAAATCTTGTTTTTATAACTTCGCTGACAGGTTTTTTGTATGTAATAGACATTCCAAGATCCCCTTTGAGTGCATGCTCTCCCCAAGTTATAAAACGTTCAGGAAGAGGATCGTTAAGCCCCCATTCATCCGCTATTTCCTGTCTGGCCTCTTCTGAAATTGTAGAGTTTGTTCCTATATATGAAACCAGTGGATCTATAGGTGCCTTTACAATCAGCACAAAAGACATAATACTCACTGCAATCAGAAGCATCATCATCCTTATACATTCACTGATTATTTTTTTCCAATTTTTCATAATAACTCTCCAGTTTATTTCAATTTCCAATCTGCCATATTACATATAACAGGTGTTCCATGTCCATGTGGATGTGGTATCTGAGTATCAAGTGATATATCCAGATTGTCAGATACAAAATAGCAGTGCTGTATATTTACTATAAATAGATTTGTATAGTCCTCATCAGATATTTTCTGAACTTCTTTCCATGCTTCAACTGCTTTTTCCTGAGAATTTGAAGATATTGCCTCATCAATCTTTGCATCTACATCCACATTGTCATAACCTACTACATTATCATAGCCACCACTTAAGAATAAATCTGATTTATAAAGAGATGATAATACTGTAGGAGAATACTGTCCCCATCCCCATAATATAGCTGAAGTATTCTGAAGTGTAGTTATCTCGTCCCATGTAGCTGTTTTTACTGTTATTTCTATTCCAAGTTTTTTTGCATTTTCTGCAACTGCAACAGCAAGATTGTATCTATCTGTATCTCCCGCTGTACTATAAAGTTCAAATGCACATTTCTGACCGTTCTTTTCTCTTATGCCTGTCTCTTCTGACATTTTCCATCCTGCCTCATCGAGAAGTTTTTCGGCTTCTTCAACCTGATTATCCTCATATGTATCAGTATTTGCCCATATAAGATTATCTGTAAAATTAACTGCAGGCAGCCCTATTCCATTAGATGAATTTTCTATTATTTCTTTTCTGTTCAGTCCTATCGAAAGCGCTTTCCTTACAGCTATATCAGATGTAACATTGTTACCTACTGTTACTGTTTTTCCTGAAGAATCCTTCATTTCTGATACTTTTCTTACTGGAAGGCTTATATTTCTTACATCCATTGTTTCTAGTTTTTCAAGATGCATTCCTGATATTTCTTCATTTGCATAATTTGTTCCAACCATAACCACATCAAGATCTCCGGCTTTTGCTGCTGCAAATGCAGAATCAGGCTCCATATTTACTATAGTAACTTTTGAAACATCCGGCTTTTCTCCAGAGTACTTATCATTTTCTGAAAGTATAATCTGCTGATTGCTGTCATATTGAACCACTTTATACGCACCTGTCCCTATAGGTTCAGTATCAAATTTCCGGCTGTCGTATGAGTCAGAAGGAACTATCTGAAGCATTGCCGTAGTATCTAAAAATGGAGAATATGGTTTTTCAAGTTTAAACTCAACAGTATTCTCATCTATCGCCTTTACTGATTCAAGATATGTTAAATCAACTTTCTCATTGTCAGCCTGATTTTTGTGTACAGTTTCATATGTAAATACTACATCTTCCGCGTCAAAATCACTTCCGTCACTGAATTTTATTCCTTCATTCAAGTTGAATGTATATGTTAAAGCATCATCGCTTACTTTCCAATCCTTAGCTAAATCTCCTATATAATTTGAATCACTTCCAACTTTAAGAAGTGCGTTATTTATAAAAGGATACCCATACGAAAGTCCTCCTTTTATCGGATCCAGACTTTCTTCAAAAATTGAACTTCCTATATATATTTTTATTCCATCTTCTTTTGAATCACTTTTTTTCTTTTGACTGCATCCGCCAAGAGCCATAGGAAGCAGTGCAATTACACATAATAAACTCACAATTCTCTTTTTCATATTTTCCTCTCTTTCAATAAAAAAAGCATACGGACTCTCCTTCTGGAGTGTCATATGCCTTCTGACATCGATCCTATTTTACATATTAACTTATTAAATATGCTTTTTATATTACTTTTTAATATTAAATCAATATTATTGAAAGCTTCATGCTTAAATTTATGACTCTTATTTTTTCAGCTTTCTAGCTGTTAAAACACTTTTTTAGTTCTTCTATTGCTGCCGAAATGAAAAAGGTCATTTTCTGATTCTCCACGCCAACAATAACATTGTTGCAGTGATTTACAGGGATAAGCAGTTTTTTTGCACTGCTCTGTCCTATAGCTTCTGCCATCTTTGGTGTTATTTCCCCGTACATTGAATCTGCTATTACAATTCCAACCGGCCCTATTATAATATCTGCTTTTCTACAGCCTACTACAACAGCATTTTCACCAGTTGCCGCACAGTCAGCTCCAGCTTTCAACATATTTGTTGTAGATACTGAGTTTGTTCCGACTGCCGTTATATTAACATTTTTAAAGTTTTTATTGATTTCCAGCACCAGCTGTTTTCCTATACCGCCACCCTGCGCATCTATAATTAATATCTCCATATTTTTTCCTCATTTCTGAATTAGTAATTATCTTATACTAGGATAGCAGAAAATTTTTTCTCTTTCAAGTACAGGCAAATCATATCGGCGATATGATAATCGCCGATATTTTATCTGCCTTATCATACTAATTAATTAGCTTGCAATTTTTTCTGGTTTCTTTTTCTTAAGGAATGATAATTGAGTCTCAGCTATTATTATAGCAAGGAACATCAATGTAAATCCTAGGATAGAACGTGGTGTGAATGTTTCATTAAAGAATATAGCTCCGAATACAAGTCCGAATATGTTTTCAAAGCTAAGTATGATAGAAACACTTGTAGGATCTTCTGTTTTCTGTGCAATTGTCTGTAATAAGAAACATATTCCAGAACATACTATACCAAGATATAATACTCCTCCAACTGCACTCATATTCCACTGTATTGAACCTGGATCTTCCATTGTTAGTGTGAATACCCATGCAAGAACTGCACATACAGCGAACTCAAGTATTGTTATTAATACAGGATCCTTGTCATTACCCCATTTTGCGATTGCTATAATCTGTGAAGCCCAGAATACTGAACTGATTATTGATATACTGTCACCATAGCTTATACTTAGACTTCCGGCTATAGAAACAAGTATTATACCAGTAGCACACATTACAGCTGCAATTATATGGTAAATCTTTGGTCTTTCCTTTAAGAAAAGCCATCCAAGAAATGGTACAAATACACAGTATGCTGAAGATAGGAAATGACTCTTTCCTGGCATTTCAAGCATAACTCCAAGAGTCTGTGTAAAATATGCCATAAACAGACATACACCTATAAAGATACCACTCTTGATATATTCCTTATCTATCATCTTAAGTTTCTTTATATTAACTAGTCCTAATACCAATGCTGCAATCGTAAAACGCCATGCAAGAAGAGAACCCGCAGGAAGTATATCAGTTGATCCTTTTATAACAACCATAGAACTTCCCCATGCAACGGCTACAAATAATAATGCTAATTTTCCAGATACACTCTTTTTCATAACAGTCTCTCCATTTACCGTATTAAACTGATTTAAAAGATTCAGAATACTATTTTATTACATCAAGTCCTTTAGCAACACGAGTAATAAAGTCCTGAACGTTAGTTACCATAGTTGTAGCTGATAAACTTCCTCTATCTAGAAGTTTGTTTACAACGAATTCGTCAGCATCAACTGTGTATAGATATACAGGACGTATTGTTCCATCTTTTAATACACGGAATGATGGTGTCATATTTCCTACTGCTATTGTATGAAGCATTGTTGCAAGACATATAACAGTAGTTGCATCCTTAACTATATTTCTCATTGCATTCGCTGCTTCATAAACATTTCCATATACTTCTGGAAGTGGTCCGTCGTCACGGATAGATCCTGCAAGTACTATTGGAACATTATTGTTTACACAGCTGCATATTATACCATCGTTTAGGTTATAGTCTTTCATAAACTGTGGTATAGATCCGCTTCTTCTAACCTTATTTAAAACATCAAGGTGGTTGTAATGTCCATTAGGCTGTGATTTCTGAGTATATATATCCTGTCCAAGAGCAGTGTGTAATAAAGCTCCCTCAAGGTCATGAGTTGCAAGTGCATTTCCTGCTAGAAGACCATGTGCATATCCATTCTCAACAAGTGCCTGCATAGCAGCTCTTGCAGTAGCGTCGAATGCAAAAGCAGGTCCCATTACCCATACTATTTTTCCACCGTTTTCTTTTTCATATTTTAATAACTCGAAAAGTTTGTCATAATCTTTTGCATATGAAGTTTCACGGCTTCTTCCCTGACGGAAAACAAACTGATCATCTAAATCATCTGTTGCTTCTTCAAAACCGTTACAGTGCATGTATACTCCTTCTTCGCATCTTTCAGTTCTTCCAAGCATTACTTTGTCGCCTTTTTTTATGTTTCTAGACTCTACAACATCAAGAGTACCATCTTCACGAAGAACTACACATGAGTCCATACGGCTCTCCTCTGCAAGTCTCCACTCTCCATCTATCTTGAAATATTCAGGATACATAGATGTACTGTGATAGTTTTCTGGAACTACTCCATCTTTTTCCGCTTCCTCATATTTAGCATTTGGTGCATTTACAAAAACTTCTTCTGTAAAGTCAGGATGTCTATATTTAGGCATTTCAAAAACTGACATAACGTTTCCTCCTTAGATATTATATATACAGGCCTATATCTTGTTTATAATATAACATAATTTATTTTATCTGTAAACATTTTCCCGTTATTTTCCGAAAAAAATTTTTCATTTTATTTTTATAAATTAACTGAAATTTCATAATTTCACTTTAATAAACTATTTTAGGCTATATAGCTAAAAAAAATAACTCAGTCGATGTAAAATTCGACTGAGTATACTAAATCAGATAATTATTTTATTCACATAGTAATTTGTTGTAAACGATTAATTTTCCCTATTTTCCAGAAAAGAAAATACTGACATGTCTGGAAACCCTACAATTATAATATTTGAATTATCCTTCATACGAAAACTGAAACCATCATCTCTAAATTTTTCTATCTTTTTAACTCTATCAAAAGGGAATGAAACATATACTTCATTATTTTTTGAAACATAAATTTCAGAATCAGATATTGTACACTCATAAATATCATCAGAATTAATTTCCCTGAAATTATCCATTATATATCTTATATAATTTGAAATTTTCCTGTATACAAAAAGTATAAATGATATAAATAAAATGAAAAAAGGTATTTCCATAAAACCAGATCTGAAATATTTAAAATAACATAATACAAACAATAATAAAACCAGAAAAGAAGGTATTACTATAGATATAACGAACATGGGTATAGACAGATAAAGTACATCTTTCCTATGTTTGTTTATAGAGTCAGTATTGAGAAAAAAATTCATAAATTCACCTCTTTATAAAAAATATTTGATATTTTATTATATCTCTTAATATAGATCTATAATGTTATAATATAAAAAATTTATGATTTTATATTTATTTTTAACTGCAATTGTGATAAAAATAAAAAAATACCAGCCCAAAAGCCAGTATTTTCAATCCATCTAATTTAATTGGTGGAGATGAGGGGAGTCGAACCCCTGTCCGAAAGCTCTTTCCCCGCTGCATCTACGTGTGTAGTTGTCTCTACTATAATCTCACCTCATGCATCGCCGAGCAACAGGCTATACAATCAGCCAGCCTCAGTTAGTCCGCTTCAGGTCAAGGCAACCCTAAAGTAGTTCCCTGCATAGATGATGTCCAGTCTTAACCGGCAGGAGGGCTAAGAGGGACAAGCTGCAATTAGGCAGCTAATGCGTAATTATCGTTTGCGTTTATTTTAAGTTCCCCAGTTTTTACGTGACCCAGAGTAACACGACACGCAACCTCAGGTTCTAAACCCCCGTCGAAACCTTTACACCCCCGTGTAAAAGAAATTTTCATACGCAAACTGCATTTCATATTGTAGATAATATTATATCATAAAACAGAGAATTAACCAAACAAATTAATATTTCCCTGTCATTTCCCTTTCTATACGTCTCTGGGCATCTTTCTTTGCCATATCCTGACGTTTATCGTAAAGTTTCTTACCTTTTGCAAGAGCAAGTTCAACCTTTACCTTTCCATTTTTAAGATACATACTAAGTGGTATCAGAGAATAACCTTTTATAGTTGTTGCTCCTATAAGTTTTCTTATTTCATGTTTATGTAAAAGAAGCTTTCTAACTCTTAAAGGATCGACATTGAATATATTTCCCTGTTCATAGGGACTTATATGTACCTGCTTCATGAATACTTCTCCATTATCTACAGAACAATATCCTTCCTTAAGGTTCACTTTTCCCTGTCTTATAGACTTGACTTCTGTACCTTTAAGCTCTATTCCACACTCATAAGTTTCCTCTATAAAATACTCATGTCTGGCTTTTCTGTTTGTTGCAAGAACCTTAACACCTGCCATATCCTTTCACCTACTTCCCTACATTACTGAGTTCTACTATATCATAACTGAATTTTCATGTCAATATAAGCATTTTTATTAAATACGCTGTAATTTATTAAATTTTCTTAATATTATTGATTTAATATATATCATATAGTAAACTTTAAGTAATACAACGTAAAGGAGTGATTTTATGATACTTGATGAAAAGGCAAAAGTAATAAAGACTACAAGTGATGGAAAGAATAAATTTGAAGTACTTGAATTTGAAAACCTTGATGGAGCTACAGATCCTACAATGGCAATGGCACTTTATTTTGCAAAGAAAGCTGGACTTAAATCAAGAATTGTAAGAGTATCTCTTGATAACTCTTCCATAAAAACAGAAGCCGGTGCACTTTATTTCTACAAAGGAAATATTTCAAGCGATACAAAAGTAGGTGGAGCTGGTGGATTTTTCAAAAAAAGTATTTCCGGTGCTCTTACAGGTGAATCTATACTTAAACCATCTTACACAGGAAGTGGAGAAGTATATCTTGAACCTTCATTTAAACACTACTGTGCAATGACTCTTGACAACGAATCTATAATTGTAGACAAAGGTGTTTTCTATTGTTGCTCAGACAGTATCGAACTTTCTGCTGTATCTCAGAAAAACATTTCTTCTGCCGTTATGGGTGGCGAAGGAATTTTCCAGCTTCAGCTTAAAGGAAGCGGTGTTGTAATACTTGAACTTCCTGTTCCTGAATCTGAAATAGTAAAATGTACACTTAACGGAGATGAAGAACTAAAAGTAGATGGAAACTTTGCTATAGCAAGAACTTCAGGTGTAAACTTCTCTGTTACAAAATCTCAGAAATCTCTTTTCCGTTCTGCAATGGGCGGTGAAGGATTCCTTAATACATATACAGGAAGCGGAAGTGTATGGATTGCTCCTACAGCACCTGTTTACAATGATTTATCTTTTGGTTTCCTTGGAAGCAACGATTCAATGGACAATGAAGAATAAAAATAGTCTTATGATTTTGTTCAGATAAATATAATTTGTAAAAGATAGTATTATTTTTATATAATACTATCTTTTTTACTATACATCTTCTTTTTTAATCTTTATTCTATTTATATTTTGTATAGTATAGTTTTCTGACATTTGTTATTTTTATAACCCTGTTATATAATTGTCTTGCCTATATATTATGTGAGGGGTGATATCTTGAAAAAATACTTCAATAAAGAAAATATAAATGATGCTCTGAAAGCATCCATACCTATTTTTATAGCATATCTTCCAATAGGAGTTGTTGGCGGAATACTTCTGAAAGCTTCCGGTGTATCAATACCTTATATACTTCTTATGTCGCTTCTTGTTTTCGGTGGAAGTGCTCAGTATATAGCTGCTTCAATGATTGCAGTAAATGCAGGTATATCATCTATAGTACTTACAACATTTATAATAAATCTGAGACATTTTCTGATGAGTTCAAACCTTAATATGGTTATAAAAAACAAGAAACTTAAATATATACTTCCATTTGGACTTGGACTTACAGATGAAACTTTCGCGGTAAACTACGAAAAATATATAAGTGGTAAATGGTCCGATGAAAAAGCAATTCTTGTAAACTTTATGTGTCTTGGAATATGGCTTATAAGCTTTTTTATAGGTGCGCTTCTTGGAAATTTCATACAGATTGATACTTATATATCTGGATTTATAATAACAGCACTTTTCACAACACTTGTTGCCGGATCTGTAAAAAACTTTGTATACATACTAGTTGCTATTATATCAGTTATTTCTTTTATAGTTCTTTACAGTATTACATCAAGCAGCCTTATCATTGTTGTGGCACCTGTAATAGCCTGTGCATCAGGTCTTTTAATTGAAAGAACTATTCTTGCTGAAAGAAAGGAGAAATGCAGTGAGTAATACATATATTTTTCTGATATGTCTTGGAATGGGAATCGTAACATATATACCGAGAGTTCTTCCTCTGATTCTTTTTTCAGACAGAGAAATGCCCGATGGACTTAAAGAGGCTCTTAAATTTGTTCCTGTAGCAATGCTTAGTGCTCTTATTGCAAAGGACGTTTTTTTCAGAGATGATACACTTTTTCTGAGCCTATCAAATCCAAAACTTCTTGCATTTCTGATTGTTATATTTGTAGCTGCAAAATTCAAATCAATAATGGCTTCACTTGTTGTAGGAACTGCAGCTGTATTTATATTTTCACTTATACTGTAATCGTAATAAATATAATATATTACCTATATAAAAAGGAATCGCATTTATAAATATGCGATTCCTTTTTTCTACCATAATTTATGTACGTCTTCTCTTATATATCTATCGTATATATCTCTTACACCTTTCATCTGCTCATCTGTAAGCGGATTCATCTGTGCAGCTCTTATATTTTCAACAAGCTGAGAACTTCTGCTCGCTCCTGGAATTACAGTTGTAACTGCATCGTTCATAAGTATCCATCTAAGTGCATACGGAGCTATATCATCAGTACCAAAAAGTTTTTTAAGCTCTTCAACTGCCTTAAGCCCTTTTTCATAGTTTACACCAGAGAAAGTTTCTCCCTTGTCAAAAGCCTCTCCATTTCTGTTGTATGATCTATGGTCGTCTTTTCCAAATACTGTATTTATATTGTATTTACCTGTAAGTAATCCACTTGCAAGCGGAACTCTACAGATTATACCTATATCATTTTTCTTTGCTGATTTGAATAATTCCTCTTCAGGTTTAAGTCTGAACATGTTGTATATTACCTCTATACCTGATATTCCGTACTCCATAGCGGCAAGTCCTTCTTCAACCTTCTCTATACTCACACCGTATGAAGTGATTTTACCAGATTTTTTCATTTTATCCATAGCTGTAAATATCTCATCTTTTCTATATACTGAAGTTGGAGGACAGTGAAGAAGTATCATATCAAGCTTTTCTACTCCCATTCTTTTTATGCTTCCATCGACAAATTTTTCCATCGCTTCCGGAGTATACATCTCATCTGTATGTGGGTTTAATGCTCTACCACATTTTGTAACTATATAGAATTTATCCTCTTTGCCTTTTATAAACTTTCCTATCGCCTTTTCACTGTTTCCATCGTTGTATATATCAGCTGTATCTATCATGTTTATTCCATTTTCTTCAGCAGCTTCAAGTATTTTCTGAGCTTCAACTGGATTGAACTCGTCTCCCCATCTTGTTCCAAGCTGCCATGTTCCAAGTCCTATCTCAGTAACTGATTTTTTTGTATTTCCCATTATTCTTTTATTTATATTCATATTAATCCCCTTTCTGGCATATTTATTTATAATGCTGTACTTTTTTAATGTATAATATAATTATCATTTATATTTTTACTTTGTACAAGAATGCACAAATTTTTCAGTTGGTGAACTTTTTTTCACTATGGAGGTTTATATGGATAAAATCAAAGTTGTATGCGAAATAGAAGTTACTATAAAAATGATTGGTGGAAAATACAAAGCCCTTATACTTGAGTATCTGATAAAAAACAGAAGTCAGAGATTTAGTGAAATACATAGATATATAAACAACGTTTCCCAGAGAACTCTGACAAATCAGTTGAGAGAACTCGAGGCCGATGGACTTATAAAAAGAACTGTATTCCCCGAAGTTCCGCCGAGAGTTGAATATTCGATAACAGAAAAGGGCGATTCTCTTTCTGAAATACTTGAACTCATGTGTACATGGGGAGCAGAAAATCTCGACGAAAGATTTGAACTTACAGATCCTCAGTGCTCTGAATGCTAAAAAAATACCGACCTTTATAAGTCTTATTCTGACTTTAAGGTCGGTAATTATTTTTTAATTTATTTCTTTTCTAAAAGCTGTCCTCTTAAGATATATCACAAGTATTATAAAACTTGCCGTCCATGATATCGGATATCCCAGAAATACAGCTGCTATATCGTGATATACTCTGGTAGATGCTGCTATCCACGCCATTCTAAGTCCGCACCAACAGCTTATTATAACTGCCATAGGAACTACTGATTTTCCCATTCCTCTAAGAGATCCCGCTATTGCATCTGATGCCGATACAAAAAGATATCCTGGAACAAGAAAACTCATCATTCTTACACCGTAGTACACAACTCCCGAATCATTGTTAAATACTGCTATAAGCTCTGATACTGTAGCATAAAGAACAACTGACACTATAGCCATTGAAGTAACACTCATAAGAGTTCCGGTTATAATTCCTTTTCTTACTCTGTCGTGTTTTCCTGCACCTGTATTCTGACCTGCAAAAGTAGCCATTGCCATAGAAAAACTTGTTGTAGATAATACCGCAAATCCCTCTATTTTCTGATATGCACTGCATCCAGCCATAGCTATTGCCCCGAAACTGTTTATATGACTCTGAACTACTATATTAGACATTGAAACAGCAGTGTTCTGTATTCCACCGGGAAGCCCTATTGCGAATATCCTTCCCAATGTTTTCATATGAATCCTTATATTTCTGAATCTGAATTCATACTTATCGTGTGATTTTCTGATTTTGAGTATTGCAAGTACAGCACTCAATGTCTGAGAAATTATTGTTGCAAGTGCTGCTCCTTCTATTCCCATGCTCATATATTTTACAAACACGACATCCAGAATTATATTTGTTACGGATGCTGTCATAAGTATATATAGAGGACTTTTAGAATCTCCGGTAGCCTGTATTATT
The DNA here is from genome assembly GCF_006861675.1 of Peptacetobacter hominis. GTDB lineage: Bacteria > Bacillota > Clostridia > Peptostreptococcales > Peptostreptococcaceae > Peptacetobacter > Peptacetobacter hominis. The sequence continues at coordinate 148,265 of NZ_SGJB01000002.1, read as the reverse complement.
GAAGCACCCATGTTATAAATCATTGTAGAAAGCATTCCTGTAAAATATATCTTCAGATATACAGATGATTCATCAAATACAGACTCCGGAACCCCCATCATTTTAAGTATAGAGTCTGTCGATATTATTCCTATAGCTGTTATTATAACTCCAAACACTATTCCTATTCCCAGTGATGTATGTATCGCCTCTTTCGTAGCCTCTTTATTTTTTGCTCCATACTCCTGTGCTACTACTACCCCTGCCCCGGCAGCAAGTCCTATGAAAAATCCCGTTATAAGATATATTATAGAACCGCTTGAACCAACCGCGGCAAGTGCTTCAGCACCGACAAAATTTCCAACTATTATAGAGTCGACGGTATTATAAAGCTGCTGAAAAAGATTGCTGAGAAGCATTGGAAGGGAAAAATACAGAATCGCCTTCCATATAGTTCCCTCTGTCATTCTGTTTATAGTCGTGGAATTATTGCCCGACATTTTCTCTCCCCCATAAATCAAAGTTACTAGTCTTCATTTTTTCTTAGAATTTTAAAGTCTATCTCTTTTCTATCTACATCGGCATTTATTACCTTTATTCTTACTGAATCTCCTATTCTGTAGGTTTTCTTTGTTCTTTCTCCTATTACACAGAAAGTTTCCTCAAAGTAGTCATAGTAATCGTCATTCATATCTGCAAGTCTTGCAAGCCCTTCTACACTGTTTTCAAGCTCTACAAATATTCCAAAGTTTGTTACACCTGATATTACACCGTTGTATTCCTTTCCGATTCTTTTTTCCATATATACTGCTTTGTAGTAATCGTCAACTTCTCTTTCCGCAACTTCGGCGGCTCTTTCCTGCTCAGATGAATGGTCTGATATATAAGAAACTACGCTCTCAAAATGAGCCTTTGCCTTGTCGTCCATTCTTCCATTTATAACTTCTTTTATTATTCTATGTATCTGAAGGTCCGGATATCTTCTTATCGGTGATGTAAAGTGTGAGTAATATTTTGCTGCAAGTCCGAAATGTCCTTCACATACTGGAGAATATCTCGCCTGTCTAAGAGATCTAAGCATTATCGCACTTATAGCATGTTCCTCTTTTGTACCTGCAATCTGTTTTATTACCTTCTGAAGTGCCTTTGGATGAATTTCCTCATCTTTTCCGTTGTTTACCTTGTATCCAAATGTAGCGATGAATTTTCCAAGTGTCTCCATTTTTTCAGTTGCAGGATTTTCATGTATTCTGTAGACAAACGGCATTGTCATCCAATAGAAATGTTCTGCTACAGTTTCATTTGTAACAAGCATGAACTCCTCTATCATTCTGTTTGCTATTCTTCTTTCATATGGCTCTATATCTACAGGTATACCTTCTGAATCGAGAACTATCTTTGACTCAGGGAAGTTGAAATCTATAGCTCCCCTTCTATCCCTTTTATCCATAAGTATTCTGGCAAGTTCTTCAGCTGTTCTGAAATCATCTACCAGATGAGCAAATGTTTTGCATAATTTTTCGTCGTTTTTCTCAAGTATATCTGACACCTCTGTATATGTCATTCTAGCCTTTGATCTTATTACAGATTCTGTTATTTCATGGTCTACAACATTACCTTTTCTGTCTATTTCCATTATTACAGAAAGTGTAAGCTTATCCTCACCCCGGTTAAGACTGCATACACCATTTGAAAGTTCTTTTGGAAGCATCGGTATAACCTTGTCTACAAGATATACGGATGTCGCTCTTTTTATAGCTTCCTTGTCTATTTTACTTCCTTCTTTTACATAATGTGTTACATCCGCTATATGTACTCCCAGTCTGTAGTGACCGTTTGGAAGTTTAGATACTGATACCGCATCATCAAGGTCTTTGGCATCTGAACCATCTATAGTAAATATATTCCAATCTCTGTAATCTGCTCTTTTTTCTATATGCTCTTTTTCAAATGGAACTGCAACAGCCTGAGCCTCCTTCAGAACTTTTTTAGGGAAATCATCAGGAAGATTGTTTGCTCTTACTATAGAATCTATTTCAACATATCTATCTCCTTTTTTCCCTATAACCTCTCTGATTACTCCTTCTGCTTTTTTACCATTTTTAGGCCATACAGTAAGTTTACACACTACCTTATCGCCCTCTGATGCTCCATTGAATCCTGCTTTTGGAACGTATACATCTCCATTTACTCTTTTATTGTCCGGTATTACAAAACCAAACTGTCTGTTGCTTTTCTGGAATGTACCCACAACCTCAGTTATTTCTCTTTTTATTATTCTTATTATCTTACCTTCAGCACGTTTTTCTTCAGTAGCCTCTTTTATTATCTCGGCAACTACTCTATCTCCGTGCATTGCTGTGTTTACATCATCTGCCGGTATAAAAAGATCCTGCACAAATTCCTCATCAGATTCAACAAATCCAAATCCCTTTTCATGTGATATGAACTTTCCTACAAAAAGTCCTGCTCTCTGAGCTGACATTATTTTTCCTTTTTTGGATTTTACAATATATCCATCTTCCTCAAGTTCATCTATGTACGTATAAAATAATGGACGCTCTGTTTTGTGAACCATAAATATTTTTGCCAGTTCCTCTTTTGTTAGTGGAGCATAGCCTGGTTCATTTACAAGTCCTATTAAATGCTCTTTTACTTTATCTATCATAAATTTACACCTCTTTCCCTTTTTTAATATCTATAAATCTGCATATATACTTCTATTTTTTCTATTTAGATACATTATACCATATTAAGTTAAAAGAGGGCTGACTCACAGGAATTTAACCTGATTATCAGCCCTCTTCATTCACAACTTTAACATTAAATTTAATTTTAAAATTATGTAGTCGATTGACAATTGGCCTGTTGTCCGACTATTTACTTACCATTAGTAATGCTATTGCATTTATAAAGAATAAAACTGCTACTATTTTTGTAACTTTGTTAAGAAAAGCCTGTTTTCCTTTTGGTTTAAAGTAAGACTGGTTCCCTTCTCCACCGTACTGTGAAGGCATAGCTGTTTTATTTTCCTGTGGCATTATAGCTATTACAAGAGCTATCCCTAGTATTACCTGAGTAGCCATTAGTATATTTACAATGTTGCCCATTCAGATTTCCCCCTATTATAATATGTTTTCCATTTTCATTACATTTCAGTATACCATATCAAAGAATAAATCTCAATATATTGATGCAAAAGACCTGATTCATATTTGAATCAGGTCTTTTTCGATATCTAAATCCTAATACGATATACGCTTTTAAATTTATTTGATGGATAAATTCTAAAAGTATTTTTTATATTATTTTACATATATACGCATCTCGGATTATTTTACTATCTTATTATTAATGAATGTCCTGTCATTTCTGCAGGCTGTTCCATGTGCATCATATCAAGAACTGTTGGAGCTATGTCAGAAAGTCTTCCATCGTCCATAAGTTTAAGTCCTTTGAATTCCTCTCCTGCCACTATAAATGGAACAGGGTTTGTTGAGTGTGCAGTTACAACTTTTCCTGTTTCAGGATCAGTCATAAGTTCAGCGTTTCCGTGGTCAGCAGTTATTATTGCACTTCCTCCCATAGAAACTATCTTGTCAACTAATTCTCCTACACATTTATCAACAGTTTCAACAGCTTTTACAGCAGCTTCCATGCTTCCTGTATGACCAACCATATCAGGGTTAGCAAAGTTTATAGCTATAAAATCGTATTTATCTTCAGCAAGTTTCTCTTCTGTTTTTTCAAGAAGTTCAAACGCTGACATTTCAGGCTGAAGATCGTATGTTGCAACTTTTGGAGATGGTATAAGAAGTCTGTCCTCATTTTCGTTAGGCTCTTCTACACCACCATTGAAGAAGAATGTAACGTGTGCATACTTCTCAGTTTCTGCAGCTCTAAGCTGAGTTTTTCCATTTTTTGCAAGATACTCACCAAGAGTATTTACAAGAGACTGTGGCTTATATGCTACATTTACATCTTTTTCTATTGAAGCATCGTACTCTGTAAGACATACAAAGTATGTATTGAAGAATTCTCTCTTGAATCCATCAAAATCTTCAACCGCTATTGCTCTTGTTATCTGTCTGGCTCTGTCTGGTCTGAAGTTGAAGAATATAACAGAGTCATTTTCTTTTATTGTTCCGACTGGTTTTCCATCCTTCATTATAACTGTAGGAATTATAAACTCGTCGTTTTTGTCATCTGCATAAGAAGCCTCTATCGCGTCTATTATACACTCAGATTTATTTCCTTCTCCTCTTACCATTGCATTGTAGGCAAGTTCTGTTCTTTCCCATCTCTTGTCTCTATCCATTGCATAGTATCTTCCAGAAACAGAAGCAAATTCACCTGTAGTTTCCTTCATAGCTTCAAGTGTTTCTTTTGCATATCCTATTGCACTTCTAGGATCTGTATCTCTACCATCTGTGAAAGCGTGAACGTATACTCTTTCAACACCTTTCATCTCAGCCATTTTAAGTATAGCTTTAAGATGATCTATGTGAGAGTGAACTCCACCATCTGATAGAAGTCCCATTATGTGAAGTGCATGTTCTTTTGCATTTTCCATAGCATGGCAAAGAACTTCATTTTCAAAGAAATCTCCGTCAGCTATTGATTTTGTTACTCTTGTAAGGTCCTGATAAACTATTCTACCTGCACCTATATTAGTGTGCCCAACCTCAGAGTTACCCATCTGTCCATCTGGAAGACCTACATCAAGTCCGCTTGCTCTCATTAGAGTTGATGGGTATTCATTTGATATTCTATCTATGTTAGGTGTTTCGGCAGTGAAAACGGCATTTCCGTTTTCACTTTTTGAATATCCGAAACCATCCATTATTATTAATGCTACTGGTTTTTTCATTTTGTACTCTCCTTAGAAATTAAGTAAAGCAAGGTAATCTTCAGCTTTTAAGCTTGCTCCACCAACTAATGCTCCATCTATATCGCTCTGTGCCATTATTTCTGAAACATTTGCAGGTTTTACAGATCCACCGTACTGTATTCTTACTTCTTCAGCAAGTTCTCCGTATAATCCTTTAACAACTTCTCTTATGTATGCTATTACATCGTTAGCCTGCTCTGCAGTTGCAGTTTTTCCAGTTCCTATAGCCCATATTGGTTCATAAGCTATAACAACTTTTGCAAGATCTTCTTTAGCTACATTTTTAAGTCCTTCTTCAACCTGTACTTTAACTACATCTTTAGTTTTGTCAGCTTCTCTTTCTTCAAGAGTTTCTCCACAGCAAAGTATTGGATCTATTCCAACTTCTAAAGCCTTTAAAACTTTTTTGTTTACTGTTTCATCAGTTTCGTTGAAGTATTCTCTTCTTTCAGAATGTCCTATTACTACGTAGTCTATGTCAAGTTCTTTAAGCATTAATGGAGATACTTCTCCTGTGAATGCTCCACTTTCTTCAAAGTGCATGTTCTGAGCACCTATTTTTATGTCAGTTCCTTTAGTTGCTTCTTTAAGGTCTTTTAATAATGTAAAAGGAGCACATATAACTGCTTCAGCTTTATCCGGACAAGTATTTCCTTTTACTGCTTCAGCAAATTCTAAAGCTTCTTTTATAGTTTTGTTCATTTTCCAGTTTCCTGCTATTATAGGTTTTCTCATTTTAGATTCCTCCATAATTTATCATTTATAAATCATATGTTAAATGTTCTTATTTTTCGTCAAGGCATGCTATACCTGGAAGTTCTTTTCCTTCAAGGAACTCAAGTGATGCTCCACCACCTGTAGAAACGTGAGTCATCTTATCTCCGAATCCCATCTGGTTAACTGCAGCTGCAGAGTCTCCTCCACCTATTATTGTAACTGCATCTGTTTCAGCCATAGCTTTTGCAACAGCTTCAGTACCTTTTGCGAAGTTCTTGAATTCGAATACTCCCATTGGTCCGTTCCATATAACTGTTTTTGCTGATTTTACAGCATCTGCATACATTTCAGCAGTTTTTGGTCCTATATCAAGACCTTCGTGATCTGATGGTATGTCTCTTCCTTCAGATATTATAGGAGTTTCATTTTCACCGAACTGAGCAGCGTAAGTTATATCTATTGGAAGTAAAAGTTTAACACCTTTCTCTTCAGCTTTTGCCATCATTTCTTTAGTGTATTCTATTTTATCTTCTTCAAGAAGAGAATTTCCTATTTCATGTCCCATAGCTTTTAGAAAAGTATATCCCATACCTCCACCTATTATAAGTGTATCAACTTTATCAAGAAGGTTGTTTATAACGCCTAATTTATCAGAAACCTTAGCTCCACCTAATATTGCAACAAATGGTCTGTCTGGAGTTTCAACAGCTTCACCTAAGAATTTAAGTTCTTTCTGTATTAGGTATCCACATACTCTTTCCTCTAAGAACTGTCCTGCACCAACAGTTGAGCAGTGAGCTCTGTGTGCAGTACCGAATGCATCGTTTACAAATATTTCAGCAAGAGATGCTAGTTCTTTTGAGAAGTTTTCTTCGTTTTTAGTTTCTTCTTTTCTATATCTTGTATTTTCAAGAAGCATTACTTCTCCGTCTTTTAATTCTGCAGCAGCTTTTTTAGCATTTTCACCAACTACACAATCATCAGCAGCAAATACAACTTCCTGTCCAAGCATTTCAGATAATCTCTTTGCAACTGGAGCAAGAGATAATTCAGGTTTAGCTTCTCCTTTTGGTTTACCTAAGTGAGAGCAAAGTATAACTCTTGCATTGTGGTCTATAAGGTATTTTATTGTTGGAAGAGCTCCGTTTAATCTGTTTTCATCAGTTATAACACCGTCTTTTAGAGGTACATTGAAGTCACATCTTACAAGTACTCTTTTTCCGGCAACCTGTATATCTTCTATTGTTTTTTTGTTTAGCATTGACATATTCAATATCTCCTTTAAAAATATTTGTATTTATGTTAATAGGATGATTACCTTTCATCCGTTTATGTCCGTATTCTTATCGTATATCTGAAAAAAAGTCCTGAGTCCGTAGCGAAAAACTACAAACCAGGACTTTTTCTGAAGTACATTAATATTATAGGTTATGTATGGGGGTACATAACGAAGGTTATTAATTGAATGTATTCATTTATATACAAGGATTGCAGTTATGGAGAATATGCAATTCCAGTGTATCGTTATATATTTGCAGTTTATCTACTTATTATTCTACTGTTGTTCAGCAATTATGTAAATAGCTGCAGATATTACTTTTGTCATTATTATTTGCTTAATCCAGCAAAGTATCCTAATGTTCTTATTAACTGAGAAGTATAAGACATTTCGTTGTCATACCAAGAAACAACTTTAACTAACTGCTCTCCGTTTACTTCCATTACTCTTGTCTGAGTAGCATCGAATAATGATCCGTAGCTCATACCAACTATATCAGATGATACTATCATATCTTCGTTGTATCCGAAAGACTCGTTAGCTGCTTCTTTCATAGCTGCGTTTACTTCTTCTACAGTTACTTTTTTACCTAATGTACAAACAAGTTCAGTTAATGAACCAGTTACTACTGGAACCCTCTGAGCAGCTCCGTCTAATTTACCGTTTAATTCTGGTATAACAAGACCTATAGCTTTTGCAGCACCAGTTGTGTTAGGAACTATGTTTCCTGCAGCAGCTCTTGCTCTTCTTAAGTCACCTTTTGGATGAGGACCATCTAGTGTATTCTGGTCATTTGTGTAAGCGTGTATAGTAGTCATTAATCCTTTTTCTAGACCGAATTTATCGTTTAATGCTTTAGCCATTGGAGCTAGACAGTTTGTAGTACAAGATGCACCAGATATAACTGTTTCAGTTCCGTCAAGTATGTCACTGTTTACGTTGAATACTACTGTTTTAAGATCTCCTGTTGCTGGAGCTGATATAACAACTTTTTTAGCTCCTGCTTTTATATGAGCTTCAGCTTTTTCTCTTGAAGTGAAGAATCCTGTACACTCAAGAACTATATCTATTCCTAATTCTGCCCAAGGTAGGTTTTCTGGGTTTCTTTCTGCTGTTACTTTTATTTCTTTTCCGTTAACTATGAAAGCACCTTCTTCAACAACTATTTCACCGTTGAATCTTCCCTGTGCTGTATCATATTTGAATAAGTGAGCAAGCATTTTTGCATCTGTTAAGTCGTTTATTGCAACAACCTCGAATTTTTCTGGCTGTTCCATCATTTTTCTTAATGCTAATCTACCTATTCTACCAAAACCATTTATAGCTACTTTTACCATGTCGCTACCTCCTGAAAATTTAATTATCATTTTTATTTTTTCGGCTTTCACCGTTTGTTTGTTATGTCATTTCTTACTGTCCAAGTATGTGGTGTGCACTCTGTTCATCTGTAACAAGCACAAGATTTTTATTTGTTTCCGCTACAGCCATGAACGCTTCAACTTTTTCATCTCCTGCAAATATAAGGATACTCTCCTTTATTTTTCTGAATGTGTCAAAGTCGATTCCTACTGTATTAATCTTGTACACTACATTACCTTCTTTATCAAAGTAATGTCCAAATGCTTCTCCCACAGCGTGATTTTTAAGAATTTCCTCTTTCTGTTCTTCTGAAAGATTTCTTCTTTCAAGCATCACGTCAGCTCTTCCTATACTGAATACTAAAATATCTGTTTCTGATATATGATCCAGTGTATTTTTAATTTCCGGTACTCTTGTAAGTGTCTTCATAGCACTTTTATCAAGTTCATCCGGTATGTGCAGAAGTTCAAAATCGGAATGTATCCGTCTTCCAAGTTTTGCCACTATGCTATTTGACTGAGTCTCAACTTCTGTTCCCATACTTCCTCTTGCCGGTATGACAAGTGTGTTTTCGTATTTCTTGTCTGTTTTGACTGCATTTGCAAATTCAAGCATTGTAGTCCCACCTGTAATTGCCACTGTATTTCCATCCTTTAATATACTTAGGAAATACTCTGCACCATCTCTTGCTACATCTCTTAGAAGTGTTTCATTCTCTTCGCAGCTTCCGGGAACGAGAATAACCTTTTTTATTCCAAGTTTTTCTTTTACTCGATCCCGAAGATTGCTTATTCCCATTATATCGGCCATTACATCTTTCAGTTTTTCAAGAAGTTCTTCACCTTCTTCTGTGACAGTCATACCCGAAACAGCAACATCTATAAGTCCCTGTTCCTTCAGAAACTCTGTTTCTGTTCTGGCAACTCTTTCGCTTATTCCAAGCTGATTTGAAAGAGATCTTCTTCCTATCGGCTGACTAAGCGATATCTGTCTCAGAACTGAATATCTTCTTTCCATGAGTTCAATAGCCTGAGGGATAAGTTTTTTCTGTAATTCTATCAGGTCTCTCATAAAATTCTCCTTCTTGCATTCAAGGGACTTTTCGTGTCCCGTATGTTATTTTCAGTCCCACAAGATAATTTTATTTTATAGTATTTCAGTTCACTTTTCAATACCTTTTTTGAAAAAATTTTAAAATAAAGCATATTTTACATAGTCTTAAAATTGTTTATATATCTTTATTACAGGGTTTTATTGATATTCATTATAGATAAATCGTTTGCACAGATTGCACACTATAGTAACTATCAATAAATCTATATTTTGAAAAATTATTTTAACTTATACATATCAAAAAATACAAATAACCTCTGATTCAAAACAATCAGAGGTTATTTAAACGTTAAAATATCTAATTTTTATTCTGAATTATAGATTTCCCATCTAAAATTCTTTTCTTCTGCTTGATGATGGAATACCAAGTTCTTCTCTATATTTGGCAACAGTCCTTCTTGCTATATTTATACCTGAAACTTTTAGCATTTTTGAAATAGCCTCATCACTCATAGGTTTTTTCCTATTTTCAGAAGCAATTATATCCCGTATCCGACTTTTTATACCTGTACTTGATGTTCCCTCTTCATTTCCGGCAGTTTCTATAGCATTAGTAAAGAAGTATCTGAATTCATACATTCCAAAAGGAGTCAGCATATACTTTCCATTCACTCCTCTACTTATTGTAGATTCATGGAATCCCAGTTCATCCGCCAGATCCTTCATTTTCATAGGTTTAAGATATCTGCTTCCGCCAAGCATAAACTCTCTTTGCTTACTGGCAATCTCCAAGGCTATTTTCATAACTGTATTTTTTCTGCTCTCTATATTTTTCATAAGATTTACAGCTGAGTTAAGTTTTTCCTTTACAAATTCCTTTGCTTTGTCATCACTTTCACCGTTTTTTATTATATCGCTGTAGAATGTATTTATTTTAAGAGTATATAAATCCTTATCATTTTCCACCACAACCGGCTCACCATCTTCTATTCTTATAATTACATCCGGTTGTACATATACACTGCTTTCTGATGAACAGACTCTTCCCGGTCTTGGATCGAGTCTTCTTATTATATCTATATATTCTTTGCATTTTTCCAGACTTATTTTATATTTTTTTGATATATCTCTAAGTTTATTTTTTCCTATAAGTTCCAAATCATATTCTATTATATTTTTTAGTACTTCATCGTCTTCTCCCATAGATTCTATCTGTATAAGAAGACATTCAGATAGGTTTCTGGCACCAATTCCTGCCGGTTCAAGCTGCTGAACTATTCTAAGGCAGTCTATGTACTCCTTGAACGAACATCCTGCTTCCTTTGCAAGTTCTCTTTCATTTTCTCTTAAATATCCATCTTCATCAAGACTATCTATAATATAACTGCATATTTTTCTTTCTTTTTCACTTAAATCAAAACACCCTATCTCTTCCATAAGATAATCATACATAGTACCGGAATATTTCACCATATTCTCAAAATCTACTTCATTATCGGCATTGTATGCTATTTCATTTTTATCCTTTATCTCGGGAGTTCTGTCCATGTCTTTTATATATTTTTCCCAATCTATACCATCTTCATTTTTTTCAGCATCAAGAATAGGATTACTCTCGGCTTCATTTTTTATTTCCTCCTCAATTTCCGCTCTGCTCATATTGAGAATAGAAAGAGACTGTTTAATCCGCATATTCATTACAAGCTTTTGTGACTGATTTATTTCCAATCTGTTTTCAAAATACATTTCTATTCCCTCCGTATACAAATTCTTTGTGTTTTCAACATATTCACTATGATATTATTATATATTATTTTTTATTTGTACGGTATATTTTTTATTTATAAATCCTATAGATATAATATTTTATTTAATATAAAAGGCAGCAATATACATTGTATAATGCTGCCTTTTTATTATAGATTTTTAAATTCACATATCCTGTTTTTAAAAGATGATATATATTTGAATCCACACTCTCTTAACAATTCATATGTTTTTTCTATATTTTCTCCAACTCTATCAAATTTATGCGAATCTGATCCAACTGTTATTATTTCTCCTCCAAGCTCTTTATACATTTTTATAACTTCTATTCTTGGAAGAGTTATATTTCTATCTGGTTTTATAAACGATGTATTTATCTCTATTCCAAAACCTCTATCTATTATTTTCTTCAGAGTTTCGAATATATAATCACTGTATTTTGATATATCGTACTGTTTTTCCACGCCTTCAATCCATGAATACCTCTGGGCAAGATCAAGATGCCCAAGAACATCAAAATCTGCAGTACAAACCATTTTATACAGTTCTTCAAAATACATTTCATACATCGCATCGTACCCATGTTTTCTAAAAGTCATTCTAAGTGTATCAGAACCCAGATTATGAAGAGAACCTATTATAAAATCAAAATTTTTATCCTTTATAAATTCGTCTATATCTTCTTTTTTTCTGTGGCCCTCACCTATTTCAAGACCTTTTTTTATCTTTATTCCGTACTTTTCCGAAGCTTTTTTTATAGCATCTGAATACCCATTGTAATCAAAATACCCATAACTTGGGTCCTCTTCAAGTACGCTGAAATGTTCTGTCATATATATTTCAGATAAATTTTTTTCTTTTGCCGCCATAGCTATATTTTCTATTTTCTCATTTGAGTCAAATGAAAATCCAGAATGTATATGGCAGTCTGCTATATATTTTTCCACATTATCACCTTCCTACATATCAGAAAGTATCTCTCTAAGTTCATCCTCGTTGTAGTGATATTTTTCGCTACAGAACTGGCATGTTACCTCTGCCTGATGATCTTCCTCTATTATTTCAGAAAGTGCTTTTTTTCCCATCGCTATAAACGCTTTTTTGACTCTTTCTTTTGAACATACACATCTGAATCCAACTTCAAGTTTGTCAAGTATAACAGGATTAAGTCCTTCAAGTACAAGCTCAAGTACATCTTCAGGTGTAAGACCTTCTCTGTACATCTCTGTTATTGATTTTATTTTTCCTATGTTCTTTTCAAGCTGTGCTATAGTAGCTTCTGTAGCATCAGGCATAAGCTGAACTATAAATCCTCCAGCATGCTCTACATTATAATGAGTAGTATATACCCCAAGCGAAACAGCTGATGGAGTCTGCTCTGATACTGTAAAATAGTATGTAAAATCTTCAGCTATTTCTCCCGTGACTATAGGTGACATTCCGTTTACTGGCTCTCTAAGTCCAAGGTCTTTTATTACCTTTATAGTACCGTCGTTTCCTACAGCTCCTGCTACATTAAGTTTTCCATTTGGATAATTTTCAACTTCCACATCAGGATTTGTAACATATCCTCTTACATATCCCTGTGCATCTGAAGTGGCAAGTATTGTACCTATAGGGCCACCACCTTTTACTATTGCAGTAAGTTCATCGCCTTTGTTTTTCATCATAAGCCCCATCATAGATGTTGCTGTAAGTGTTCTTCCAAGTGCCGCTGTAGCAACCTTTGTAGTATTATGAGCTTTTCTTGCATCCTCAACCATATTAGTTGTGCGGGCAACAAATGCTCTTACCTCACCGTTTTCAGATGTGGCTCTTATAACATAATCTTTCATGTTTACCTCCATAATAACTTTTAGTATTTATAATCCTATCGATTGTTTATTTTCTGCAGACAAAGAACAGTCTTTCTGAATCCTCTTTTGGAGATTCAAATTCAAAATCAGAGTATACTTTTATATCTTCAAATCCTGAATCAGAAAGTATATCGATTATTTCCTCCTCAGTGTATGCTCTTTGCTGATGTATTTCCTCAAATCTATCGAATTTTCCATCTTCGTCCTTTACAAAGAAGGCCAGTTCCATTTCCACAAGATTTTCTTCCGGATCAAAACAGTTTCTCCACATATATGCCACGTCTTCTCTGTTTTCTCCGTATATATTGTTTCCAAGTATTTCAGACAACTTGTAGTATGAACTTATATCGAATATAAATATTCCACCTGGTTTTAGCAGTTCGTGCACCTTTGTAAATACATTTTCAAGATCGTCGTCGTATGTAATATAGTTGAAACCATCACATGCACAAAGCACACAGTCAAGATTTTCAACATCAAAGTCAAGTTCTGCTATGTCCTGCTGAAGAAGTACAAGTTCCACTCCTTCTTTTTCAGCTTTTTCAAGTGCAACTTCAAGCATTTCCCGAGAAATATCTATTCCGGCTATATCGTATCCCTTTTTAGTAAGAGGAATTGTCATATTTCCTGTTCCACACGCAAGTTCAAGTATATTCTGTACCTGTGCACCTTCTTTTTTTATTATTTCTTCTACATAATCGACCCATTTGTCGTAGTCTACATCGTTCATCAGTTCATCGTATATAAAAGCAAAATCTCTGTACTGTTCCATAAATTCAGCCGCTCCTATCTTTATTGAATATTAATCCCAAATAGTTATTATATCATAAATACAGCCATATATGAAAGCTACTACATATCAAGTGTTCCTTTGTATATAAGAAGTGTTCTATAAACATCTATTGCATTTAAAAGTATTTTTTCATCGAAATTAAATCCTATATTGTGAAGACCTTCAACATATCCTTTTTCCACATTTCTTGTTCCTATATTGAAGAAAAATCCGGGTACAGCTCTCTGGAAACATGAAAAATCCTCTGAACCCATCTGGGGCTGAACATCTACAACATCGTATTCAGAAAGCGCCTTTTTAAACTCTCTGTACATATCGCTGTCATTTATTACAGAAAGACAGTCGCTGTATATATCAACACTTACACTGCATCCGTATTTCATCTCGGTTGCACTGCATATAGCTCTTATCCTAGATACTATCTTGTCGAATACCTCATCTGTAAAACATCTGATGGTTCCCTCAAGTTTTACACTCTCTGCAACTATGTTTCTTCTCGCTCCACCTGTAACCTTTCCTATACTTATTACTCCGTTATCTATTGGACTTATATTTCTGGAAATTACTGTCTGAAGTGATGATATTATATCGGCTGCTATTATAATTCCATCTATACCATTCTGTGGCATAGCTCCATGTGCACTCTTTGATTTTATTTCTATATCAAGCTCTCCTATCTTTGACATAAAGAATCCATCTCTTACTCCTACTTTCCCCTCATCTATCTCGGGGCTTACATGAAGACCGTATATCTCATCTATTCCATAAAATTTCATTATTCCCTTATCTACCATTTCTTTGGCTCCACCAGGACCTTCTTCCGCAGGCTGGAATATGAAAACAAAATCATTTACAAGCTTATCTCTATTATCGTTTATGTATTCTATAAGTCCAAGAAGTATACTTGTGTGTCCATCATGCCCACAAAGATGCTGTACACTTCCATCTGGAGCTGTAAGTCCATCTATATCGGCTCTAAATGCAGATGTTTTTTTGGAATCTCTTCCCTTTATTATTCCCGCAACACCTGTTTCAAGCCAGCAGTCGTACTCTATTCCCATTTCTTCAAGGCATTTTTTTATATACGCAGATGTTTTAAATTCCTTTCTTCCTTCTTCTGCTATTTTATGAAGTTCTTTTCTATGATTATAAACTCTGTCTTTCAGATACATTATTTCTTCCATTCGCATATCCTCCTTTTAGATTTTTAACTTTTCTGTATTTTATTTTATAGATCCCTTGTATTCAAGAAGTGATATATACATATCAAGGGCATTCATAAATATTTTCTCATCAAAGTTGAATTTAAGGTTATGAAGTCCGTTTGTATATCCTTTTTCCTCGTTTCTGGATCCAAGCATAAAGAATATTCCCGGAACTTCCTCCTGATAATATGAAAAGTCCTCTGATATCATAAGAGGATCAAGTATCACCGCTCTATCTCCTGCAGCCTCCATGAACTCCTGATAAAGTTTTTTGTCATTGTTTACAGGATGATAGTCATCTCTTATGGTAACTTTTATCTCGCAGTCGTATGCATCTGCAACTCCTTTTGATATAGTGTTAAGTCTTTCTTTCATTAATTTATATATTTCAGGCTTGAAACATCTTATTGTACCTTCCATATGTACATGCTCAGCTACGATGTTTCTTCTTGAACCACCGTCCACTTTTCCTATACTTAAAACTCCATTTTCAAGTGGTCCAACATTTCTCGATACCACACTCTGAAGTGCCTGTATCAGAGTGGAAAATATTACAACTGCATCTTTTCCATTCTGTGGATATGCACCATGTGCACTTTTCCCATATATATCTATTTCAAAATCTCCTATCTGAGAAAGGAAGTATCCCTCTCTTATTCCTACTTTTCCCTCTGGTATTTCAGGATATATATGAAGACCATATATCTGATCAACGCCATAATGTTTAAGTATTCCCTCTTTTACGAGTGCCTCTGCTCCTCCAGGACCTTCTTCTGCAGGCTGGAATATAAACACTATATTGTCGTTTAAGTTCTCTTTATGATCATTTACATACTCTATAAGTCCAAGAAGTATGCTTGTATGACCATCATGTCCACAAAGATGCTGAACTCCATTTTCTGTCATAAGTCCATCTATATCGGCTCTGAATGCTATAGTCCTTTTTGGATTTTTTCCTTTTATCATTCCCGCAGTTCCTGTTTCAAGCCATTTATCATATTCAACACCCATTTCATCAAGTTTTTTTCTTATATAGGCTGCTGTTTTTACTTCCTTTCGTCCAAGTTCCGCTATTTCATGAAGTACCTTTCTGTGATTTGTAACCTTTTTGTCTAAATATAAATGTTCACTCAAAAGTACAACCCCCTTTTTATGTTAGTTTTTCTAATTGGTTAGTTTATATAATAGCACTATTTTTTTTGAAAATAAAGAATTTTATATACTATAAGACATTGAAACACTGATATTTAGCCGATTGATAAGCTCCTCAGAAAAATATATTATATATTTATAAAAAAAATAAAACTTTTTTAGCTTCCTATTACGTCTTATATATGAGAGGTGAATAAAAACATGAAATTGCTAAGCTTGGCCGCCAGAAAAAAAGAAAAAGCAGTCAGGGAATTCATTGTAGAAAACAGAGAATCCCTTTACCGCTTTGCATATACATACGTAAAAAACGAGCATGATGCACTTGATGTCGTCCATGACGCCATCTGCAGAATACTCGATAATATAGATTCTCTTAATGATATAGAAAATATAAAGCCATGGATATACAAAATCGTATCAAATACAGCAATAGACAATATCAGAAAAAATAATAAGTATATTACTGCTGTTGATAATATCGAAGAATCAGTTGAATATGATAAATATAAGGATATAGATCTTCATAGAGCTGTCGGGGAACTTCCTGACAAATACAAAATTATAATTATTCTCAGATACTTCGAGGATATGAAAATATCTGAGATATCCGATATTCTGGATGAAAACGAAAGTACTATAAAAACGAGATTATATAAAGCTTTATCAATATTGAGAAATAACAACTACATGAAAATATATAAGGAGTGATTGTTATGAGAGAACATAAAAGATTAGATAACATAAAAAAAGAATATATGAATATAGAAATTCCTGAAAATCTTGATTTTGTAGTAGATAAAGCTCTTAACAAAAACAAAAAGACTTCCAATAGAAAAATAATAAAATATATATCTACTGCAGCTGCATGTTTTGCTATAGTTGTGGCAACTGTTAATTTCAGCCCTACTGTTGCAGATGCACTTGAAGATATACCTGTAGTCGATAACATAATAAATGTTATTACATTTAAAAACTATAGAATAAATGAAGAGGGAGTTGACGTTTCAATAAAGGTTCCTCATATAGACGGACTTGAAGACAAAGAGCTTCAATACAAAATGAACTCTGAATTTGAAAAGCAGGGCAAAGAAATATATAACCAGTATCTTGATGAAATATCTAGACTAAAAGCTGAAAATAAAAAAGGCAATGAATCATTCAGCAGCTGGTATGAAATCAAAAATGAAAACAAGGATGTTATTTCACTTGTAGTATATAACTACAGTTCATCAGGATCCAGCAATACAGAAAGAACATTCTACAATATAGATAAAAATACAAAAACAGCGCTTACTCTTGAGGGTATGTTCGCTGGAACTGATTATATAGATGCAATAAGTGCAAATATAAAAGAACAGATGAGAAACAGAATGAAAACTGAAAATACAGCATTTTATTTTGTAGATACAGAGGATGGTTTCAAGTCAATAGATAAAAATCAGGACTTCTACATAAATGCTGACGGCGAAATTGTAATATGTTTCGACAAATACGAGGTGGCTCCTGGTTCTCAGGGTGTTTCTGAATTTACAATTCCATCATCTGTTACAGACAAACTGTTAAAATAAACGAAAGGAAATAAATATCATGAAAAACAAAAAACTTATAATTCTGATCCTGGCTCTTATTGTTCTTATCGGAGGAACAGGAAAAACAATATCTTATATGCAGGAACAGAAAAGAATAAAAATTGAGCAGGAAAAACAGGCCAAAATAGAGGCGGAAAAAAGAAAATATATGATAGGATGCAGCAATGATGCAAAACAGTTTTCCTATGATGCAAAAGAAATCGGTAAAAGACTTGATAGCTATAAATATTCAAATGACGGTAAAAAAATGGTATTCCTTACATTTGATGACGGAACTTCTACTACTGTAACTCCACAGGTGTTAAAAACACTTAAGGAGAATGATGTTCATGCTACATTCTTTGTTACAGGTTCAAATATAGAAAAAGGTGGAGAAAAGGCAAAAGATCTTCTTAAGCAGGAACTTGCTGAAGGCCATGCCATAGCAAACCATTCATATTCTCATGACTATAAAACACTTTATCCAAACAGAACACTTGATTTCAATGCATTCAAGGCTGATTTTGATAAAAACGATAAACTTCTTAAAGACATACTTGGAAAATATTTTTCTACAAGAGTTATAAGATGTCCTGGTGGACATATGTCATGGAAAGGTATGGATACTCTTGATACTTATCTTGAAAAAAATAACATGGTTTCAATAGACTGGAACTCTCTTAATCAGGATGCTGAAGGGCCAAAAAAGGTTGCTTCTCAGTTATCTGATATAGCTATAAAAGAGTCTAAAGATAAAGACATCGTAGTTTTACTTATGCATGATACATATGGAAAAGAAGAAACTGCAAAAGCTCTTCCACAGATAATAAAATACTTCAAGGATAACGGATATGAGTTCAAAACTCTGAGATAGCTTTCCGGCCTGATTATTCAGGTTTCTATATATCAATATTAATACCCACTTGTAAAGGGCTATGTACAAAAAGTACATAGCCCTTTACTTTTTTATTTGTCCTTAAATTTGAATTATCTATGAATTTATACTATAATATTCATGTAAATGATATTCACTAATATTTTATAAGGAAAGGTAGTCTTTTTATGAATAAAAAAATAATAATTGCAGCACTGGCAGTAGTTCTTGTTGCCGGCGGAATAAAAACTGCTTCATATCTTCATGAACAAAAGATGATTAAAATTGAACAGGAAAGAATTGAAGCTGAAAAGAAAAAATATATGATTGGATGCAAAAATGACGCAAAACAGTATTCATATGATGCTAAGAAAATAAATGAAAAACTTTCTAAGTTCGATTATTCTAATGATGGAAAAAAAATGGTATTTCTTACATTTGACGATGGACCTTCTACTACAGTAACACCTGAAATACTTGAAACACTTAAAGAGAACGACGTACATGCAACATTTTTTGTTACTGGAAAAGCTTTAAAGGATGGCGGAAAAACTTCTGAAGAACTTCTTAAACAGGAACTTGAAGATGGTCATGCTATAGCAAGTCATTCGTATTCTCATGACTACAGCAAGTTATACCCTAAAAGAACTCTTAACCTGAATAATTTTACTTCGGATTTTGAGCAGGCCAATCAGGAAATGAAAAGAATACTTGGAAAATATTTTTCTACAAGAGTTATAAGATGCCCTGGTGGTCATATGTCATGGAAAGGTATGGATGCTCTTGATGAATATCTTCAGGAAAACAATATGGTTTCAATAGACTGGAACTCCCTTAATAAAGATGCTGAAGGACCAAAGAAAAATGCAGCCCAGCTTGTTGAAGTTGCAAAACAGCAGTCAAAGGATAAGGAAATTGTAGTTCTTCTTATGCACGATACATATGGAAAAGAGGAAACTGCAAAAGCTCTTCCTGATATAATAAAATACTTCAAAGATAACGGATATGAGTTTAAGACTCTAAGATAAAAAAACTGTGTATCATATTTATGATACACAGTTTTTTATTTATTCTTTCATGTTTAAGATAAGACTTATTGACATCCTATCATTTTCCTTTTCGAGTTTTTTAATAATATTATCTACATCACTGTTTTCTGCAATATATGCAGCACATAGATATCTTACTTTTATGTCCTTATCTTTCAACATATCTATTATTTTTGTTTCATAATCATAAGACTTATTTTTTATCAGCCTCAATGCATCAACTGCCGCTGCTCTTACATCTGAGGATTCATCAGAAAGTAACTCTCCTATCCTTTCAACAGATTTTTTGTCTTCGAGTTTTCCAAGAGATATAACCGCTGATTCCCTTATATTACTATTTTCAGAGAATGAACACTCTCTTATATAGTCGATCATCTCATACATCTTATATTCTCCACATAAAATTATAATGTCTTCTATAAGTTTTTCATTTTCTGTATTTATTATACTTCTAAACAGTTTCTCCCTATCTCCTTTATATTTTGAAAGTATTTTTATAACTGTTCTTTTGTCGCCATAACCTCTTCTGATATATTCAAAAAGAAGCTCTGAAAGAAGTTTTTCCTTAGAATATATAGAAAGAAGTTCAATACTTCTGATAAATATCTCCTCGCTGTCATAATGAAGTGTATATTCGGCTATATCATCACACATTTCTTCAAACCCGCAGTATATAGCTATTTCTACAGGCATAACCGTATTATATTTATATATATTCTTTTTAAGGTATCCTGAAAAATCAACTTTTTTCAGGAATTCTACAAGTTCTTCTGCATAAACTGTATTTTCTGTTATAAGCCCATAAAGAGCATAAACACCCGCCATACTTTTCATTTTATATGCTGGTAGGCTCACATTTTTCTTAAGTTCTGTTTTATACTTATCTATTCTGTAATACATATGTTTTACCCTTATGAAAGATATTCCATATTTCAGAAGCAGATATATAAAAAATACAGCAACAAGAATATATATAGACGATATCACAGGTGTTTTTTCAAAAGATGCTTTTATAGGCACATTTACATATGTGTTATATGCAGATAAAACATTATCTCCAAATCCGTCTTTGGCTACAAAATTACCAGGCAAAGTTTTAAAATAATCTTTCAGTATATAGTATGAATCTTTCAGCCTTTCCGAATACTCCGGTTCATACCACAGTCTAAGTGTATATAAACCATTTTGACTGTTGTTTCCGATTGTTATTTTATCAGTCTGTTTCCATGATATTTTGTTATTCTTATAGAAATCATCCAGAATAAGTCCTGTTGAAGGATCTGATATATTTAACATTAGATATGGAATTCTAATTTCACAGAATCCATCACCTATATAAAAATCTGAAAGCGAATTATCTTTTTCTTTTCCATGTACAAGTTTTCCAGCATCAAAAAGCTTGGCTTTAACAGTTTCTCCTGATCCTGGAAGTAATATTTCATCACTTGTAAGCTGAGTCATCGATACAAAATATTTTGAATCAGGTTTTTCATATTCAGGATTTCTTCCAAGTATATCATGCGTATATGAGTACATATAGTACGTTGTATCGTAATATGAATGCACCAGAACCTCGGAATTATCCTTTCCATCAAGTACTATTATAAAATCGGCATCACATCCAAGGTCTACTCCATTGTAGTATCGGTATCCCTGATTATCTATTATATCTATTCCTATATATTCTCTATTCTCGCCTGTATATCCATCAACCATAAAATACAGGTATCCCTCATCATTGCACATATACACAGTATATTCATCATTTTCAAGAACTTTCTTTTTATCCCAATCTTTCTTATCTCCATCTATCTCTATATTTTCAGAGTCCGGGTCAAAAGAAAGAAGACCGTAATTTTCCTCACTTGTCATATAGTCTATCCATAACGGTCTGTGATCAGGGTAGTCAAAATCCATAGTATTCCATGCTCTTTTGAACCATTCATCCTGCCAGCTGAATACAAGTGCTCCCATACATTTCTCATCATATATGCTCTGTATAAGATATGATAGTACTTCCCCCTGTTCTTTTTCACTTATATATCCCTGATTATAATCTGTATAAGGGTTCTCATGTGTCTGCCCCCTTGATGTAGGTATTCCTACTTCTGATATAAGCACGGGTATATCATGGCAATTATTCAGCTCTTTTATATATTCTCTGTATGGATTTTCCGATTCTGTGTATTCCTTCTGATATACTATTCCCTCTGGATAATATGGGTACACATGGTATGAAGCAAAGAATCCCGCCTTGAAATTTTCTGTTGCCTTTATATTATCAACATCAAGAGTCTCCATATCTTCCCTTGGATCAGGTTCATTTGGATGACTCAGCGGATCAAGCGTTACCCAGTTGCAGAATGCCACAGGTACCTGTCTGTCGTATTTGTCTGTTTCGTATGTTATAAGTTCATCTGCTGAATGAGCAAGAAATGCTTCAAATGCTGTTGCATTTTCTGTCTTCACATATTTGCCGCTATAGCTGTTTCTGTTTTTATGTGTATTTGTATTTTGAACAAGTTCAGGCTCCCACTCTATTCCAAGAATATATCCAGTCAGATATTCTGATACATCGTATATATTATCATCACTTTTTCCATGAACTACATCACACTGTTCTTTTATGTCTCTTATAAAATGTTTTTCTATTTTGCTTCCTTTTTCATATACATCATTGTATTGAGATATATCCTTATCATTAAGATAAACACCCTGCATAAAGTAAAGTTTTTTACTGCTCTTTGAATTGAATTTTGCAAGTGCTTTATAGAAAGATTCCGGTTGCAGAGTATAGACACGTATAGTATTTACATTCATATCAGAAATCTGTTTAAACCATCTCATATACTCTTTTTCTGTAATAGCTTTATCTCCAGGAAAACTTCCAGGCTTACCAAGTCCTATGTTTACTCCTGTTACAAACATCTCCGACCATTTTCCATTGTCGTATATTTTAAAACTTTTATCTTCTGTTTTAGTAAGTATATCTACCCCATCTTCATTGTAATATATATCATCCCGATTTACTTTATATATACCATCCAACGAATAAAACAATATCGATAGTATAATCGAAAATATAAGATAACCTGTCAGTATTTTTTTCATAACTTATCTCCCATCACGGCTGCTTTATTTAAATTAACAGCTCTAAGCTAATTTTATACCCCTTTTTAATATAAAGCAACTTGTGTAAATATATATTCTATGATTTCATAAAAAAAGACTGCTGTAAAAGCAGTCCTTTTTATCAAATATTAATTCTTTTAGCAAGAGAAGAAATGTTTTGCAAGTCCACCCTTTGCAGTTTCTCTGTATTTTTCATTCATATCAAGACCAGTTTCTTTCATTGTTTCAACAACCTGATCAAGAGATACACTGTGTTCTCCATCTGTAAGAAGTGAGTATTTAGCAGCATCAAATGCTCTCTGCGCTGCCATGGCATTTCTTTCTATACAAGGTATCTGAACGTATCCATATACAGGGTCACATGTCATTCCAAGATGATGCTCAAGTGCTATTTCAGCAGCATATTCTATATGATCTATATTTCCGCCCTGAAGATATGCAACTGCAGCTGCTGCCATTGAACATGCAGCTCCTACTTCACCCTGACATCCAACTTCAGCTCCAGATATAGATGCATTTGTTTTTATTATATTTCCGATTATACCTGCAACTATTATAGCCTCATTTATCTGCTCATCAGTAAGCTTGTAGTAGTCCTTCATAGCAAAGAATATTCCAGGAAGAACCCCTGCAGAACCACATGTAGGTGCAGTTACTATTATATTTCCTGATGCATTCTGCTCAGATGCAGCTAGTGCATAAGCATATACTAAAGTTGAAAAATCTTTGTTTTCCTGATATTTTCTAAAGAAGTTTCCTGCTCTTCTCTTAAGGAAAAGTTTACCTGGTATTACTTCTTCTGTAGCAAGCCCCTCGTCTATTGAATTTCTCATTGCTTCTCTTATTGTGTTTATATGATCCATTATATCTGAATCCTCGTTTTCAAGAGCAAAATCTACAAGTGTTTTGTTATTTTCCTTGCACCATTTTACTATATCGTCCATAGTTGATAAAGGATATGTTTCTTTCACAGCTGACGTATTTCTCTTTCCTTCTTCAGCAAGTGATCCTCCACCAACAGAAAATACTTCCCACTCAGCAGTTACATTTCCATCTTTATCAAGCGCTTCAAGTTTCATACCGTTTGGATGGAATTCTTTTATTATATCTTCTCTCCAAACTATTTCAACGTTTTTAGGAGCTATAGTCTTTTTGATTATATAATCTGTAAGATGTCCCTCTCCAGTTGCAGCAAGAGAACCGTATAATACTGCTCTGAAACTATCTGCATCCGGATTTTCATTTTTAAATCTTTCTGCAGCTCTCTGAGGTCCCATTGTATGAGAACTAGATGGTCCGTTTCCTATTTTGTAAAGCTCTTTTAAAGTATCCATAAAACATTTTCCTCCTATATGTTCTAAGTTTTTTAAAATACATATTTCACTATTTAATCCTATAATACTATTATACCTAATTTTATCTCTAAAATCACTTTATTTAATATCACTTCTTTTATTCTTTTTTTTCCAAATTATCAAACAAATTTGTATATTTATATTGATTTTTTTCTTAATATGTATTATTCTTTTAGTTAACAAATTTAATATACTATGACCTGGGTAGAGGCGCCCGTATTATCAGTATTCAGCTTTAGTCGGCGGACTTTGAGGGCTGATGAAAGGAGTTCGGGCCGAAGAGCTGAGACTGCATATCTCATCTCTGGGACATCGGATAATATCCGTTGTACTGTCACTATCATTTAGTGTTGAGCTACAAGGTTTACTTTGGCATGAAAGTTTCCTGGACGTACAGAGTATTCCTTTGTACGTCTTTTATATTTGCTGAAATAAATATGCTTATATAACATGATTTCGGGATAGAATATTAAAAATATTGTATAATATTAACGAGGTGATTTTTAATGAAAAAAATAAATTTAGCAGTAGTTGGTGCTACAGGGATGGTTGGGAGAACATTCCTTAAAGTATTAGAAGAAAGAAACTTCCCAATAGAAAATCTATATCTTTTCTCTTCTAAAAAATCTGCCGGTTCAAAGGTTACTTTTGCCGGAAAAGAATACACAGTTGAAGAGCTTACAGAAGATTCTTTCACAGGAAGAAATATACAGATTGCTCTATTCTCAGCAGGAGGAGGAACAAGTGCCAAATTTGCTCCTATAGCAGCTGCAAACGGTGCTTTAGTTGTAGATAACTCAAGCCAGTGGAGAATGGACCCTGAGGTTCCGCTTGTAGTTCCAGAGGTAAACCCTGAAGCTATAAAAGAACACAAAAAAGGAATAATAGCAAACCCTAACTGTTCTACAATACAGGCTATGCTTCCACTTAAACCATTACACGATAAATATACAATAAAAAGAATAGTTTACTCTACATATCAGGCTGTTTCTGGTTCTGGTGTAAAAGGAGTTGAAGACCTTGAAGAAGGTATAAAAGGAAATCCTACAGGATTCTATCCTCATCAGATTTCATACAACTGCCTTCCTCATATAGATGTATTCCTTGAAAACGGATATACAAAAGAGGAAATGAAGATGGTAAACGAAACAAGAAAAATATTCGGCGACGATTCTATAAGAATAACAGCTACAACAGTAAGAGTTCCTGTTAAAAACGGACACAGTGAGTCTATAAACCTTGAATTTGAAAAAGAGTTTGACCTTGACGAACTTAAAGAAGCTATGGCTGCACAGGAAGGTGTTATAGTAATGGACGATCCTGCAAACAATGTATATCCTACAGCTGTTGAATGTGCAGGAAACGATGAAGTATTCGTTGGTAGAATAAGAAGAGACTTCAGCGTTGAAAATGGTGTAAACCTTTGGGTTGTTGCTGACAACATAAGAAAAGGTGCTGCTACAAATGCAGTTCAGATAGCCGAAAAAGCTATGGAAATGGGACTTGTATAATATCTCATTAATACAATAAATTTAAATTATAACATTCACCATAAACACCCTTATATACGATATAATATATACAGGGTAAATCCTTTCAAAGGCTTTTACCTTTGAAAATAAATATGAAAAGAGGTTGATTTTATGTTATTTAAAGGTTCTGCAGTTGCACTTGTAACTCCATTTACAGAAGACAATAAAGTGAATTTTGATAAACTTGGAGAACTTATCGAATACCATATAGAAAATGGTACAGATGCAATAGTTTCTTGCGGTACTACAGGTGAAGCAACTACAATGTCTGATTCAGAAATATTAGCTACACTTGAATATACAGTAAAAAAAGTTAACGGAAGAATACCTGTTATAGCAGGTACAGGTTCAAACAACACTATGCATTCAGTTGAGCTTAGCCAGAAAGCTGAAGAAATAGGTGTTGATGGACTTCTTATAATAACTCCTTACTACAACAAAGCCAACAAGTCAGGGCTTAAAAAACACTTCCTTACGATAGCTGAAAGTGTAAAACTTCCAATAATACTTTACAACGTACCTGGAAGAACAAATATGAATATACCTCCTGCACTTATAGCTGAACTTGCACAGGTTCCAAATATAGTTGCAGTTAAAGAGGCAAGCGGAGATCTTGGTCAGGTTGCTGAAATAGCATCTCTTGTTCCAGATGATTTCGCTATATATTCAGGAAACGACGACTCTATAGTTCCTCTTCTTTCAGTTGGAGGACATGGGGTAATATCAGTTCTTGCCAATGTATGCCCAAGAGAAACTCATGACCTTGTTATGAAATTCCTTGAAGGAGATGTAGAAGGTTCAAGAAAAATACAGCTTGAACTTGATGCTCTTATAGCTGCATTATTTATAGAGGTAAACCCAATACCAGTAAAAACAGCTATGAATCTTCTTGGATTTGAAGTAGGAAATCTTAGACTACCTCTTGATGAAATGGCACCTGCAAATCTTGAAGTTCTTAAGTCAGAACTTATAAAAGCAGGACTTAAAGTACAGGCTTAATTTATAGGAGGATATATAATGCTTAGAATAATGTCTACCGGATATGACGGTAAAATGGGTAAAATCGTAGCTGACACAGTAAGAGCTGACGAATCATGCGAACTTGCCTTTACTCAGGCAAGAGAGGCTGCCATCTGTGCTCAGGATGTAAAAATATATGAAAACCTTGCTGACTGCAATGAAAAGGCTGATGCAATAATAGACTTTTCTCATCACGCAAATCTTGATAACGTACTTGGATATGCGCTTAGAACAAAAACTCCTATAGTAATTGCTACTACTGGATTTAACGATGAAGAACTACAGACTATAAAAGATGCATCAAAAGAGATACCTGTATTCTTTTCATACAATATGTCACTTGGTGTAAATATACTTGTAAAACTTGTAAAAGAAGCTGCAAAACTTCTTGATGGATTTGATATAGAAATAATCGAAAAACACCACAACAGAAAAGTCGACGCTCCAAGCGGTACTGCTATAATGATAGCAAACGCAGTAAAAGAAGTTCTTCCTGAGTCAAACTTTGTAAACGGAAGATCTGGAAGAAGCTGCAAAAGACAGCCTGGAGATATCGGTATAAGTGCTGTCAGAGGCGGTACAATAGTTGGCGAACACGACGCTTTATTTGCAGGAGACAGCGAGACTATAACTATAAGTCATCAGGCACAGTCAAGACAGATATTCGCAAACGGTGCTCTTGCAGCTGCTAAATTTATAGCAGACAAAGAACCTGGATTCTATAATATGGACGATATGCTTAACAGATAATTTAAGATAGCATTTCTGTTTTAAATGTAGATTTTTCGGGTATAAAACAGGAATATTAATTAATATTCGATATGAAAGATAAGGAGATTTATACATGGTAAATTTAAATGACGCTTATGAAATAGCAAGATACATAAAAGAAGTTACTAAAAAAACACCTGTAAAGGCTTATGTAAATACAACTTCTGAAGTTGAATTCTCAGCTTCTGAAGACTACACAGTTTTCGGTTCAGGAAGCTCAGTTATAATAATAGGAGATTATGACGCTGTTCAGGCTGAACTTGACAGACTTGGAGATGCAGTTAAAGATGTTCATATGGAATATGACAGAAGAAACTCTGCTATACCTCTAAAAAATACTCTTCATGAATCTGCAAGAATAGAGCCAGGTTCTATAATAAGAGATATGGTTACTATAGAGAAAAACGCTGTTGTTATGATGGGTGCTGTTATAAACATAGGTGCTGTTGTAGGTGAAGGATCTATGGTTGATATGAACGCTGTTATAGGAGCAAGAGGAACTCTTGGTAAAAACGTACACCTTGGAGCAGGTGCAGTAGTTGCAGGTGTTCTTGAGCCACCTTCAGCAGATCCTGTTATAGTTGAAGACAATGTTATGATAGGTGCAAATGCTGTTATACTTGAAGGAGTAAGAATAGGTGAAGGTGCTGTTGTTGCAGCAGGTGCTGTTGTTACTCAGAACGTTCCAGCAGGTGCTGTTGTTGCAGGTTCTCCAGCTAAAGTTATAAAAATGAAGGATGAAAAAACTGCAGAAAAAACTAAACTTATGGACGATTTAAGACAGCTTGACTAATCGTACAAAATATAGCATAGAATTATTTATCCCGGCATGGAATATTTATATCCCAGCCGGGATTTTTATTATCTATCTCAACTAACTCTTTTTATAGCCTTTTTAATTCAATGATGATAAAATATTATTTAGGAGATATTTTCCGATTATTCTAATTTTTTGGAGGTATTTAAAATGCTTAAACTTATAGTATGTGGATATAATGGAGCAATGGGTAAAATGCTTAAAGAATGCATAGAAAAAACTTCAGATACTGTTTTAGTTGCTGGGGTTGCACGTTCTGCTCAGACAGGTACATGTGATGGAGATGTAAAACTTTTCCATACTTTTGACGACTGTGATGTAGAAGCTGATGCTGTAATAGACTTCTCTCATCCGGGAAATCTTGATGCAATGCTTAGATATGTAAAAAGAACAAAAACTCCTGTTGTGATAGCCACTACAGGATTCGATGAAGAACAGAACAAAGCAATTGAAGAAACTTCAAAGGAAGTTCCGGTACTTCTTTCTCACAATACTGCTGTAGGTGTAAATGTAGTTATAGAGCTTGTAAAAGAAGCCGCAAAACTTCTTGAAGGATTTGATATAGAAATTATAGAAAAACATCACAACAGAAAGGAAGATGCACCAAGCGGTACTGCAAAAATGCTTATATCTGCAATCAAAGAAGTTCTTCCTGAATCTCATGAAGTATATGGAAGATCTGGAAGAAGCTGTAAAAGACAGCCTGGAGATATAGGTGTAAGTTCTGTAAGAGCAGGAAATATAATATCAGACCACGATGTACTTTTCTGCAGTGACAGCGAAACTGTTACAATAGCTCACCATTCTCAGTCTAATGCAATATTTGCAGATGGCTCTATACAGGCTGCAAAATTCCTTATCGAAAGCCCTGCTGGACTATATGAAATGAAGGATATACTTAAATTCTAATATAAAAAAATCCCGCCTTAAAAGGCGGGTTATTTTATTATCTATCCTCGTCTGTTACATTGAATATATATGGTACATTTCTGAAATAATCACCACAGTCAAATCCGTATCCAACGACAAACTTATCCTCTACTTCAAAACCTACATAATCAGCTTCAAGCTCAACCTTTCTTCTTGAAGGTTTATCAAGAAGCACACAGCTCTTTATACTCTTTGGATTTTTGCCTTTAAGATATTTAAGTACAAAGTCCATTGTTGTTGCAGTATCAGTTATATCATCTACAACAAGTACGTCATATCCCTCTATATCTACTGTTACATCAGATGAAACTTTTACAGAACCGCTGCTTTCCTCTGAATTTCCATAGCTTGATGTAGTCATAAAATTAACTCTAAGTGGAAGATCTATACTTCTTACAAGATCCGCACAGAATATAAAACTACCTCTAAGAAGCGCAACTACCATAAGATTTTTATCTTTGTAATCTTTTTCTATCTGTTTCCCAAGTTCTTTTATTCTTGAAGCTATTTCTTCCTCTGTAAACATCGTTTCCCATTTTTTAGTTGTTATATCCATTTTTATTCCTCCGTATATTATATATAAAGAATATTTTATATTAATAAATATATTTTTTCAATAATATATCAAAAATATCACAATTATTCTCTATATTATTTTCACATGATTATTTATCAGATTATCTATATATTCTGTAATAAAAATCGGCCCGATGCCGAGTATATCATTCAGCACCGGACCGTTTATATAAATGAATATGCTCAGTAGTTATTACTGAACTTTATTCATTTCGTTCATTACATTAAGTATTACTTCATCTGTTACAGACATTCCTGCATCTCCAACACAACCTAAAGCTCTTACACTTTCGTCAACACTTCTACCAACTATACCGTTTAATGCTGGAACTATACATCCTCTCTTAGCTAAAAGAGCATTCTGAACTGCCGCTGATGAAGCTGTTGCTAGTTTACATGCACATCCTGGTTTTGCACCGTCGCATATCATTCCACTAAGGTCTGCTATCATATTTTCCATAGCTCCTTCTATCTGAGACTGCTCAGCACCCATTAACCATGAAAGACCTGCTGTACATCCTATTGCAGCTGCAACACCGCATCCACACATTGGAGAAAGTCTTCCTGTAAAGTTTTTGATATATGCAGTTATAAGGTGAGATATAGCAAGTGCTCTTGCTGTTTTATCATCTTCCTGTGGGCATCTTTCAACATATGCAGCTATTGGAAGTATCGCTGTAAGTCCGTGGTTACCACTTCCATTTGAACTCATAACAGGCATTTTTACACCTGACATTCTCGCATCTGAAGCAGCTGAAGTAAGCATCATAGCGTAGTTTACAAGGTCATCTCCAAGCTCACCATCTTTAACAGCTGTTTTTATTCCATATCCCATACCTACACCAGTTTTTTCTTTAAGACCAACTTCTGCCATAGCTCTGTTCATTTTTATACCTTCAAGAAGGAATTTTATATCTTCAAACTCCATACCTTCTACATTGTGAACTATTTCAGCAACTGTAGCATTGTCCATTAGAGTTTCTTTTCTTTCTTCTGCTGCGTTTTCTGAAGTCTGTTTCGGTTCGTTGTCCATTATAACTTCTCCGTCTTTTTCAAGATAAGTGAAGTTGTCATGTCTTCCTCTAACTTTTACAGTTACTTCGTGATTTTCACCTTTAAGATTTACTTCAAGGAATATTTTGTCAGTTGATTCAACTGGTTCAACTGATATTGCATTTTCCTCAAGATATTTTTCAGACTCTCTTACCTGCTCTTCTGATAAACCTTCAAGAACACTAAGTCCATCTTCTGATTTACCACCTACTATACCCATACATGCAGCAACTTTAAGTCCTAGTATTTTACTTCCTGGGATACCAACTCCCATACCATTTTTATATATGTTATGACTTACGTACATTCTGTTTTCTTTTACATCTTCTCCAAGAAGTTCTTTAGCTTTTGCACATGCAAGTGCTAATGCAACCGGCTCAGTACATCCAACAGCTGGTTTAACTTCATTTTTAAGCATTTCAACTAATTCTTTTCTTATATCTCTCATTGTGTACCTCCCAAAATAATAATCCGTTATATTTTACACTTATTAATAAAGCAATATATATGCCAATTTTGAAACAGTTTGAATATTTTTTGAACCAATTGAAAATACTATATTTCAGATCAACTTGTAAAATATAACTATATAAATCTATTATAAATTTTATATATTTTCTCTTTTTGATACAAAAAAATCTCAATATGAGATTATTGTCTCATATTGAGATTTCCTATTCTGTATTTTTCTATTTTTCTATATAGAGTTGCTCTGGATATTCCCAGCGCCTCAGCCGCAAGTTCCTTATCTTTTTTATAGCCGGAATACTTCTTCAAAGCCTTCATTATTTCATGTTTTTCAAGATCATCAAGTTTAACAACAATGTCATCATTATCTGATACATCAGAACTCTTTTTCTCAAACATATTTTGTGGAAGTATTTCCGCTGTTATAATATTCTTCTGAGCCATATTTACACAGTATTCTATTATATTCTGAAGTTCTCTTACGTTTCCTGGCCAACTGTAGTTTTCAAGAATTACAAGTGCTTCATTTTCTATTCCATCTACATCCTTGCCGAGTTTTTTTGCATAATCTTTTATCATGTGATTTATAAGAAGTGGTATATCTCCCTTTCGCTCTCTCAGACTTGGAAGTTCTATAGGTATAACATTCAATCTATAGTATAAATCCTCTCTGAATTTTCCTTCTCTTACCATCTTTTCAAGATTTCTGTTTGTAGCCGCTATCACTCTTACATCGATATATACATTGGATTTTGAACCTATTTTGTTAAGCTCTCTCTCCTGAAGAACTCTAAGCAGTTTTGATTGAAGATGAAGGCTCATATCTCCTATTTCATCCAGAAATATACTTCCTTTATGTGCAATCTCAAACATTCCCAGCTTTCCACCTTTTCTCGCTCCTGTAAATGCACCTTCCTCATATCCGAAAAGTTCACTTTCAAGAAGACTATCCGGTATCGCAGCACAGTTTACTGCTATAAAAGGATTGTCAACTCTATCGCTGTGATTATGTATGGCTCTTGCAAACAATTCTTTTCCTGTACCACTTTCACCTGTTATAAGAACTGTTGAAGTACCTTTCGCCGCTATAAGTGTTTCATTTTTTACCTTCTTCATTATGTCACTTTCGCCTATGATACTATCTATCATTATTCTATAGTCTTTATTCATCCTGTTATAGTTTTTTATGGTCTCTTTTTTATCTGTAAAGTCTATTACATATCCTTTAAGCTCTCCATTCAAAGTTATTCTGCTTATGTTGTATATGCCTTTTACAGTTTTTCCATTTGAAGTCTGAAACAATGAACTCATTTTTCCATTCTTCATTCTATCCGGTTCAGGTTTTTTTATAAATTCAAGTACAGAAAATACATTTTTACCAGTGATATCGGAATTTATCTCAAACATCTTTTCAAATTTTCTGTTGTACTTTTCTATTTTTCCTGTAATATCTATAGATACAACAGCCTTGTCCATATTGTCTACAAGTGTTTCCAGTTTTTTCTTTTCAAGATCAAGTTCATACGATTTTATAGCTGCCTTCAGCTTTCCTGATAAAAGATCCGCCATTCTATTAAGAAAATTAACCATTTCTTCTCCATTTTTTTCCATCATGGCTCTCTGATTTTCTGAAAAAGCTATAAGTCCAATAACTCCATACGCCTTTTCATCACACACAATCGGGCAACATATTTCTCCATATTCATTGCATCTTGAAAATCTATTGCACTCCTTGCATATACTGCTGTTTGACGGGTCATATATAGTTATAGTACTTTTATCCTCAAGAGATTTTCTGAATGCATATCCGTAGATTTTTTCACCTATTTTTTCTATATATTTACCTGTTCCAGCAATTCTTATAAGATTTTCATCTACTATTGTTACATCTATATTCAGCACAGATTCTATTGCATCTGCAATATTTTGAATATCACTTTTTATACAGCTAAGATCTATTATCATAAATACCATTCCTTATCATATTTATAAATATCTTCTATCTGCTTCCTCGGCAGTTGTATCTTTTTTTGTTCTGTAATCCATTCTTTTTCTTATTTCCTTCAGTTCAACATATATTCTGTTGAGTGTAAACTGTATGGATATAAGTATTACAAAAAGCATTAAAACGGCAATTATTTTAAAATCCACCATTATAACCACTCCTTTATATATTTCCTGATTAGTATATTATATCATTTTTTTACTGCAATTTAAAAGTCCGGCTGAAACCGGACTTTTTAAACAAATAATAATTATGCTCTTTTTTTCGCTATATATAAGAATGTGTGATTTCTGTTTTCATGCACAAATCCATCAAATCTAAGATTGGCAAATATTCTACTTATATCCTGAGGATAGAAGTCGTTTCCACAAAGACCGCACACTTTTCTTTTTATATATTTCACTTTGCTTTTTATTTTATTAAGATTGAAATCTTCAAGTATAAGCTCTCCATTTTCCTTTAGTACTCTGCTTATTTCTGAAGATGCTTTTTTGTAGTTTCCTGTACAGTTGAACTGCTCAAGAACTATTACTTTGTCAAAATAGTTATTTTCAAAAGGAATATATTCAAGAGTTCCTTTTACAAAGTTACAGTTTTCATTGTGAACAAGAGAATAACATACATCCTCATAATTTGTATTCTCCATTATGGTCACATTCATTCCATTAAGTCTAAGCTCTTTTCCAAGCTTCCCTATATCACCGGCTAGAAGAACCTTCTCTCCTATACCACCTTTTATTTTATCCAGGATATTTTCTATATCGCTGCTTTTTTCATTAAGTATTTTACCTTTAACAGAATGAAATATTTCACCCTTCACAATATTCACCTCTTTACCCTTTATTTTGGAAATTAAACAATATTACCTATTTTATTTCCCATAGATAAGATTATAATCCCAAAAGACAAAGTATTCAAGGGTTATTTATGATTTTTCACGTTTATATTTTATCATACTTTTTTAATTATAAAGCTGTTTCCATTTCCGGCTTTTTAAGTTTTGAAACACCTGATTTAAACATTGTATATGCTGTATAGAATATTACAAATATAACAAGAACCTTAAGCATATCAAGAGGCATTGAACCTACTATAAATGCTGCTATAAGAACTCCAACTATTCCACCTATAGTTATAGCAAGAGAAGATTTTCTTGGATACTGTCCCTCTTTTATAAACTCCATACTTGATATAGGAAGTAGTATTGCACAAGATCCCATCATTATAGGGAATGCTGCTCTTGGTGACATACCAAGGAAATAAAGCATTGCCATACATGGAGCAAATAATCCTATACCTGCTGTCATTAATGCTCCAAATACAAAGTTTCCTACTATACCTATTATAAGTTTTGCTCCTTCAAGTCCTATTGCTTCTCCTCCACCTGGCATAAGATTTATCCAAGGAAGACCTAAAAACATCAGTACTCCTGTGACAAAAAGAGCACCACCCATTATAACTTCTACTATTGCTTCATCAAGTTTTGATATAACTTTAGCACCTATAAAAGAACCAGCCGCTGCAGATGCAAGAAGTAGAACAAGTGTAAGCGGATCTACTTCAACTGCTGTTATAAATATAAGAGCTTCAAGAACCGCCGGTATACAACAACCTATATTAAGCATTCCAGGGATATGCTTATCATGTACCTTTAATTTTAAAGCTTTTGAAAGTGCTACTATTATTGCAAAAGAACCTATTCCTAAAGTGTCTGCAAAGTTTGCTATAAATCCTATAATTCCTGGTTTTACCCATCCCTCATCTTCAAGTCTACCAGCTTTTTTTTCCTTTGAAAAATCCTTTCCAAAGAATCCGGCAAATACTGCTGTAAATGCCACAAGTACTATTCTTACCATAGTCGCCATAAAATCTTTACCTCCAAAAATAAATATCTTTTTATTCATACTAAAATTATTGATTTTTAATAATAGTATGTGTTATTTTTATCAACTTTTATATTATAGCAACGTTTGCATTTTTATTCAACTATTTTTATTTTTTAGTAATTTTTACTTATTTTATTAATATATTATGCGTATTTTATATATTTTTCTGAATTTTATACATTTTATTTTTATTGTATATTTTTTATAAAATAAAATTTTATTAGATAAATATTAATACTAAATTTATACATTTCAAAGATATAAATAGATTTTAAAAGGGCATACTCCAACTGAGTACGCCCTAATTTTTTATTACATTTCCCGTATACTTACCTTATCTGCAGATAATATGGATTTTTTTATCATAGATACAGATGTATAATATATAACAAAAACACATAAAACTTTTATCGCATTCATCGGCATATAAGAAAATACTGTCGCTGCTATTATAACTCCTATAACTCCACCTATTGATATTGCTATCGAAGCTTTTCTTGGATAATTACCCTCTTTTATAAATCTTATACTGGCTATAGGCATAAGAACTGCACAAGAACCCATCATTATAGGAAAGGCACATTCCGGAGACATTCCAAGAATATAAGTAGTTGCCATACACGGTGCATAAAGCCCTATACCAGCAGTCATAAGTGAACCATAAATAAAATTAAGTAAAACAGCTACAACAAGTTTTATACCTGCAAGTCCTGTAGCATTTCCTCCTACAGGTAAAAGACTGATCCACGGAAGCCCCATAAATATAACACTTGCTGTTATAAATAATGCGATTCCCATAGCTGCCTGTATCTTTCTCTCATCAAGCTTTGATGTTATTCCTGCTCCTATATAGGATCCCGCACCTGCTGCTACAAGCATCGGTATAAGTGTACCTCTATCTACATCTACAACAGTTATGAAGATAAGTGCCTCTACTATATTAGGTATCGCACATGAAATATTAAGCATAGCCGGAATCTGTCTATCCTCGATATCGAGCTTAAGTATATTCTTCATAGCAATAATTACAGCAAATGAACTTACACCTAAAGTATCAAAGAAATTTCCCAAAAGTCCGGTTATTCCTGATTTTATCCATCCATGATTTTCATTTTTACCGCTTTTTGAAAAGTCGATATAATCCTTCCCCATCATGGCAGATTGCGCCACTATAAAAGCGGCAAAAATTCCTCTTATTAAATTTACCATTTTGTATCCTCCATGTCTCCGGCGCACAGGGCTGCCGGTACATTTTTTCAGGTAAATATTATACATTTTTTTTATTTTAATTTCAAGTGTTTCAGATTTTCTTGTTTTCTATAAAATTTATTTTTATTACTTTAAATATTTTCTTATAAGTCTACTGGCCTTTGATTGAGATATTCCAAGTTTTTCGGCTACTTTATAGCTACTTTTGTATTTAGAATAATATTTTTTTATTATTTTCTTTTCATATTCATCTATAATATCATCTAAACTTTTATCCTCAAAATTATCCTCATCAATATCTTCAAAAATAGTTTCACTATTAATACTTTCATGATCTATTTTTACTCTAGGAAGTACTGCTCTTACATCATCTACATCTATAGTTTCATTTACGGATATTATTACAAGTTTCTGTATTATATTCTGAAGTTCTCTTATATTTCCTGGGTAATCATATTTTGAAAGCATCTCTATCGCATATTCTGATATACTTTTTTCAGGCATACCAAATTCTATAGAATATTTTCTAAGATAATATTTTATAAGTCCTATAAGGTTTTCTCCCCTATCTCTAAGTGGTGGCATTTTAAGTTCTATTACATTCAATCTATAGTATAAATCCTCTCTGAATAGTTTTTCTTTCATTTTTGATTTTAAATCTGCATTTGTTGCTGAAATTATCCTTATATCAACTTTCTTTGGTGTAACAGATCCTACAGGTATAAATGTTCTTTCCTGAGATAATTGAAGAAACTTTGCCTGAAGAGAAAGAGGAATATCTCCTATTTCATCAAGAAAAAGTGTTCCTCCATCAGCAAGTTCAACAAGACCAGTTTTTCCTTTTGGATTGGCTCCTGTAAATGCTCCCGATTTATATCCAAAAAGTTCTGATTCAAGAAGATGAGGTGGTATAGTTGTACAGTTTATAGTTATAAATGGACCTGATGATCTATTACTTGAGTCATGTATAAACTTCGCTATGGAACTTTTTCCAGTACCAGATTCTCCAAGAAGCATAACATTTACATTTGTTTTAGCAACCTGTCTGGCTCTTGAAAAAATAGATCCCATAACTTTTCCTTCACATATTATATTGTCCTCATATCCTAATGCTGTTCTATAAAAATTTTCAACTTCTGATTTATATCTTTTTACTTCTCTTTGCGAATCTTCAAGCATAGATTTTATTCTATTTAACTCTGTTATATCTCTTACATTTTCAACTATATATTCTATATTCCCATTTTTATCGAATACAGGTGCCGCTGTAAGTATTAATGTTTTTCCGGTATGTGTATCCTGTCTTATAGAAACTGTAGATTTTTTATTTATAGATTCCGGTATAGGACTTTCACTGGCATAACCATGATTTTTCAGATAATCGACATGCTTACCTATTATTTCATCCTTTGATATTCCGTAGTTAAATTCAAATGCCCTATTACAATATATTATTATTCCATTTCTATCGGACACGCATATTTCATCATGAGATGAATCTAATATTTTTTTATAAAAAGAATTATCAAATATCATAATTTCCTCCCTATTTTTTCTATAAATAGAATATATATCTTCAACAGAAAATAATCAAGTCTAAAACGACTTTGAGTTGTATTTAACTCATATTCTGAATATAAATTCATATTTAAAAGTCATTTTAGACTTATCAAGTTTAAATTTCTTTAAAAATTCAGTCTTTCTCTGCATTATAAATTGGCATAAATTTTGCTTATTTATATTAATGTCAGATATATAAAAATAGGATAAATTAAAAATCCGCCAGAACAGTTCTTTATCGCACTGTCCTGACGGATATCATATACATCTCTATTTAAATAGATAAGAATCTATATTTTATTCGTCTTAATGTTATTTTTTGCTTAATGCAGGTTTTAACATTGTGAAAGAAGTATAGAATATAACTAGTATAACTAATATTTTTAGTATATCCATTGGAAGTGATTTAACTAGGTATGCTGCTATGAATACACCTATTACACCACCTATAGTTATAGCTAAAGATATCTTTCTTGGATATTCTCCCTCTTTGATGAATTTTGCAGATGCTATAGGCATTAATACTGCACAAGAACCCATCATTATAGGGAATGCAACTCTTGGAGACATTCCAAGGAAGTATACTAGAGCCATACATGGAGCATATAGTCCTATACCTGCTGTCATTAATGCACCAAGTATAAAGTTACCAACTATACCTATTACAAGTTTAACACCTGTTAATCCTATTTCTTCTCCACCACCTGGCATTAAGTTTACATAAGGATGAGAAAGTAACATTAATATAGCTGTTACGAATAATGCAACACCCATTACAAGCTGTATTTTCTTTTCATCCATTTTTGATATTA
Organism: Peptacetobacter hominis; assembly: GCF_006861675.1. Taxonomy (GTDB): domain Bacteria; phylum Bacillota; class Clostridia; order Peptostreptococcales; family Peptostreptococcaceae; genus Peptacetobacter; species Peptacetobacter hominis. The sequence continues at coordinate 109,597 of NZ_SGJB01000002.1, read as the reverse complement.
TTCCGGCACCAACATATGAACCTATACCTGCTGCTGCAAGCATTGTTATTAATGTTATTGATTCAACTTCTATAGTTGTAGTAAATATAAGTGCTTCTGTTACGACTGGTATTGCACAAGATACGTTAAGCATACCTGGTATGTGCTTGTCTGTAACCTTCATTTTTGATACTTTTGTCATAGCTACTATTGGAGCAAATGATCCTATACCAAGTGTATCACCAAAGTTTGCTATAAATCCTATAATTCCCGGTTTAATCCAACCTTCACTTTCTTCCCATCCCTGAGTTCCTTCTGAAGTGTCTGTTAAATCTGTTTTCATTGTAGCTGCATAATCTTTTGCAAATAATACTGCAAATATTGCAGTTAAAACACCTAATACTGCTCTGACTATGTTTACCATAACTTTACCTCCCACTTTTTAATTTTTATATTTAAAGTCTGCTGCAGGAAATTTCCTGCAGCAAACATTTAAACAAACCAATACCCTATTTTATCTTATTTTAAGATAAATCCATATTTAACTGGGTCGTCTTCATCTATTAGGAAGTTATTGAATCCTGTCATCCAAGCTGAACCAGTTATTTTTGGTAATACTGCATCGTATTCACCAACTTTAGTTGTTCCAACTATTTCTCCTTCAAATAATGTTCCTAATATACTTTCGTATACGAATTTTTCGCCTTCTTTTAACTCTCCTTTAGCGTGTAGAGTAGCTAATTTAGCACTTGTACCAGTTCCACATGGAGATCTGTCAACCTGTCCCTGTCCAAATATAACAACGTTTTTATAAGTTGCTTTTGGATTAGTTGGCTCATCCCATATTTCAACTAGGTCAACAGTTTTTATATGATCTAATGTTGGATGCTGTATTTCTATTTCTCTGTTTATTATGTCTCTTAATTCCATAGCCATATCAGTTAATTTAGCTGCATTTTTAGGCTCTATTTTTAATCCAAACTGACTTGCATGTACTATTGCGAAGAAAGATCCACCAAATGATATATCAAATTTAACAGTACCAACACCTGGTAGTTCTACTTCCTGATCTCTCTTGTATAGGAATGCTGGAACGTTGAATATAGAAACTGATTTAACTTTTTCATTTTCAACTCTTACATCACCTTTTATTATTCCTGCTGGAGCTTCCATAACAACCTTAGTTATAGGCTCTTCCATTGGAACTACACCTGTCTCAACAGCTACAGTCATAGCACCTATTGAACCATGTCCACACATGTTTAGGTATCCTCCACCGTCCATGAAGATTATACCGAAATCTGCTTCTGGATCACATGGCTGAGTCATAACTGAACCGAACATATCATTGTGTCCTCTTGGCTCAAGCATTATAGCAGTTCTTATATGATCTAGATGATCTTCTAAGTACTGTTTCTTTTCTGCCATTGTGTTACCTTTTATATTAGGTATACCACCAACAACTATTCTAGTAGCTTCTCCGGCTGTATGAGAGTCTATAGCCTGTATTGTTCTGCTAAATTTCATAACAATTTCCCCCTTAAGTTATATAGCGCTTTGCGCTTTTATTTTAAGCCTTTCGGCTTATAGGCTTTGGTTAGTTATTAAACAAACTATCGTTGACAAGAAAAATATTTTTATCTTTAGAAAAATCCGTCAATTTAATTTTTTAAAAAAATTTAAAAGGTAGAGTTTCTCTTTTCTATATATTGTATATTCTTTCTTTTCAGATTGTTTACACTCTTATTATATAACAAATCTACTGTTTTGTCATGTCTATAACAATAATTTATTATAAAATTTTTTAAATATTATAGTTATTATCTATTAATATTTTTAAAGATATCTAAACGGCTATTATTTGCCCCGTTTTCTCATTTTTAATTTAAGGAACGCAAGTGCTTTTCTGGCATCTGTCTTATCCACGTTGTTTTCTCCAACAATTTCAGTTTCTGTTCCTGATTCAGACTTGTTTATATCCACTATTGTATCCATATATTCATTTACAACTACAAATTTTGCAGCTGTACCATTGAAAGTTATACCTACTGCAGGTATACCTCTTTTTCCTATTTCTTCAAAAGTATTTGCATAATCGACGTGAGAGTTTCCCCATCCGTCAGCAGATACTATTACACCATCAGCTCTCATAGCTTCAAGCCACTGAGCAGCTCTCTGGCCTACAAAGTTTTTGTATTTATTATCCTGTGGTGTACCAACAACCATTACACCCATTAAATCTATATCTGTATCATCTGCACATATTTCAAGAATAGGATCTCTGAAATGATGTAAAGACGTTTCTTTAGTTGAAGGACCTATACCCATAATCTCCACTCCTCACAATTAAACTAATGCTCTTAATGCACCATCTCTATATTCGTTAGGTGATATTATCATAGGTACGTTACACATATCTATAATAGATGTTCCACCTTCGAATCCACTTGGTTCATCTGAAAATAACTGGTTATCATACATAGCACCCTGTCCAGCTATCTGTTTTAATATAACAACTTTTTTTGCACCAGGTCTTACTCTATCGAAAAATTCATGAGATTCTGAAGCGTGTCTTCCGTCTTCTCTTTTTAGAATCTGTCTGATATCCTGTATAAAGTCATCACATGCTTTAAACGCTGCATTAGGAAGGTGTCTATCAAATGGAAGTCCACCTTTAAGAGTTACATCCATATGTATTATATAATCATTTTCAGAAGGTGTACCACATTTACCAAGTATCATCTGCTCAGCAAGCCTTCCTTCAGAAGAACCGAATTCATGCATCTGTCTTCCGTCTTCATCAGCTCCTGTAAGCATTACATATACACCTGTAAGAGTGTGAGTTAAACCTTCTCCCATTTTTCCTAGAACTTTTGTTGATATTGGTATTATATCCATGATAGTATTTATTTCTCTATCATATGCATCTGGATTTTTTGCTTTTGGTTCAATTATTTCAAGTTTTATATCAGTTATAAGATCATCAGCATCTATAAGTTCCTTTATTCTGTCACCTTTAAGTATAAGTTTATTACCTCTTATTATGACATTGGAACCGATTTCCACATCGTTTATGTGGAAAGCTTTGATTGCAAGTCTTCTCATTATTTTTTCTTCCATAACTTTGTCCACCTTTATTTAAACCCCCTCCCCGGGCCGCCGGAAAGGGGGTATTTTTTTAATGGATTAAACCACTATTCAATTTCCAAATATACACTAGACTATATAGCAGCGTGATATTCGAATGGTAATGGAACTATCTTACCAGCAGATGGTATTTCAACAAGCTGCTGTAAAGTAGCTTTTAATATACCAGTCTGCATTTCAACGTTGTGAGGTTCACCAGCGTTAGCACCCATTGGAACCATTGGAGCAACTGCTCTTGGAGATCCGTTCTGTCTAACAACTGGAGGTAGAGCTGCTATTATTATTGTAGGTATACCAGCTTCTTCTATTGCTCTCTGCACGATCACGGCAGTTCTGTGGCAAGTACCTCAACCAGCAGTCATAACTACACCATCAACATTTTCTTCTTTTAATTTTCTAGCGATTTCTGGACCAGTTTCTTCTGTGAATACATGCTGGTTTCCTCCACCACCCATGAATGTGTAGTGCATTGGTGCAACACCTTTTATAAATCCTTCTTTAGCAAGTTCATGTAATCTTTCTATAGGGAACATACAGTTAACGTCTCTGTTTACGTCAGAGTTATCGTATCCACCGTGAGATACCATTAAGTCAGCTGGAGTAGCTGTATCTGGTACCATTCTGTAAGATGTATCCCCTGCTAGGTTAAATCTCTTGTCAGATTTCATATGTACACCAGCAGCTGTAGCTAAAGCTATTACCATGTCTTTTAATTCTTTAGTTACAGGAGTCCAAACTGGAGGAGGTGTTATAGGAACGTATATTTCAGACTGAAGTCCTTTTACTGTTGTAAGACTCATTATATTATCTCTCCCTTCAAATTTAAACCTAAACTTTTTAAGTTTATAATTTTTGTGTTAATTGTTATTTACCCTCATTTGCAATTTCTTCAAGAAGCTGCTTTTTAAGGTTTTCTCTCTTCTTCGCTTCTATCCTAGCGAATTTTTCTTTTTCTCTCAGAATGTTGGCTACATACTCTGGATTAGGCTCTGGACTTAATACCTCAGGATAACTTAGCATAAATCCAACCTCTTGTCCTATCTTAGGTTCGTAGTCAGTTATAAGCATTCTGCTAGGTATTTTGAATTGTCCAAGTCTGCCTTTAAGGTCTATAACGAAAGCTCCGTCATGGATTTCCACTATAACACCTTCAACGTATGTTTCTGAAGATATATATCTAAGTTTTTCCATCTCATACCTCTTTTTCAAACTTGGTTAATTTTATGTTATAGAATTACTGTATTTCTTTTACTTCAACTACACCAGCTTCTATATCATCTTTTTCGTAGATTTCTCTTCTTTTCTTAGATGTTGGAAGAACTGTTTCGTTGTCTTCTAATTCTACTTTTATTCCTAATTCTTTTTCTATAGCTTCAACGTTGTTTAATTTAACGTTTGGATTCCATTTTCTTTCTGGAGCCTTAACTTCAACACCAGCTATAGCATTTTTAAGCATGCACATTATTCTTATAGCATCTTCTGGAGATAATGTGTTGTTTGCTAGTATTTCGTTTTCTATACCCTGTCTAGATTTGTTGTTGTCTACCATGTGAGTCATGTACTTGTTACCAACAACTAGAGCACCCTGAACAGCACAGTAAGAAACACCAACTACTGGTATACCTCTCATACCTATCTGCTCTATGTGAGAAGCGAAGTCTATGTGGTTGTTACCGAATCCTTCTGTAGTAACTACAGCACCGTCAACTTCCATAGCCTCAACTAACATACCTAATCTCTTAGATACATAGAATTTTTCTGAGTTAGCCTGTGGAGATCCTACGAATACAACACCTACTAGGTCTACTTCTTCGTCTTCCATAGCTCTTATTACTAATGGCTCTCTCCAGTAATGTCTAGACATTTCTTTTGAAGCAGGTCCTATACAAGTTAATGCATGTATACCACCGTCTAATACTTCAAGTGGAGAAAGAACAACTGGAACGTTACCAAGGTCAACGTTTGGTCTAGCTCCTAATGTACCAACTGGCTCAGATGGTAATATTAGGTTGTCGTGCATTGCACCCTGTCCCATTATTTCTTTTACTATAACTATTTTCTTTTTACCTTCTCTTCTGTACTGATCTATAGTCTGAGTATCAACTACTAGAGACTCGTCAGCTTTCTTTAAGGCTTCTCTTATTTCCTGAGTTATGTGGTCGAATGCTTTGTGAGCTGCTAGAGGTCCTGGTCTTTCCATGTTAGTACCTTCTTTTATAGTTACCTGACCTTTTATGAATATTTCACCTTTTTCAGCTGCACCTGGTCTACCCCACATCATTGTAGTAGACATTTCACCTTCAGAAGAACCGAATTCACCTATCTGAACTCCGTTTGCATCTGTTCCTGAAAGAACCATTATAACACCGTCTATAGTTCTTGTTACACCTTCACCAAGTTCGCATCCATCTTCTTTAGTTGCTATTGGCTGTATGTCAAGTATAGCTTCTGAGTACTCATTGTATCTGTCTGGAGTTATTATATCTAACTTCATGTCGTATACTAATTCTTCAGAATCTACTGCTTCTTTACATAAGTCTTCAGGAGTTCTTAATGTTAAAGTAGTTCCTTCTATTTTAGTTTCTTCACCAAAAACAACTTTGTCTATTTTGAAGTGTTTTTTAGTTAAAGATCTTATTAATTTTGTTTCTTCAGCTGCTTTAGCTTCAGCTACTGCTGGAACTGCTGCTGCTTCTGCTGGAGCTGCTGCTACTGGAGCTGCACCCATAGCTGCTGCTACACCTAAAGGTATTTCAAGGTTTATATCTTTACCTTCTCCTATGTGTAATTTAAATACTCCACCTGATACTGGAGCTGCTGGAGCTGCTACTGGAGCTGCTTCTACTGCTGGAGCTGCTTCTTCTACAACTTCCTCTGCTGCTTCTTCTGCTTCTCCTGCTGAGAATCCTTCACAGTTTTCTGGAGTTAGAGCTGTTAAAGCATCACAAGTTGCTGTTAATTTAGCTCCTAAAACCTGTCCTATTGTTAAAGTGTTTTCTGGTAGAACTAGTAATCCTGATTCCACTAGGTCTGGGAATATAGCTGGATCCTCTAAGTTTGATGGTTCTACTACTGTTCCTGCTTCAAATCTGCAGCAAGTTACCGCTGGATCATTAGCATGGGCCTGAGCTGTTTCTACAGTTATTGACATAGTAAAATACCTCCTAAAATTTTATTTTTCTAATCTATGTCCAGATATACTAATATAATGATATCTGTACTGTTTTATACCGGCGCCTCTGTATAACAAAGACACCGGGTAGATTACAGTTTTTCACAGTTCAGTTTGTAAATTTCATTCTGAACATTTATTCAATACTCATTGTGTTTAATATACTCAATGGTATTTATTACTAAATCATTCTCATAAGCTGTTTATCTTAACTAAGTATATAGATATTCTTATATAACTAAATTATACTATTTTTTTCTTCTGTATAATCTATGTCCTGCTGCTCTTAATGAATGATCTGTACTATGGTATACTGGCAATCCTAACCTAGGTGCCACTTGCATTACTGTGTTAGTTCAGTCCTCACAGTTACTTATAAGTAGGGCTTCTGCTCCCTGACTCTTAAGTTTAAGAACTGTTTCTGCCTGTCCTGGACACATACCAGGAAGGTCACATCTATATCTTCCATTTACTTCTGTCATTCTCTTACATCTTGCTTCTGCTATTATTTCTGCGTCCATAAGAGATGCTATCTGTTCTAGTCTTTCTTCCTGAGCACCGCACTCACAGCAGATTATACCAAGTTTTCTGCTTTCTTTCATTAATGGCATAGACACAATTATACCACCTAATGTTTTTGTTACCGGAGCATCAAGTTCTCCATGTTTACCAGTGAAAGGTCCTCCTAGAACTATTTCGCCATATGGCTCCTGGATTCCTCCACACTGATCTATAAAGTAACTTACAGGAAGTCCTATAGGTGCATCCATAAATACTTTTCCACTCTGTGCATCTTCATCCTTAACTCTTCCAGCTACAGTTAAATCCTTTGTTATAACAGGTTTTCTTTCTTCTATAGCTGCAACTACGTTTTTAACAGTTTCAACGTTAGATATTATAGCTTTTGCAACACTTGGAAGCTGTCCTGGCTGAAGTTCAACCCCTAGTATTTCTCTTACTATAACTCTTTCGTCTCCTGCTGGATACATATTAGGAAGATATTTTATTTCTATATTAGCTTCTTCCTTAGATGCTTTTCCTAAAGCTATAAGAGCTTTTGTATGGTGAGGTTTTATAGCTATGTATCCTTTAACTGCCTTTGTTATTTCAACAAGGTACTTAAGACCTCTAACAAGTTCTGCTGCGTGATTTTCTACATACTCCATATTGTGAGCTAGTATAGGTTCACACTCTGCAGCGTTTACGATTACATAACCGCCTTCTATATCTCCCTTGTATTTAACGTGCGCTGGGAATCCCGCACCACCTGCACCAACTATACCCGCTTCCTGTATAGCTTCTAGGTATGAATCAGTTTCTTTTATCTTTACAAATTCATCTGGCTGTTCTTCATCTGCTTCTATAAATATGGCAGTATCAGATATTTCTTTTACTGTACCATACATAGATGCATGAATGTTTGCACCCAGACCTGTTGGTTCTGCTATAAGCTGACCTTTTTTTACATGTTCCCCAACTTGTACTACAGGCCGGCATGGAGCACCAACATGCTGTCTTAGTTCCATTCTAAGTAGCATCAAAATCACCCCTATTATCAATCTGTCGCATTATATATTATAGCAATTGGCGTGCCAAATATTTGTTTAGAGTTTTTTTCTATATAATTTGTTTATTTATCCTCTATTTTATCTATATTTGAACACGTTTCTTTAATTTAATTATATCAAATATAATACTATTAAACAAGCAAGAAAAAGGTTTTTTTCGTCGAATTTCCGACATATAGGGTGCTTTTTGATATTTTTTATCTATAGAATAATAAAATAAATCTTTATAATTACTCATTTCGTTAAATATTTATGTAACTTTTGTCGATTTTTCGACACGTGTCAACCATCCGACTTTTAAAGAATTTTCAGAAGAATTTTTTATTTTTATCAATATATATTTTTATTCTATAGAACTTTTTTATATACTTATTTTATACTGTTCCATTTTGTAATATAGAGTTGTTCTTGGTATATTCAGAATTTTTGCAGCCTTTGCCTTATTCCCTCTCGTCATGGAAAGTGCCTTTTTTATATTATTGATTTCAAGTTTTGACGTTGCTTTTGTAAGGTCCATCGGATATTCTTCCTCTGATGAAACCTCCTCTACGCTATTTAAAATATAGCTCGGTATGTCCTCCGCTGTCACTGTATCTGAGTTCCCGGAAAGTACAACAATATTTTCAACTGTATTTTTCAGTTCCCTGATATTTCCTTTCCATCTATAATTTTCAAGTATCTTGTACGCTTCCTTATCAATAGAAAGTAAAGGCCTGTTATTTTCTGCACACATTTCCTCCAGAAAACTGTGTAGAAGAATTCCTATATCCTCTTTCCTTTCTCTCAAAGAAGGAATCTTTATCTCCACTACGTTCAATCTATAATATAAATCTTCTCTGAATGTTTCTTCCTTTACCATTTTTTCAAGATCTTTGTTTGTTGCAGATATTATCCTAGGATTTATTTTTATAGTCTTTTCTCCACCTATACGTCTTACTTCCTTTTCCTGAAGTACTCTAAGAAGTTTTGCCTGCATATTCAAAGGTAAATCTGCAATCTCATCAAGAAATACAGTCCCATCTTTTGCAAGTTCAAAAATACCCGGTTTTCCTTTCTTGTTTGCTCCTGTAAATGCACCTGACTCATATCCAAAGAATTCACTTTCAAAAAGTTCTGACGGTATTGCACTACAGTTTACAGGTATAAATGCACCTTTTCTGCCACTGTATTCGTGTATAGCTCTTGAGAAGACCTCCTTACCAGTACCACTTTCTCCCCATATAAAAATACTGCTGTTTGTTTTTGCAACCTGCTTGGCTATGGATTTTGCTTTTTCTATTTTGTCGCTTTTACCAAGTATTTTGCTGAATATTCCATTTGAAAGATTTTTGACCTCATCCTGAAGATACTTAAGTTTCTCATTTGTCTGTTCAAGTTCATAGGAAAGATTTCTCGCTTCTGTTATATCAAGCTCTGTACATACTACACCCACAAATTCATCTCTGAAGAATATCGGATTTGCATGTACCAATCCATACATATTCTGTTTTTTGTATGTATAGTATACGTCGCTTATTCCTACTCTTGTTTTTAGAACTCTTTCACAAATTGTATTTTCAAGATAATCGCTTATCGGTTTTCCAACTATGTCAGATGATTTTATGTCATATCTTTCTTCCATAAATCTATTCCATAAAATTACTATACCCTCTTTATTTACAGCACATATTCCCTCTTTTATCTGTCCAATTATATACTTAAGCGTTATACCGTAATCCTCAAGATGCATATAAAGAAAATCTCTTATGTGCTCCTGTCTTAAAACTCCAATAACTCTTTCATTTTCCATTACAGGAAGCATACCTATATTTTCTTTTATCATTATGTCCCTGCAGTAATCTATGCTTACACCTTTGCTGACAGAAACTATATTTTTTTTCATTATTCTTTCTATGTTTATATTGTCTATATCTGGATTGTCCCTTTTAAAGTTATGTATATCCGTCATCGATATTATACCTTCAAGAGTATCATTCTCATCCACTACCATAAGAGTTCTTCTGTTATTTTTTATCATCTCATCCACTGCGGATCTTACAGAGATATCTCTTTTTATGGTTTTAAAATCAATATCCATAACTTCTTCCACTTTTTTTAATTCCGGAATTGAAAACATATTATGCTTATCACCTCATTTAAACCAACTGTATTTAATAATAATATAACATACTTTCAATATATTCCGCAAAACGGCGCTATAACTATAGATAGAAACAATCTATAATGTTTTGGCTGTCTTGATAAATAAATATACTGATGATACAATTATAAGGTAAAAGGACTAATCGGTCCTTTATTCAATTAATTCATGGAGGTCGATTCTAATGTTTGAAAATTCATCAGAAGAAATGGTTTATCATAAGCTTCTGCTCCTTTATATATTAAAAAAATCTGATATGGCTCTTACTAATTCTCAGATTACACAGGTTGTACTTGATACAGAGATGATAAACTACTTTTCTCTTCAAACACTTTTATCAGAACTTGTTGAAACAGGTCTTTTGACAACTTATAAGGAATCCGACAAAGAATTTTACACACTTACTTCAAACGGTCTCGATTCTCTTGAATATTTCTTTTCAAGAATTCCTGAATGTGTACTTGAAAAAGTCGGAGCATATATAGATGAGAACAAATCAAACCTTCTTGAAGATACACAGATTAAGGCTGGATTTGTCAAACAGAGCGATATAGAATATATAGTTAATCTCAGAGTAATTGAAAACCAGTCAAATCTAATAGATTTAAACCTTAATGTTTCTTCAGAAAAACAGGCCAATATGATCTGCAACAACTGGAAACAGAATGCTTCAGATCTTTACGGAGAGATTCTTTCTCTTCTTATAGAAAACAGATAGTATATCAGGAGGTAACACTTTATGAAAATAAGCTACAAACCAAGTGGTGTATGCTGTAGAATGATGAATTTCGAAATAGACTCTGATAATAAACTTAGAGATGTTGAGTTTATCGGTGGATGTGACGGAAACCTTAAAGGCATATCAAAACTTGTTGAAGGTATGGATGCAAAAAAAGTATCTGATCTTCTTATAGGAAATACATGTGGTAATAAATGTACTTCATGTCCTGATCAGCTTGCAAAAGCAATCGCTGAAAATATATAAGTATACTAAAAGGCAGTCGGGTATCCAACTGCCTTTATGTATTTATATTATATTTCTTTTTCTGAATATACTTCTTATTTTTCCTGTCATGTATAGAGAGCCCGCTGCTATTATTATATCCTCATCTGATGATACTTCAAGTATTCTATCTATAGCAGACTCTACATCCGGTACTGATTCTGTATTACATCCATAAATGGATATTTTTTCAGCTAATCTATCAGATGACATAGCTCTTGGGCTATCCGGTGTAGATGTTACAGCATAGTCACAAAGAGGTATAAGTTTTGAAAGAACTGTGTCAATATCCTTATCCTCAAGCATACCTATAAGAAATTTCACTTTTTTATCTGAAAAATATTTCTTGATTACCTTTTCTAATGATTCTGCTCCATCTGCATTATGAGCTCCGTCGAGTATAAATACAGGTTTTTCCATAACTTTTTCTACTCTTCCTGCCCATCTTGTGTTTTTCATACCTGTTCTAAGAGAAGTTTCAGTTATTTTGTTTGCCTCTTTTGAAAGAATTTCAATAGCATTTATTGCTGTTATTGCATTTTTTATCTGATGCTCTCCTATAAGCGATATCTCCATATTTTCATATTTTTTATTTTCTGTGGAAAAACTGAATATCTGAGAATCTATACTCTCTTTTATTATTTCCACATCATCAAAGGAAGCCTCTATTAATTCGGCATTATTTTCTTTTGAAATCTCTTTCAGTATGTTCATAACATGTGGTTTCTGTGAATAAACCACAACTTTTGAGTTCGGTTTTATAATTCCACCTTTTTCATAGGCTATTTTTTCCACAGTATCCCCAAGAACCTTTGTATGGTCAAGACTTATAGAGCCTATTACACATACTGATGGATTTTTTATTATGTTTGTTGAATCATATCTTCCACCAAGTCCAACTTCAAGCACAACATAATCCACATTTTCCATCGCATAATACACAAACGCCATAGCTGTCACTATTTCAAACTCTGTAGGATACGGATATCCTTCAGATACCATAATATCTATTTTTTCTTTTATAATACCTGTAATTTCAGCTATTTTTTCATCAGATATGTTTTCTCCGTTTATTCTTATTCTTTCATTGAATACTTCCAGAAACGGAGATGTGAAAAGCCCTGTTTTGTATCCGCTTTCTTCAAGCACCTTCGCTATAAATGAACATATAGATCCTTTCCCATTTGTACCTGCAACGTGTACAAACTTCAGTCTATCCTGTGGATTTCCCAGAAGTTCCATAAGTTTTTCAGTCGTTTCTAGTCCAAGTTTCATACCGAATTTATGACTTTCTTCTATGTATTTAAGAGCCTCTTTACAATTCATCAAATCACCTGCTTTTAGTTTATTGAGAATAAAAGAGAGTCCGCTTTGCAGACCCCCTCTATTCTATTATTTACTATTTAAGTTTTGAGTTTATGCTTTCTAGTCTTTCTTCAACTGACTTCATCATTTCCTCAAATTTTTCTTTTTTAGCTTTTTCCTCATCTACAAGCTTCTGAGGTGCTTTTGCAAGGAATCCCTGATTTGAAAGTTTTCCGTTTACTCTCTTTATTTCACTTTCAAGTTTTGCTTTTTCCTTGTTAAGTCTTTCAAGCTCTTTTTCGAAGTCAACAAGCTCATCAAGAGGTATAAATATCTTAACACCATCTATAACTACGCTTACTGCATCTTCCGGTATACCTTCTTCATTGTCTTTTATTTCAACTTCTGAAGCTGATGCAAGAGTTACAAAGTAATTCTTACCTGCTTCTATGGCTTCTCTTCTTTCTTCTGTAGGAACTGCTATAACCTTAGCTTTCTTTGATGGTGGAACGTTCATTTCAGCTCTTACGTTTCTTATGTTTCTTATTCCTTCCATCATTATATCCATCATAGCCTCTTCTTTTGCCATGTTGTCCTCTTCTGAGAATTCAGGCCACTGAGATACTATTATCATTCCGTCTACTGTTGGAAGATGGTTGTATATTTCCTCAGTTATGAATGGTATAAATGGATGAAGAAGTTTTAATACTTTTTCAAGAACATATGTTAATGTATAAAGTGCAGCTTTTTTAGCTTCAACATCTTCTCCGTAAAGTCTTGGCTTAACCATTTCTATATACCAGTCACAGTATTCAGCCCAAGTAAAGTCGTAAGCTTTCTGAAGAGCCATTCCAAGCTCAAACTTATCCATGTTTGCACTTACTTCTTTAACTATATTGTTTGCTCTTGATATTATCCACTTATCTGCAAGTGTAAGATTTGCTTTTACATCTTCTCTAGTTACACCGTTCATAAGTTCTTCATCATAGTTCATGAAAACAAATCTAGATGCGTTCCATAATTTGTTGGCAAAGTTTCTTGCAAACTCAACTCTTTCCATATAGAATCTCATATCGTTTCCTGGTGAGTTTCCTGTTATAAGTGTAAATCTAAGTGCATCTGCTCCGTACTGATCTATTATTTCAAGCGGATCTATACCATTTCCTAAAGACTTACTCATCTTTCTTCCCTGAGAGTCTCTTACAAGTCCATGTATTAAAACATGTGAGAATGGTTTTTCATTCATACAGAACATAGCTGCAAATGCCATTCTTACAACCCAGAAGAATATTATATCGTATCCTGTTACAAGTACATTTGTTGGATAGTAGTAATTTAATTCTTCTGTATTGTTTGGCCATCCAAGTGTTGAGAAAGGCCATAATGCAGATGAGAACCAAGTATCAAGAACGTCCTCGTCCTGCTTGAATGAAGTACATCCACACTTAGGACATTTTTCAGGAGTTTCTCTTGCTACTACTACCTCCCCACATTCTTCACAGTAGTATGCAGGTATCTGATGACCCCACCATAACTGTCTTGATATACACCAGTCTCTTATATTTTCAAGCCACTGAAGATATGTTTTATCGAATTTATCCGGAACAAACTGAAGTTCCTTGTTTTTAAGTATCTCTATTGCAGGTTTTGCAAGCTCGTCCATTTTTACGAACCACTGCTCAGAAAGTCTAGGCTCTATTACTGTATGACATCTGTAGCATGTACCTACTGCATGATCGTGCTCTTTTATTTTTATTAGGTATCCTTCTTCTTTAAGGTCTTCAACTATGGCTTTTCTACACTCGTATCTATCCATACCAGCGTATTTTCCAGCCTTTTCATTCATAGTACCGTCTTCGTTCATTACGTTTATCTGCTCAAGATCATGTCTTAGACCTACCTCAAAGTCGTTAGGGTCGTGTGCAGGAGTCATTTTAACAACACCTGTTCCAAATTCCATATCAACATAATCGTCTGCAACTATAGGAAGCTCTCTTCCAACTAGAGGAAGTATAGCTGTCTTTCCTACAAGGTCAGCATATCTTTCGTCTTCTGGATGAACTGCTATACCAGAGTCTCCAAGCATAGTTTCAGGTCTTGTAGTTGCTACTTCAAGATACTGGTCGCTGTCTTTTATAAAGTATTTTATGTGATAGAAGTTTCCTGGCTGGTCTTCATGCTCAACTTCTGCATCAGATAGAGTAGTCTTACAATCTGGACACCAGTTTATTATTCTGTTTCCTCTGTATATATGTCCTTCTTCATATAATTTTATGAAAAATTCCTTAACTGCATCATTACATCCCTGATCCATTGTGAATCTCTGTTTATCCCAGTCACATGAATCTCCAAGTTTTTTAAGCTGGTTTTCTATCTTTCCACCGAACTCTTCTTTCCATGCCCATGCTCTCTTCATGAACTCATCTCTTCCAAGTTCGTATTTTGTTTTACCTTCCTGCTCTTTTATTCTCTGAACAACCTTTACCTCTGTAGCTATAGAAGCGTGGTCTGTTCCTGGAAGCCATAGAGTCTCATATCCATCCATTCTCTTCCATCTTATAAGAACATCCTGAAGTGTATGGTCAAGCGCATGTCCCATATGAAGCTGTCCTGTTATATTTGGAGGAGGCATCATTATAGTAAATGGCTCTTTTTCTTTGTTTGGAGTTGAAGAAAAATATCCTTCTTTCATCCATTTTTCATAAAGTCTGGCTTCAAACTCTTTTGGATCATAAGTTTTTGATAAATTTGTTTCCATGTCTTTTTCCCCTTTCGTATATTATATTTTCAATTTCTGAGTTTAAACATTATTTTATATGTTTCTATCCAGTTAAATAAAAAAGAGCCTTTCATCCACAAAGGACGAAAAGCTCGCGTTACCACCTTAATTCCGGAACAATGTTCCGACACTCTACTGACTATAACGGGTCACACCGTTCAAACCTACTTATGTTCAGTCCGAAAACTCAAAAGCTACCTTCAGCAGATTATTTTCCAAGAAATCTCTCAGCCAGTGGATTTCACTCTCTGTAAGTTATTAAACTGCCTACTCCTCTTTTTCACAGTCTATACTGTATAATTGTTTTGTTTCTATATGCTATATTTCCAATTATATACATTTACATGTGTATATGTCAATAATTTTTCTGACAATTTTACATACTCATATTATTTTCCAGTATTTTGTCAACATCTTCAAAACTATCCAGAATTCTATCTATATTGTAGTTGAACACAGGACTTTTTTCCTCATCTATTTCCCATATTATTTCTTCCGGATAATACAGTTTCTCAAGTCTCAGATAGTTTTCATTAGTGAGAAAAAGTTCGTCTTTCTGCTCCATATGCGAAATTATCTGAAGATGAAAATATATTTCTCTGATTATATGCCTTGTAACCTCAATATCATCCATTTCCTCGAGATATGGATTTTCTCCATTGTAATTTTTCTCTGACCTGATTTTATTGTATATATTTTCCATCTTATAAAGTTCTTTTTTATACTTTTCTATATCAATATTCTTGTGTTCTACTATCTTGTCTCTAAACAGTTTTTTACCTATTGATACTATTCTTATATACTCCTCTTTTATGCCACCTACATGATCCGGTCTCGCTATTACATAGTTTATAACAACCGCTATTATAACTCCTACAGATGTATCTAAAACTCTGTGTATTGAATAGCTCATAGGGTCTCCACTTCCAACTCCAAGGTGTATCGCCAGAAATACCACACAGCTTACGGATATGGATGTTATTTTCAATATATTGCACACATATATAGTCAGTATAACTCCTATACCGCACAGTATCGGATTTCCAGGCATTATAAGCGCAAATATAAATCCCATTATACCGCCTACTACAGTACCCTTTATTCTGTTCATTCCAGCCTTTACAGACCCTGTTACAGTGTCCTGAAGGGATATTACCCCTGCTATTGCAGCATAAAAAGGATACTGTACAAAGTTTTTTGTTATAAGTATGGTTATCATTACTACAATTCCTGTTTTTATAGCTCTCATCCCTATTTTAGGAAGCCTGATATCTGATAATCCCATATTCTCCTCCTTGACATATAAGAGTATTTAAAGATTAGTATATCAGAATTTATTTTCCCATTCAATCAGAAAAGGCCGGGATTTTCCCAGCCATCTAAATCCTATCCGAATCTTCCGTTTATGTAGTCTTCTGTTCTCTTGTCCATTGGATTTTCGAATATATCTTTTGTATTATTGAATTCTATTACTTCTCCGTTAAGGAAGAATGCAGTATCATCAGATATTCTGTGTGCCTGCTGCATATTGTGCGTAACTATTACTATTGTATAGTTTCCTTTAAGCTCAGTTATAAGTTCCTCTACTTTACCTGTAGATATAGGGTCAAGAGCAGAAGTAGGTTCGTCCATTAGTATTACTTCCGGTTTCATTGCTATAGCTCTTGCTATACAAAGTCTCTGCTGCTGTCCTCCTGAAAGTCCAAGTGCTGAACTTTTTAATCTGTCTTTTACTTCATCCCATATAGCTGCACCTTTAAGACTCTCCTCAACTATTCTATCAAGTTCTTTTTTATCTCTTATTCCCTGTATCTTTGGTCCATAAGTTATATTATCATATATACTCATTGGGAATGGATTTGGTTTCTGAAATACCATACCAACTCTTGTTCTAAGGTCTATTACATTCTGTTTATTTATATCTTCTCCATCAAGAGCTATTTCACCGTATATTTTTACATTGTCTATAAGGTCATTCATTTTATTAAGAGTTCTTATGAATGTAGATTTACCACATCCTGAAGGTCCTATAAGAGCTGTAACCTTACCTTCCTTTATATTCATGTTTACTCTTTTAAGTGCCTGTTTCTCTCCGTAATAAAGATCCAGGTCTTTTACTGCTATTTTTGTATTATTGTATACCTGCATTTTCTAATTTCCTCCGTACCTTATCTATCCTAATTATCTGCTTGCTTTTCCAAGTTTTTTACCAGTTACTTTTGCTATTGTATTAAGTGCAAGAACTATTACTATAAGTATTATACCTATTGATGAAGCAGTAGCTATGTCACCAGTTTCCTTTGTAAGAAGGTATGCGTGAACTGTAAGAGTTCTTGAACTGCTCATGATTGTCTCAGGAAGTTTTGCAACTGTTCCTGCTGTAAGAAGTATTGCTGCTGATTCACCGACAACACGACCTATAGAAAGTATTATTCCTGATATTATACCAGGCATTGCACTAGGTACTATAACTTTATAAAGTGTCTGAAGTTTTGTTGCACCAAGAGCAAATGATGCTTCTCTGAAACTCTGTGGTACTGTTTTTAATGCTTCTTCTGTAGTTCTTATTATTACAGGAAGTATTATTATCGCAACAGTAAGAGATCCTGAAAGTATTGAATATCCCATTTTTAGAAACACTACAAAGAATATTCCCCCGAAAAGACCATATATTATAGATGGTATCCCTGCAAGAGATTCTGTACAGAATCTTATTGCTGATACAAGTCTTCCCTGTTTTGCATATTCCTGAAGATATATCGCTGAAAGTATCCCTATTGGAGCTGACACTACTATTGATATTCCCACTGTATATACAGTTGCAAGTATCATAGGATAAACCCCGCCGTCTCCTGACGCTGAATAATCATTTGTTATAAATCCAAGGCTCATATTTCCCATACCTTTGACAAATATGTATCCTACTATTATCACAAGCATTGCCACTGTAAAGACAGCTGATCCATATATAAGAGCTTTTAATATTGTTTCTTTTGTTTTTCTGGAACTGTTCAATTAATCCACCGCCTTTTTAGTAAGTCTGTTTAATACTATATTAAGTATAAGTATGAATGTGAATAGAACTACACCTGTTGCAAACAGCATTTCCTGATGTGTTCCGTATGCATATCCCATTTCAAGTGCTATGTTTGTTGTAAGTGGTCTTACACTGTCCATTATACTTCCCGGCATTGCTGCTGAGTTACCTGCAACAAGTATAACCGCCATTGTTTCACCAAGTGCTCTACCTACACCAAGAACAACTGCTGCAAGTATTCCTGATTTTGCCGCTGGAAGAACAACTTTGAATATAGTTTCTATTTTTGAAGCTCCAAGAGCGTATGATCCTTCTTTATAAGCATTGTCAACTGCTCTTATTGCTGTTTCTGACACTGATATTATTGTTGGTAACATCATTATTGAAAGAACAAGTATTACTGCTAGTAAACTCTGACCTTTTGGAAGGTTGAATACATTCTGTATACCTGGAACTATTACTGCAAGTCCGAATACCCCGTAAAGTACTGATGGTATACCGGCAAGAAGCTCAACTGCTGATGATATTATTCCTGATATTTTTGCTGGTGCTATCTCAGCTATAAATATTGCTGTTAATATTCCTATTGAAGTTCCTATTACTATTGATCCTGCTGTAGCGTATATTGAAGCAGCTATCATAGGAAGTACTCCGAACATATCTGATGAAGGTACCCATTCACTTCCAGTAAGGAATGATATTATCGAATAACCTTCCTGTAAGAATGGCTTAAGCCCCATATAAAATACAAATCCTGTTATAACAACAAGGCTCGCTATAGAAAGTAATGCACTGAATAGAAATACATATTTCATAAATCTATCCGCCGTATACTTCGCATTAATATTTTTAACTTTTTTCTCTTTTGATCTGGCTTTTTCTAATGCCTCTGTCTTTACTGACATATTATTTCCTCCTTTTCGACTATCCATCCGTCAATTAATTACAAAACATATATTAAACTTCTTTTTTTAAATTTATATTCAATCAGGGTTAAATCAATAATAAAATTATTAAAAAATTTTAACACTGTTAATAAGGCATAATTTTTATATTTTATAATTTGACGATATAATTGCATAAAAAAAGAGTGCTGTCTAAGTCTCAGCACTCTTATATATTTCACAGGATTCAATTACTGTATTTTTATAAATCCTTCTTCTTCCATTATGCTCTGTCCATCAGCACTTAATATAAAGTCTATGAATTTCTGACCATTTTCTGATAATCCATCAGCAGTATTTACTAATAGGAATGGTCTTGCTATTGGATAAGTAGAGTTAGTAACATTTTCTGCAGTTGGTTCTACATCATTTATAGAAAGAGCATTTATTGTATCATCAACATATCCGAAAGATATATATCCTATTGCATTTTCATTTCCTTCAACAGTTGATTTTATGTTTCCTGAACCATCACTTACCTGAGCATCTGATAATAATTCAGTTGATTCAAATCCTATTATTTCCTGGAATCCATCTCTAGTTCCTGAACCTTCTTCTCTTGATACAACAACTATTGGAGCATCATTTCCGCCAACTTCTTTCCAGTTAGTTATTTTTCCTGTGTATATATCTTTTACCTGATCCTGTGTAAGATTTTTAACAGGGTTCTTTGTATTTGTTATAACAGCTATACCGTCTATAGCTATTTTTGTTTCCTGTAGTCCTGCTTCTTTTTCTTCATCTTTTAAATCTCTTGATGACATACCTATTTCAGAAGTTCCGTCTATTGCATTTTTTATACCTGCTGAAGAACCTATCTGCTGTATTTCTATACTTACTCCTTCATTTGCAGCTTCATATTTTTCTGCAAGTTTCTCCATAGATGGTCCTATTGATGTTGATCCAGATACGCTTATTACAGTTGAATCTCCTGAAGAAGCTTCTTCTCCTCCACCTGAATTTCCACATCCTGTAGCCAAGCATCCTATTGTCATTATCCCAGCTAATAAAATTGCTAATCTTCTGTTTTTCATTTTACCTTTTCCTCCATAATACCTTTGTTTTATAGATTTGTTTTATTAATTATTACAGTATCTATAATACAGTCAGTCTATTAAATAAATATTATGAATTCGTTAAGCAAGAGTAAAGTATGTTAAGTTTCTGTTTTTTTATTTTTTATATAGGAATATTCTATGACCTTATCATCTATAATATTTTCCATATTCTCAAACCCTACACATCCATAAAACATTTGATTTCTATATTTTCCGGATTCAATTTCCTTTTTATAATCTTCTTTTCCAAGTATATGTTCTGTTCTCATTTTATCGAGTCTTTCTCCTGGAACACTACACTTCATGCCTTTTACATATAAGTATAGCCTTTCTGCATAATCCTTATTTTCCTCTACGCATAGATAATATAAAATCATAGTATTTATCAGGCTTCTAAAATAGATAATATCCATTCCCTGTGAAAAACATTTCGGTCCCTTGTTCACTATATCTTTTGCAGTATTTTTTATACTTTCCGGTATAATTTTATCTTCTGCAATACTTTTATATATAACTGATTGTGCAGCTATACACAAAGGAAGTATACTGTCATCATTCAAAACTGTTTTATCTATTTCATCTATTAGTTTTCTATAGAGATACTCGTCTGTCTGATTACTTATATTGCCAATCATACTGTATGTATATATGACAGATATCTCAAATACTTTATTATTTTTTATAAGAAAAAGATGCTCACCATCACCATATATAAAGCTGGGTATACATACAAAAATATCTATCATTAATACAGCTATGGAAATCTCATAAATACCTGTGCATATACCAATAATTATAAAAACAGTACTTATCCGAATATCAGATACAGGCCCCGCTTTTATAGCTTTTCTCCAAGCATTCGAGTGTATTTTAAAATCATCGTCATTTTTGATTTCTCTATTTTCTATATTTGCTCTCCCAAGGTATGAACCATTGAATTTTACTTTTTTCAGCCCTGTAAATTTCCTGTTTTCTCTCAGCAAAACAAAAGGACCGATGTACATAGATGTAAACATCAGTCCATTTTTTTCAGCGGATATTCCATGAAAAAATTCATGTATAATAACGATAATAACCGCCTGAACAATAAATGCCAGAGAAAAAACAGGTATGCTTATTATTTTTCGTACAGACATTAAAATGATTAATACTACTGATACGAAATACATAATTAACATTATTCTTTTTAGAATATTTTTCCCCATATTTAATTCTCCATGAATTTATATAATACTAATTATATTTCCTTCTCAAGTTTTTCGACAAGTTCTCTGAATACATCAAGAGCTTTTTCTACAGATTCTTTTTTCTCCATATCAACGCCCGCTCTTCTCAGCTGATCAAGCGGATATTCAGATCCTCCGCTTTTCAGGAATTCTATATATCTATCTACCGCTTCTTTTCCTTCTGAAAGAATCATACTGCTAAGAGCACTCGCTGCCGAAAATCCTGTAGCATATTTATATACATAGAAGTTTGAATAGAAGTGAGGTATTCTCGCCCATTCTATTCCCACAAGTTCGTCTACATTCATATAATCGCCGTAGTATTTCTTATTAAGACCATAGTATATTTCTGTAAACTCATCTGCTGTAAGAGGATTTCCTGCTTCCGCTTTTTCATGTGCTATCATCTCAAATTCAGCAAACATAGTCTGTCTATGTACAGTCGTTCTGAACTGCTCAAGATAGTAATTAAGAAGATATATCTTCTCATCCTTTTCCTTTGCATTTTCAAGAAGATAGTTTATAAGAAGAAGCTCATTAGTTGTAGATGCAACTTCTGCAACAAATATTCTGTAATCAGAATATATATATGGCTGAGAAGTTCTTGAATAGTAACTGTGTACAGAGTGACCAAGCTCATGTATAAGAGTAAACAGTGAGTTCAGGTCATCAGTGTAACTCATCAGTATATAAGGATGTGAATCATAGCATCCCCATGAATACGCTCCACCTTTTTTACCTTCATTCTCATATACATCTATCCATCTTTCATCAAATGCTTTTCTTATAATAGAAAGATATTCTTCACCTAAAGGCTTAAGAGCATTCAGTATAATCTCCTGTGCCTCTTTGTATGTTATCTTGTACTCGAACTTTTCTGATAATGGAACATAAAGATCATACATATGAAGCTCATCTACTCCAAGAACCTTTTTCTTTATATCGACATATTTTCCAAGAGCCGGAATACTATCTGATACTGCATCTATAAGATTTCTATATACGTCAACACTTATATTGTCCGCAAAAAGAGAAGCTTCTATTGCAGAATTATGTTTTCTCATTTTTGAATAGAATATTTCTGATTTCACAGCGCCATAAAGACTTGATGCAAATGTGTTTTTATATTTTTTATATGTAGAAAACTCACCTTCAAATGCATCTTTTCTCACTCTTCTGTTTCTGCTTTTTATAAGATTTGAATAGTTGAAATGGTCTATTTTTATTTTTTCACCATTTTCACCTTCTATCTCAGGAAACTCCATATCGGCATATGCTAGCATATCGTATACACTCTCTGATACATTTGATATTTCTGATACAGATGCAAGTATCTGTTCTTCTTTTTCAGAAAGAGTATGAGGTCTATCTCTAAGTATATCCTCCATATACTTTTTATAGAATGACATTTTTTCATCATTCAGATAATCGTTTAATCTTTCATCACTCATAGCCATGATTTCCGGAACTATATACGATGATGCCACACCGAAATTTGTAGACAGCATTTCCGTTTTTACAGACTCTGCCTGATTTTCATTTATTCTTGTATCTTCATGGTGTCTCATATGAGTATATACATAAAGTTTTTCAATAGTTCTGGATGCATCTTCAAGTATTCTGAATACCTCAAGAAGATTTTCACTACTTTCTGATATTTTTCCTTTGTATAAAGCTATATCCTCTGTAAGCTTTTCAGCCTTTTTTATATCAGAATCTATTTCGTCCTGTGAAGAATACATCTTTTCAAGACTCCACTTATATTTTTTCTCTATATTTTTTCTTTCTATTCCCATGTTGCCTCCTTACTTAAAGAACTGCTACAAGTATAGCCCCCTCTGCTGTAAAAGTTCCCATTATAGGTCCTATTGGAGCTACCATAATTTTTTCAAAACTGTAGTGTTCCTCTATAAATTTCTTTATTCTTTCTGCCCTATGTGGACAGTTTGCATGCCCTATTATTATATCCTTATGTTCAATGTCTGAAACATCCACATTTTTCTTTACATATTCAAATAGTTTTTTAAGACTGTTTGATTCTCCTCTGGCCTTGTCTATAGGTTTTACAAGTCCCTCATCGATTTTTATTATTACCTTGAAATTCAAAGCATTGATAAGTTTTCCTGCTATAGGATTTACTCTTCCACCTTTTATTGCATTTTCAAGAGTTGCCAGAGTTCCAAAAAATACAATATCTTTTTTCATTTTATCAACTTCAGCCAGTATCTCATCCATACTTTTTCCTTCTTCTATCATTCTCTGAGTTTTTAAAAGCATTAAAGATACTCCTATTGATCCATTTTCAGTATCAATTATCTCAATTCTTTTATTTGATCCATTTTTCTCCTCATACATATTTTTTGCAATAACTGCATTGCTGTATGTACCCGAAAGTTTTGATGTAAGCGTAAATACTATTATTTCCTCATAATCCTCTTTTTCATATATTTCTATGAATCTATTTGGAGATGGGCTTGATGTTTTTGGAAGTTCATCACTTTTTTTCATCTTTTCATAGAATTCCTCCTCTGTTATCTCCACTCCTCCTATGAAAGATTCTTCTCCAAAAGCCACATTTATCCTTACTATATCAGGATTTACAAGATCTATTACCTCCTGTGGAAAATCACATGAACCATCTGTTACAATTTTTATATTAGCCAATTCTAAGCACCCGTGCCCTTTCTTAAATATATTTTATCAATTCTATTGTATACGTTTTTATATTAATATTCTAGTTTTTTATAACGTTTTCTTCTTTAATATATATTATTTTTACTGATTTATATCTTTCCCTTTTCTATTATTCTATTTGTATATGGAATCATAAATTTCGAAACTATACCAACAAATACACCAGTTGCTATCGATGT
The DNA here is from genome assembly GCF_006861675.1 of Peptacetobacter hominis. Lineage (GTDB taxonomy): Bacteria > Bacillota > Clostridia > Peptostreptococcales > Peptostreptococcaceae > Peptacetobacter > Peptacetobacter hominis. Next base: position 85,366 of record NZ_SGJB01000002.1, on the reverse strand, counting down.
CACAAGCATAAATGGAAGATATGATACCATCATAAGATTTTTTATTATAAATGAAGCCACCAGAAGCTGTCCTATGTTATGAGCAAGCGCACCTGATATACTTATTCCTATAATCGAAAATCCCTTTATTCTGCTTATAATATACATAACTGCAAGACTTAAATATCCACCAGCTATACTGAACAGAAAGTACGACATCGGTCCTGCAAATATAGAAGAAATTATTATTCTGACAATGAGAACTATAAATGTATCCTTTAATCCTATAGTCATCAGACATACCAGAGTTATGATATTACTAAGCCCAAGCTTTGCTCCTGGAAACATTACCATCATGGGATTAGGTATAAATGTTTCTATTATATATAATATCAGACTGTATCCAACCATAAGACTGAGAAATACAAGCTTTTTTGTACTTATTTTGTTTGAATTCATATATTACCTCCATAAGAGAATTCTCTTCTTAATTATACTACAAAATCTATCTATCATATAAAATATCTCTTCACATCTTGTTCAGCAATATTATTTCTCAATAACGATTGACATATGATAATTTATGAGATATAATATCAATAAGATGATGATAATGAATTTCATTAAGACTTAGGAGGTATTATTATGACAACTGTTTTTGATTTAAACGTAGGCGAAAAAGGCCTTATTAATAATATAAATGGAAATACAAAGCTTGCAAAAAGACTTCTTGCTCTTGGATGCATAAATAATACAGAGGTTGAAGTTAAGAAAATAGCTCCTCTTGGAGATCCTATTCTTATACGTTTCAGAGGTTTTGATCTTGCTATAAGAAAATCTGATGCAAAGAATATAGTTCTTCAGTAAGGAGGTTTTCATTGATTAATATAGCTCTTTTAGGAAATCCAAACGTTGGTAAAACAACTGTTTTTAATATGCTTACAGGCTCTACTCAGTATGTGGGAAACTGGCCTGGAGTTACAATTGAAAAAAAAGAAGGTTTTTTATGTGATGATATAAAGGTTGTAGACCTTCCTGGTATATATGCTATGGATACATTTTCAAACGAGGAAAAAGTCTCAAAATCATTTCTTGAAAAAGAGGATGTAGACCTTATACTGGATGTTGTAGATGCCTCAAACATAGCCAGAAACCTATACCTTACAACACAGCTTATGCAGTTTGACAAGCCTATAGTCATACTTCTTAATATGATGGACGTAGCTGAATCAAGAGGTATGAAAATAGATGCAGAAAAACTTGGTCGTGAATTTGGAGTAACTGTAATACCTATAGTTGCAAAGAAAAAAGAAGGTCTTGAAAATATAGAGTCAATCATAAGAGAAACTGTCAGAAAACCATTTATATACACAAAAGACTGGGGTTCTGAGACAGAAACATACAGTATGATCGAAGAAAGACTAAAAAGATGTACAGAGACACCGGAAGAGTCTAAAAAAAGTATAAGTGATAGAATAGACAGTATAGTTCTAAACCCTGTGCTTGCATATCCTATATTTATAGCACTTCTTCTGCTTCTTTTCAAATTTACGTTTGATTGGGTAGGTGGACCTCTTCAGGAGGGACTTGCAGGTCTTATAGAGACTTATATTTCTTCCCCTGTGGATGCTATGCTTGCTGATTCGAGCCCATGGTTCAGATCGCTTATTGTAGATGGTATAATCGGAGGAATAGGTGGAACACTTCCTTTCTTCCCTCTTATATGTACTCTTTTCTTCGGAATATCGCTTTTTGAAGACAGTGGATATATGTCTAGAACAGCGTTTCTTATGGATAGAGTTATGAGTAAAGTAGGTCTTTCAGGAAAGGCGTTTATACCTATGATAATGGGTATGGGTTGTTCTTCACCTGCTATAATGGCCACAAGAACTCTTGAAAGCGAAAAGGACAGAAAAATAACTGCTCTTATAGCACCACTTATGACATGTGGAGCTAAACTTCCTGTATATGCATTATTTGTTTCTGTGTTTTTCAAGGAAAACAGAGCTCTTGTAACTGCTTCTCTTTATTTTATCGGAATTGTCGCTGCCATACTTGTAGCACTTTTCCTTAATAGAACTAAATTCAAAGAAGAGGCAGAACCTTTTATTCTTGAACTTCCGGAATACAGAATTCCTACTATAAGCGCACTTGTAAAAAACACATGGAACAAATCAAAGGGATTTTTAGTAAAAGTTGTTACAATAATGTTTGCAATGTCTGTGTTTATATGGGCACTTTCATCATTCAACTTTTCTGGATATACATCAGATATAAACAGTTCTTTCCTTGCATATTTTGGAAAACTTATAGCACCTGTATTTCTTCCTCTTGGTTTTACAGACTGGAGAACTTCAGTTGCACTTCTTACAGGACTTGGAGCAAAAGAGGTAGTTGTTAATACACTGGGTGTTTTATACGGTGATTTAAACACTGTACTTCCTACAGTATTTACAGGAGTAACTGCATATGCATTCCTTGTATTTACAGCTCTTTATACACCATGTATAGCTGCTCTTGCAACTATGAGAAAAGAATATGGAAACAGAATGATGCTTACATCTCTTTTCTATCAGTTTGCACTTGCATGGGTTGCAGGTACTGCAGCTAATATAGTCGGATCTGCATTTGTATCAGCTGCATCTCCAATAGAGATTGCCGTTACAGCGGTAATAGTTGTTGTAACTGCTGTAATACTTATAAGAATATTTACAAGACCTGGAAGCTCATGTTCCAGCTGTTCAGGTGGCGGTGAAAACGGAGGATGTGCAAACTGTTCTGCATGTGGAAACCTTAAATCTTGCAGTGAAGGAAATAAAAATCTTCTTGAACAGATGAACAATAGAAAAACAAAATAGTTTATAATCTCTCTGCCAGCTATATGAAAATAGTTTATGGCAGGGAGTTTTTATATTTAAAACAGTTTTTAAAATAAAAAGAACACCGATATTCTTCGGTGTTCTCTGTTTATTATAATGTAATTTTATTTATTATTTACTTAACTCTATAGATTTTTTAGTACATTCATGTATAGCTTCTATAACAGCCGCTCTAAGTCCCTTTTCTTCAAGAACCTTAACAGCCTCTATAGTTGTTCCTGCTGGAGAACAAACCATATCTTTTAATGCACCTGGATGCATTCCTGTTTCCATTACCATTTTAGCTGATCCTAAAACAGTCTGTGCAGCAAATTTATAAGCCTGTGGTCTTGGCATTCCCTCAAGAACTGCAGCATCTGCCATAGCTTCTATAAACATAAATACATATGCAGGACCTGATCCACTTACACCTGTTACAGCATCTATAAGTTTTTCAGTAACTATTTCAGCTTCACCAAATGATTCAAATATTTTCTTAACTTCATCAAGTTCCTCAGCTGAAACATTTTTATTTGAACATATACCTGCCATTCCTTCTCCTACAAGAGCTGGAGTATTAGGCATTATTCTTACTATTTTTTTATCTGAACCGAATATTTCTTCAAGCTGACATATCTGCTTTCCTGCAGCTATAGATATTATAAGCTGATCTTCTCTTACAAGTTCTGCAAGTGGTTTTAATGCAGGTGCAACTATATGTGGTTTTAATGCTATTATAAACGCATCACAGTTTTTTATAACGTCTGCTGAATCTGTTGTTACATTTACACCGTGTGCTTCTTTTACTTTATCAAGAGCAGCCTGACTTAAGTCTGCAACTGTTATATCTTCAGATTTTAGAAGTCCTGCTTTTATTATACCTCCAAGCATGGCACTTCCCATGTTTCCTCCACCTATAAATCCTAGTGTTTTCATAATCAAATCCCCCTATGCTTTAATTTATGTACTATGTTTTAATATTTACAATTATTATTATATATCTTATATGTAATCTTGTATAATACACATTTTTTATTGTTTATATACTATTTTGTTTAACTTTTATCATATATTTTAAAGTATTACAGGAGATAGAATATTCTATCTCCCGTAATTTGAGGTAAAGTTATTATCATTATTAGAATGTCTGCTCTGTTCTTGCGATTATCTCATCCTGTAATGCTCTACTTAGGTTGTTGAAATGATCGCTGTATCCTGCAACCCTAACTATAAGGTCTTTGTATTCATCAGGATTTTTCTGTGCTGCTAAAAGAACATTTTTATCGAATACGTTGAACTGTATATGATGTCCATCCATATTGAAGTATGATCTTATTAGGTTTGCCATATTATCAAGACCTTCTTCACCCTGTACAACTGATGGTGCGAATCTCTGGTTTAGAAGTGTTCCTCCAGTTTTTAGGTGGTCCATCTTAGCACAAGATTTTATAACTGCTGTAGGTCCGTTAGTATCTCCACCTTTTTCTGGTGATATACCTTCAGATACAGGTTTTTCTGCAAGTCTTCCGTTTGGAGAAGCACCCATTACTTCACCGAAGTATACGTGGCAAGTTGTTGGTAGCATGTCTACTCTGTAGTGTCCTCCATTTACTGTAGGTCTTCCTGTAACTTCGCTGTAGTAAGTATTGAATACATCTTTCATTATTTCATCTGCATAATCGTCGTCATTTCCGTATTTTGGAGTTTTGTTTTTAACCATGTTAAGCTCAGCTTCATATCCTTCGAAGTTTGCTTCCATAGCTTTTAACATTGTATCCATATCGAATTTCTTCTTGTCAAATACGTTGTATTTTATAGCAGCTAAACTGTCTGTTATTGTTCCTATACCAACACCCTGTATATATCTAGTGTTGTATCTTGCTCCACCTCTCTGGTAGTCTTTTCCTTTTTCTATACAATCGTCAACTATTGATGACATTAGAGGACAAGGCATGTGTTCAGCACATATTTTTTCTATTACTGCATTTCCTCTGACTTTTACATCTACCATGTAATGAAGCTGTTTTTTGAATGCATCAAATAGTTCTTCATAAGTTTTGAATTCTCTTGGATCTCCAGTCTGAAGACCTATCTGTTTTCCTGTATATTTATCAAATCCATTGTTTAGAGTTATTTCAAGTATTTTTGGTATATTCATATATCCAGTAAGAACATATGCCTCTTTACCGAAGCATCCTGTTTCAACACATCCACTTGTTCCTCCAAGTCTTGCATCAACTACAGTCTTACCAGCTTCAAGCTGTTCCTGTATTATTGCTTCTGTGTTGTAGAATGCAGGCTGTCCCCAACCTTTTCTAGATATTTCACATGCTCTTTTTAGGAATTTCTGAGGAGTTTTTCTACTTATCTGAACGTTTGAACTTGGCTGTACAAGTTTCATTTCATCCATTACATCAAGTATTATATAACTTACATCGTTTACTCCATCCTGTCCGTCTGGTCTTATACCACCAGTGTTTATATTTACGAAGTCAGTATAAGTTCCACTTTCTTTTAATGTTATACCTACTTTTGGAGGTGCTGGCTGGTTGTTGAATTTAACCCACATACACTCTAAAAGTTCCTGTGCTCTTTCTCTTGTAAGTATTCCATCTTCTACATCTTTTTCATAGAATGGGTTAAGATGCTGGTCAAGTCTACCTGGAGAGAATGCATCCCAAGTGTTTAACTCAGTAGTTATACCTATATGTACAAACCAGTACATCTGTATTGCCTGATGGAAAGTTTTTGGTGCATGAGCTGGTACAACATCACAGTTTTCAGCTATTAATAATAAATCTGCTTTTTTCTGCTCATCATCAGTTTCAGAAGCCATTTTTCTTGCAAGTTCTGCATATCTTTTTCCTAATATTGCCATAGCTTCACAGCTTATTGCCATAGCTTCAAGGTCTGTTTTCTTTTCATATGCTTCCGGATCGTTAAGGAAGTCAAGTTCTGCTATTCTCTTTTCTATATCCTCTTTTAATTCAAGGAATCCTTTTCTATATATTATATCTCCACAAACTGTATGTCCTGGAGCTCTCTGCTCCATGAACTCTGTGAACATACCTGCTGCATAGGCATTTTTCCACTCTTCAGTCATGGCATTAACTATTTTCTGTCTTGTCTGTCTGCCTTTCCAGTAAGGTATTATAACTTCTTCCTGTATTTTCTTGTCTTCTTCTGTTACTTTAAAGTCAACAACATCTCTGTCGTTCATTATTTCCATATCTTCTATTGTATGACAGCATATTTCAGGATAAGTAGGAGCTGCCTGAGGAGTATCACCTTTTTCACCTACTATAAGTTCTCCATCTCCTATATAAAGAGTTCTGTTTTCTATATAGTGTTTAAATGAAAGTGCTCTAAGTACCGGCATCTCAACACTACCTTCATATTTTTTATACGCTTCTGTAAATAATAAAGCTCTTTCTATAGATATATGTGGTTTTGTTGTAACACTTTCTTCTCTAAGTTTTTTGGTTCTTTCAAATGTACCTCTCATTTCTTATCCTCCTATCTTTACATTACTGAAATTATTTTTTTCGAAAAGCGATTTTATCTCATCCATTTTGTCATCTGAAGGTTTCTCAAATGCTTCACCTTCGTAATTCATATAAAGCTTAGTATATTTATGCTTTCCTATATCATGATATGGTAGAAGATTTACAGCCTTTATATTAAGACCTTTTAAAACTTCTATCATTTTCATAACTTCTTCATTGTCGTCATCGACATTTACACCAACTATAAGTGGTATTCTTATATTTATATAAGCTCCGTTGTCACTTAGGAACTTCAGATTTTCAAGTATTTTTTTATTTGATTTACCTGTAAATTTTATATGTTTTTCATCGTCTATAAGTTTCATATCATAAAGGAATCTATCCGCATATTTCATTATTCTTTCATAGTTTTCCTTTGGAGCATATCCACATGTGTCTATCGCTACATCTATTCCTTTATTGTGGCATCCTTCAGCAAGTGCACATACAAAATCCATGTCCTGTGCCATTACTTCTCCTCCTGAAAGAGTAACTCCACCGCCTGATTCCTCATAGAACATTCTGTCCTTTTCTATCATTTTTAGAAGTTCTTTTACTGTATATTCGTCACCAACTATTTCTCTTGCATTGTTTATACAGTAATCAAGGCATGTTTCACATAACTCGCATTTATTTTTGTCAAGTCCTACAGTTCCATTTTCAGATATTATCGCATCATGAGGACATATCTGTATGCATCTTTCGCATCCACTGCATCTTTCCCGGTTGTATAAAACTTCTTTTGTATATCTCTGGCTTTCAGGGTTGTGACACCATACACACTCAAGTGGACATCCCTTAAAGAATACTGTACTTCTTATACCAGGTCCGTCATGTATGCTGCACTTCTGAAAATTAATAACTAATGGTTTCATTATATGCATCTCTCCCATAAATAAAGCGTGTTAATTTAACAATTATCTTAAACGTATTTATATATTAAATACTTAGATTATCGGCTATATATTTTCTCTATAATTAGATTAGCTGTATTTATATATTACAAATTTTTCACTTATAAACAGTGTATTTAGCTTTTTATTATATAGAATAATAACCATTTAGCTTTACTTTTATTTTTATGTTTAAATTTTATCATATATATTTTTTTGAGTCTATATCGTTTTCACAACCTGCAATACAAGTATTATATTGTTTTTTTGTTATCAATACATAAATTTTATTGATTGTATTTGAAGAAGGATTTTTTGATATGTATATTGAATTATATATAGGTTATCGTTTTCCTTATTATAAATAAAAAGACACACTTTAAAGTGTGTCCATTTATATTATCTATTATTAAAACTGTACATTTACTTTTGTTTCCTTACCATTTCTTAGAACAGTTATCTCTGCTTTATCTCCAGAACTGTATCCGTATAAAGCTTTTGTAAGATCACTCATACCTGTAATCTCTGTATCTCCAACTTTTGTTATTATATCACCAGTTCTAAGTCCTGCTTTTTCAGCTGAAGATCCTGATACAACCTCTGCAACATATACTCCTGAATCACCTTCAAGATCCTGTCCTAAAGCCTGTTCATAACTTTCTAAATCAGTTCCTTTTATTCCTAGAGTAACTTTTTCATAGTCACCTGTTTTGATTACTTCATTTACTATCTCTTTGGCTGTATTTATAGGTATTGCGAATCCAAGACCTTCACCCTGAGATGCTTTTGCTGTGTTTATTCCTATTACCTCGCCTTTTTCATTTAGAAGAGGTCCTCCACTGTTTCCTGAGTTTATACTTGCATCAGTCTGCATTAATCCTGTCATATTTGCCTGCTCTGTACTTATTGTTCTGTCAAGTCCACTTATTATACCCCGTGTAACACTCTTCTGAAGGTCAAGTCCAAGAGGGTTTCCTATTGCTATTGCTATATCTCCTACCTGAACCTGGTCACTGTCACCAAGATCTGCTGCAGTAAGCCCCGTTTTATCAACTTTTACCATTGCAAGGTCAAGCTGTGCATCATGCCATATAACTTCACCTGACATATCTGAACCATCATTGAAAAGTACATTTACGCTTGTAGCTTCTCCATCTGATACGACATGAGAGTTTGTAAGTATATATCCATTTGAATCAACTATTATACCTGTACCTACACCTTCTGTTTCCTGTGGTATTGCAAACATATTATCCTGACTTACACTTGTAGTCGTTATACCTACAACTGAAGGTGTCGCTTTTTTTGCAACTGCCTGATATACGTTCCGTGCTGTATCTCCATCAACAACTATTTCACTTGATGATCCTGATCCACCTATTACATCTTTCATTACAAGCATCGTAGCCGAACTTCCAAGTACTGATCCAAGTACTGCAACCGCAACTATTAATCCAATTCCATTCTTTTTAAATTTCATATATGTCATCTCCGTTTCTATTATTATTTATCCCTTTTATCTGAGGTGTTCTCTTACCTTATGATGTTATTATATTATCCATTTCTTAATTAAACCTTTACAGCAAAATATTTATACAAAAATATTTTACTTCAGATTCATATACAATTATCCATAAAAAATCCACTGCAAAACGCTATAAAGCGAATTGCAGTGGCTTTTTTCTACTTATTATTTTATTTTATATTCATTCTGAGATATTACTCTTCTTGCTATATTTACAGAGTGATCTGATACTCTTTCAAGACTTGTTATTATATCAAGGAATACAACACCATTATCTATACTGCATAGATTGTTGTTAAGTCTGTACATATGACCTGCCCTACATGTTTTTTCCATCATATCTACATTTTCCTCTATCTGAAGAACCTTATATGCAAGATTTATATCGTCATTTTTAAGCGCCTCAAGCGAATACTTATATGCTGAAATTACACTTGAATATATTTCCTCCAGCTGCTCTTTTCCCTGAGCAGAAAAATCCAGGTCAGTATCTATTGCCACTTTTGAAAGCTCAGCTATATTTTTAGCATAATCCCCTACCCTTTCAATATCATTTACAGTATTGAAAAGATTATCTACAACCTCTCTTGAATCATCATCAAGAGCTGTTTTTGAAAGTTTTAGAAGATAATTAAGTATAGCTTTCTGAAGTGTATTTACTATTTCCTCTTTTTCAAAAACCTTATCTATTCTATGTTCTGATTTTTCAAGAAGTGCAGCTATAGATGAATCCAGACTTTCTTTGGCTTTATTTCCCATTCTTAAAGTTTCCTTCATTGTATTCGCAAGAGCTATAGAAGGAGTTTCAAGCATTCTGTCATCAAGATATTTAACTGTTTTCACTTCATCATCGTCTGTATCACCTTTTTTATCAGGTATTATCTTCATAGATAATTTGATTATAAGTTTATTGAAAGGCAGAAGGAAAATAACTGATATTATGTTGAATAGAGTGTGAGTATTTGCTATCTGTCTTGCAACATTTCCCGGATCCAGTTTTGTAACAAGTGCTACAACCGGAGCATTAAGGAATATAAGGAATAATATTGTTCCTATTACATTGAAGATAAGGTGCATCACAGCAGCTCTTTTCGCATTTTTATTAGCCCCTATACTTGATAAAAGTGATGTTACACATGTACCTATATTCTGACCATAAAGTATTGGAAGTGCAGCAGATAACGGTATAAGTCCCTCAGCTGCTATCGCTACAAGCATACCCATAGATGCACTTGAACTCTGAACAATAGCTGTTATACCAAATCCAAGTAAAAGACCTAGTAGAGGATATTTACCAAATGATATAAGCATATCATTGAATCCCTGATAATTTTTAAGAGGCTCTACCGCATCTTTCATAAATTCCATACCTGTAAAAAGCATACCGAAACCTATAAGTATTTCTGATATATGCTTTATTTTAGGATTTTTACTGAACATATATAAAACTATACCTACTCCCAGAGCAACCGGAGCCATTCCCGTAAGGTCAAAAGATACAAGCTGTGCCGTTACTGTTGTACCTATATTCGCACCCATTATTACTCCTATTGCCTGAGAAAGAGTCATTATTCCCGCATTTACAAATCCTACAACCATTACAGTAGTTGCACTTGAACTCTGTATTACAGCCGTTACAGCAGTTCCCACAAGAACTCCCATAAATATATTGCTGGTAAGAAGCTTTATTATATTTTTAAGCTTTGCTCCAGCTGACTTCTGAAGACCTTCTCCCATTAGATTCATTCCATAAAGGAAAAGTCCCAGTCCCCCCATAAGACCTATTACTATATTCAAAGTTTTTCCTCCTCCAATTATTTATTTATAAATACAGTCAGATGTCAGACATCCTATGATATTATAACTTGCTTCAAAAGGTTTTACAACTATATAAAGCAGTTATATACCTATTTTTCGGGACTGTATATTTCTATTATTTTTTCTGCACACTTTATGCCGTCAACAGCAGCTGTAACGATACCTCCTGCATATCCTGCACCTTCTCCACATGGATAAAGTCTTTCTGTATTTGATGATTCAAATGTATCCGGATTTCTAACTATTCTCACTGGAGCTGAAGATCTCGTTTCCACTCCTGTAAGCACCGCATCATACATATCAAATCCCTTAATTCTTTTTCCCATCATTTTTATTCCTTCTCTCATAGTCTCACACACAAAATCAGGAAGACATTCTGAAAGATTTGTAAAAGTAACTCCAGGAGAATACGATGGTTTTACATTTCCTGCTTTTTCAGAAGATTTATTTTCCAGGAAATCTCCAACAAGCTGTGCCGGTGCATTGTAGTTTTCTCCTCCAAGTCTGAATGCAAGTTTCTCATATTTCTTCTGAAACTCTATTCCTGCAAGCGGATCTGAGCTTCCAAAATCCTCTGGGTTTATATTTACTAAAAGAGCACTATTTGCATTTTCCTTATCTCTACTGTGCTCACTCATTCCGTTTGTAACAACTTCATTTTCTTCAGATGCAGATGCGATAACACTTCCCCCTGGACACATACAGAAGGTATAAGCTGTTCTGCCGTTTGATGTATGTTCTATAAGTCTATAGTCAGCAGCCCCAAGTCTTGGATGTGTATATAAATCACCATACTGAGATTTGTTTATCATTTCCTGTGGATGTTCTATTCTTGCACCTATTGCAAATGGCTTCTGAATTATTTCAACCCCTCTTTTATTCAGCATCCTATACGTATCTCTTGCACTATGGCCTACAGCCAGAATAACTGCCTCTACATCATATTTTTCTGTTTCATTTATATATATGCTTTTTATTTTCCCAGATTCTATTTCAATATCCGTTACCTTTGAATTGAATCTTACTTCTCCACCGAGATTTATTATTTCTTCTCTTATATTTTTTACAACATCTTTAAGTATATCTGTTCCAACATGTGGTTTATGAGAATATAATATATCCTCAGGAGCACCATGCTCTACAAGTTCTCTGAGAACTTTTCTGCATCTTATGTCCTTTATTCTGGTTGTAAGTTTTCCATCAGAGAAAGTTCCCGCTCCACCTTCTCCAAACTGTACATTAGATTCAGGTTTGAATTTTCTGTTTTTCCAGAACTCAGACACATCTTTGCTTCTTGTATCAACATCAGCTCCTCTTTCAAGCATTAAAGGTTTATACCCTCTCTGTGCCAGAAGAAGAGATGCAAAAAGTCCGGCAGGTCCACTTCCTATTACTGCAATTCTTCCATTTAATTTCTTTTCTCCGCTTTCAACACCGATATATTCTTTCTGAGAAACAACAGAAACATCCTTTACTTTTCTCTTCAATATCTTCTGTTCATTTTCAAGCTCAACATCTACAGTATACACAAAATTTATCATTCCTTTTTTTCTTGCATCTATGGACTCCTTGTATATATTGTAGCTTTTAAGCTCACTTTCTTTTATACCAAGTTTTTTTACAAGCCTGTTTTTTACAGAAGATATATCATCATCTATTGAAAGTTTTATATTTGATACTCTTAACAATATTATCTTCCTCTCATAATGTATTTATATATAACACAGATAATGCCTGGCAGAATACTCTGTCAGGCATTTTTGTCTAAAGTATTTCAGATAGACCTTTATTTTTTCTTTGTTATAAGTCCTCTTATTACTTTCATGTTATTGAAAATCTTTTCGATAAAGTTTTCAGCTTCCTCATTGTCAAGAAGTGTTATCTTAAGATTTTCATCATCATCAATACCTTTTTCTCTGCAGTATTCCATCGCCATTGATACAAGTTCTTCTCTTTCTTCTTCAGATATCGAGAAATCTTTGTAATCTATTATTATATACTGCATAACATTAGATGAATGATCTTTGTTATAACCAATTTCTATATGATATATAACTGCATATAGATTTTCTCCATCTCTATATACAGGTACAGCCGGATTTGATTTTATAAAATCAGTAGCCACTGCAATCGAATTACCTAATCTAAGACTCATATTTATACCTCTTTCTAAAATCTATTGTTATATATTATTATACTATAAATAGACTTTCTTTTACATATAAATCAGCCTTAATTAGACGATTTAAGTTCTTTATATCTTTTACCAAGTGTACTTGGACTTATCTCGTATTTTTTAGATATCTGAGCCTGTGTTATATTTTCATCGGCTTCTTTTTTTACAAAATATTCTACTGCTGCCGCCCATCCATATTCAGAACCTTTTATTTCACTGTTTGATTCTTCATATGATTTCCATGTTTCTATACATTTTTCAAGACATTCTTTGTCAGCTATACTTTCAAGTATTGATACAACTGTATTATCCTTTGGTTCTTCCTTTTTCTGACCAGATTCATTTCTCATAGCTGCAGAACTTGCCTCATCAAGAAGCTGCTGCATATATCTGTAGAATATATATGTATGATATGAAAGGAAAAGCTTCATATTTGGACAGTCTTTTTCATACTGTTTAAACAGTCTGTTTATATCATTTACTATAAAGTCTTTTACATTTGCTATTATTTTTACAGTTATATCTATAAGAAGATTTACTCCACTTACTTCTACAACTCTCGCCATAAGACTTTCGCCTTCTACAAATCCATTAAGAAGTTTTGTCTCTTCTGTGTATAATTCTTCTCCTGTAAAACAGTCTTTTAAAAGTATCTTATCACTCTCTACTTTCATTACATCATATATACTTATATATGAATTTCCTATGCTCTGAAGTATAAGTTTTTCATTATTTGTAAGTTTTATTTCAGGATCGTTGTAGAATTTTGTAGCAATAACTTTTCCTGATTCAGTTATATGATCCTGCATATAATATGTTTCAAAGAATCTCTCAAATTTTATCTTAACTTCTTCGTTATCTAATATATAGAATATTTCTTCAGCTCTTTTGTATTCGTTTTTAAATTCTTCTTTTCTTGAATATGCATAAAGTTTTGCATATATTTCTGCATACTGTTTCTGTGCCTCTTTTAATCTTCTTTCATGTCTTTCCTTTTGAAGATCTTTATCCATACAGCAGTTTTTGTATTTTTTACCGCTTCCACAGTAGCATAAATCATTTCTTCCTGGTAACAATGTAGTCTTCACTCCTTTTTATTATTATTTTGAAGTACACAACTAATTATTTTACCATTATTTTACGATTCAGACTAGCCATATTTTTGTTATTTCCGGTTTATTTCTAGATTTATTCTACATTCATAGATATTTCCTTTGTTTTCAGATTCTGAATTCTTTTTATTATTCTTTTGTTTATCTGATTCTATTTTTACAGTATCCAAAGTATCTTTTTTATCCGGTTTATTTTCTTTGTCTGAATCATTCTTTTCATTTGAATTTTGATATGAATTTACCTTTGATATATCTATACTATATATACTTTCATTCATCCCCGAATTTTCTATTTTAGAGATTAAGGAAATAATCTCATCAGATTTTCCATTCAGTTTTATTTCTACAGTTTTTGAAGATGCTTCTCCTGATACCCCGGATTTATTTTCTATATATACAAGACCTTTTTCATTTCCTATTATTGAATTTAACTTTATTATATCGTCTTTTTTATACACCTGCTCTTTTGCTTCCTTCTTATAAAATCTTCTTTTGTTTGAACTTTCGGCTATTTTAATATCGTCTGATATGGTTACTTTTTCATATTCAAGCTCCGTTATTTTTTCTTTTAATGAAGATATTACAGTTATGTTCAAAATTGCAAAAGCTAAGATAAAAAATATTGTTAGATATAATTTTTTCCTTGATATCTTCATAAATATATACCTTTCTTATTTCGATATTTCAAAATAGTATGCGTGTCCATCTCTTTCTATTTTATCAACCTGAGAACCATGCATAATTTTTTTCTTTCTGAAATTCTCAATCTGATCCGTACTGCTGCAGTTGCCTTTTACAACTAACGTATTCTGATCTATATAAAGTTTATTTATATCACAGCTCTCTGAATCAATAAGAATCTGCTTTATATCATCTGATTTTACGGATATACTTTTATCTTCATATATATAATTCGATTTAGTTTCCGACAAAGCTCTTTTTTCTGATTCTATAGATTCAGTTAATACATTTATTTTGTACATTCCATTCAATATAGAAAAAATAATATATATCGACATCAGTAAAAATATCATTGTATATGGATTTCTCAAGACTTTTTTATCATTACCTGTATTAAAATAATTCTCTATAATATATTTTGAGGTTCTTTTTTTAGTCTTCATCTATCTACTGCCATACCTATAATGTTTATATATCCAATATTATCCTCTGATTTTCCATATTTTTTTATTTTCACATCACAGTAACATTTTATCAATTTTATATTTGGATACTTTTCAAATAGATTTATTTTTCTATCTGATTTTCCATATACATATATCGAGTCTGATTTATCAAGTATGTTCCCAACCATATCTTCTTCAAATTCGTCATCCGATACGGTGTAACTTTCCACTATCCATCCGGAATCAGAACAGCTTATTACAATATCATTTTCTCGTATTTCTATATATGTTTCTCTATCTATGCTATTGTCATCTTTTCTATTCATATGTATTATTTTTCCTATTATGTCAAAATCTGCATTCAAAGTTCTTTTTTCAATACCAAGTCTATCGCATATCCTACTGAATAATTTCACATACTTTATTGGAAAAAGAACTGCCTGAACATCAGTATATTTTTCAAATCTTTTTTCTCTTCTAATATTCAAAATATATTTATTCCTAAGGTCTGGAATAAATTCCTCCAGTTCTATTTCGACCGCTTTCTTCAATCTGTCATCTTTAATTTCGGAATCTATCCGTATATTTCTCAGAATAACGTCCTTTTCCTGTATGCTTATATAAATCTCTGATATTTTTTCACTTCCAAGTTTAAGCTTTTCCCCGTCCATATATTTTACGATTTTATCTATATACATATCTTCAGATCTTTTTTCAATGAAGACTCTGGTTTCCAGATTATTTTCGATATATTTTTCAGATTCTATAACTATAGTATCTCCCACAAACTCAAAGAATATACATCTTATTCCTTTTTTCTCAACCAGAAAAGCCACTTTTATATTTTTTCTACCAAACATAATATTTTTATCTCCATTTTAAATTATTAGCATATTTATTCCTGTGCCTCGTTATCTTTTGGATAGAAAATCTGTTCATTCACTTTTATTGTAACACCTCTCTTTTCCGAATCCACTGTTATTTCAAATTTTCCGTCTACACTCTGTGGTTTAGGTACACTGTTGAGATATCCATCTTCTTTAAGTGATTCAACTGTCATACCGTCCATTTCTTTACCATCGATAGAAGCTATTATAGCTGCTGTTGCTATATTGGATGCATTTGTATAGTCAACATTTTTCTTTGCAGTCATCTCAGCTTTTCCATACTTTACAAGTGCTACACTTGCAAGTATTCCCAGTATAGTTACTACTATTATCATCTCGACAAGTGTAAATCCCTTTCTTTTTTTACCTGGAATAACTGATTTTTTTCCTGGACTGTTATATTTTGTACTACTTTCTTTTATCATCATTTTTTCATTTTTCATAATTGATCACTCCTTTTTATATTGATACAACTGCATCTATCATAGGTATAACAAGAGAAATAATAGATATTCCTATCACAAATCCTATAATTATTGTTATAGCTGGTTCTATGAATCTCATAGTTCTATCCAGTTTTATATCCAGCTCTGTTTCATAAAACTTATTTATATTCTTTAGACTTTCCTCAATAAATCCACTTTCTTCACCTGCTCTTATCATGGATATAAATATATCCGGAAATACATCCGCTATCTCAAGTGATTTTGAGAGACTGCTTCCACTTGAAAGATATCTTTTTGATATAGCCAGCTCGGATTTTATATTTCTGTTTCCCAATATGTCAGAAATTATATCCAGAGCATTTGATATAGGTATTCCGCTTTTCATCATTATATACATATTTCCTGAAAACTGTGCACAAAACCATAGTTTATTTATATCTTTAAGTATTGGAAGTTTTAATCTGATACTTTCAATAAATCCTTTATATACTTCTGTTTTCGACAAATATATAAATACAGAAAAAAGTATAAAAACAGAAAGTGGAATGATATAGATATTATTTTTTATGTATAAGGATCCCTTAAACATTATTTCTGTTATAAATGGTGTCTCTATCCCCTTTTGTTCAAATACAAAAGCAAAATTTGGAAGAACATAAATCATCATAAAAGACATTGATAAAAACAGCATTATTATAAGAATTATTGGATAAATAGCAACAGAGATTATCTTTCTTTTAATTTTCTCCTCTCTTTCATAATAATGAGCCATATCCTCGCATACCTTTTCTATATTCCCGGATTCCTCTCCACACTTTATCATTGCTGAAAAAAACTCTGAAAAAATTCCCGATGCTCTGATTGAGGATTCAAGAGAATTTCCTTCCTTGAGCCTTCTTATAATTATTTCAAACCCTTTCTTTATAGTTCCACGTTCACCCCTCATCAGTAGCTCAAATATACTTTCAATACTGTTTCCTGATCTGATAAGAATTGAAAGTCTTGTGCATATCATTTCCAATTCCCTGCTTTTAAGTTTTCTAGATATGTATTTCTCATTTATCCTGCTTAATACATCCTGCAATTATACATTCCTCCATATCTGTAGTTCCACTGCTTATTGCATCAAAACACGTTTTTTCAAATCCTATAAATTTATTGCCAGCCCGTTTTATTATCTTTTCCCGGTTCAATGATAGTCTTATCCGCTCTTTTATATTTTTATCTATAGCCATTATCTCGTATACTGCGGTTCTGCCTCTGTACTTTTTATTTTTAAACAAATTTTCCGTATCACTATTATTTAATTTTCTTACCAGTTTCTGCGCAATTATACCTCTCAAAGAAGCACTTATCATATATGGCTTTATCCCCATATCCTCAAGTCTTATTATCGCGGATACTGCATCCTCTGTATGAAGTGTGCTTATTACAAGATGTCCAGTTATAGCTGCTCTTACAGCAGTTTCAGCTGTCTCGATATCCCTTATTTCACCAACCATTATTATATCCGGATCCTGTCTTAATACTGATTTCAGGCATTCATTGAAGCCAAGTCCCTTTTTTCTGTTTATCTGTATCTGATTTATTCCGTCTATTCTATATTCAACTGGATTTTCAATTGTTGTTATATTTTTTTCATCGTCCATAAGTTCTTTTATTATTGAATATACAGTTGTAGTCTTACCGCTTCCTGTAGGTCCGCATACAAGAAACAATCCTTTTGATTGGGATGTTATTTCTCTTATCATAGATACAGCTTCTCTTGAAAAACCTATTTCGTTGATATTTCTCACAAATGAATTTCTGTTCAGCATTCTAAGTACAAGTTTTTCTCCGTTTACTGTAGGAATTGATGAAACCCTTATATCTATAAATCCATCCTCACAACTTTCATCCATTCTTCCATCCCGCGGTATTTTTCTTTCTGTTATATCCATACCTGCTCTCAGCTTTATATATGATACAAGCGAGGAACATTCTTTTTTTGATATTTTTTCCACTTTTATGAGCCTTCCGTCTATCCTGAACCTTATAAAACATTGTGATTCAAATGGCTCAATATGTATATCGCTTGCATCTTTTCTGTATGCGTTTTTTATTATTCTTTCATATAGTCTACCTATATATCCCTCCTCTTTTTCTGAAGTTTCATCCTTGTATCTGGATATTTTTTCATCAATTTCATCTCTCAATCCCTTTTTAAATATCGTTCTTTTCCCTGTAGCAGCAAGCATTTCCTGGGCTAGTTGAATATTCTCAGTTTCAATTTCAACAATTACAGTATCTTCAGTCTCATCAGAAACATAAGCTTTATAGTTTTGCGCTATCTTTTGTGCAACTTTTGATGTTTCTTTCATACGATTCCCCCTTTGCAGTTCATCTATTTATAGTATCGTCAAAAGATGGATTTTTATTCTGATTATGATAATAAAATATATATACAGCTGAATATTATAATTTCTGCAATAAAAAATACCCTGCGCCTAATTGCACAGGGTATTTTTTATTGTATTAGTCTACAGTTATTTCATATCCGTATTTCTGATACTGTTCAACTATTGTATTCCAGAGTTCCTCTATTCCGGTTTTCTTTGATGATGAAACAGGTATTATTTTTTCATCCTTTTCCATCTGAAGTTTCTTTCTTATTATACTCATATGTTTCTGATACTGACCTCTTGATATTTTATCTGCTTTTGTAGCTATTACAACACAGTCATATCCAAAATGTTTTATCCAGTCATACATCATCTTGTCATCATTTGTAGGTTCATGTCTGATATCTACCAGAAGAAATATTGCACAAAGCTCATCTCTATCGCTAAGATATCTTTCCATTATTTCTCCCCATTTATCCTTTTCAGACTTTGCAACCTTTGCATATCCGTATCCAGGAAGGTCTACAAAGAAAAATTCCTTGTTTATCAGATAAAAGTTAATTGTTCTTGTCTTTCCCGGTGTTGAACTTGTTCTTGCGAAATTTCTTCTGTTAAGAAGAGCATTTGTAAGAGATGATTTTCCAACATTTGATCTTCCTGCAAGTGCTATTTCCGGAAGTCCATCTACAGGATACTGAGACTGCTTCACAGCACTCATAGTTATTTCCGAACTTCTTATTTTCATATATATACTCCTTTCCTATACAAGAGCTTCTCTAAGGACATCGTCCATAGTTTCAACAAGGACAAATTCCATATCTTTTTTCACATTATCTGGTATTTCATCTAAATCTGCCTTACACTCTTCTGGAAGAAGTGCCTTTGTTATACCTGCTCTGTGAGCTGCAAGAAGTTTTTCCTTCACCCCACCTACTGCAAGTACTCTTCCTCTAAGTGTTATTTCACCTGTCATAGCTATATTTCCAGGAACTCCTCTTCCTGTAAGTGCTGATATTACAGCAAGTGCCATAGTTATTCCCGCAGAAGGACCATCTTTTGGTGTAGCTCCCTCCGGAAGATGTATATGTATATCCTTTGTTTTGTAGAAATCCTCTTCTATTCCAAGGCTGTCTGCAACTGATCTTATGTATGATATTGCAGTTCTTGCAGACTCTTTCATAACATCTCCAAGCTGACCTGTAAGTACGATTTCACCTTTACCTTTAAGTACATTTACTTCAACTTCAAGAGTAACACCACCTACAGCAGTCCATGCAAGACCTGTAACAAGTCCTACTCTAGGTTCCTCTTTTGCAAGGTCAAATCTGAATATTTCCTTTCCAAGGAATTTTTCAAGATCTTCAGCCTGTACATCATAACCTTCCATAGATGGATCTTCCACATATTTTCTGGCTACTTTTCTGCATACTTTACCTATTGTTCTTTCAAGTCCTCTTACTCCGGCTTCTCTAGTATAGTATGTAACTATTTTTTTCATAACTTCTTCATTTATAGTTACAAATCCTTCAGGAAGTGCATTTTCTTTTATCTGTTTTGAAAGAAGATATCTCTGAGCTATTTTTAATTTTTCCTCTTCTGTATATCCAGCAATTCTTATAACTTCCATTCTGTCAAGAAGCGGACCTGGTATACCATCAAGGCTGTTTGCAGTAGTTATAAATAGAACTTTTGATAAGTCAAAAGGTATTTCCATGTAGTGATCCACAAAATCCTTATTCTGTTCAGGATCAAGAACCTCAAGCATTGCAGATGCCGGATCACCTTTGTAATCTGAAGCCATTTTGTCTATCTCATCAAGAAGGAATACCGGGTTTTTTGTTCCTGCTTCCTTCATTCCATTTATAATTCTACCTGGTATAGCTCCTATATATGTTCTTCTATGACCTCTTATTTCAGCCTCATCTCTTACTCCACCAAGTGAAAGTCTTACAAACTGTCTTCCAAGAGATCTGGCAACAGATTTTACTATAGATGTTTTACCTACCCCTGGAGGTCCTACCAGACATATTATCGGTCCTTTTGGAGTTCTTGCAAGTTTTCTCACAGCAAGATATTCAAGTATTCTTTCTTTTACTTTATCAAGTCCATAGTGGTCTTCATTAAGTATAGCCTCTGCCTTTGCTATATCCAGTTTTTCTTTGCTCTCCTTGTTCCATGGAAGAGAGAATATAGTATTCAGATAGTTTCTGCTCACTGCTGAATCCGGAGATGCAGGAGACATTCTCTCAAATTTTTCTATTTCTTTCTGTATTTTTTCTTTTGTCGCTTTTGGAGCTTTCATTTTTACAAGCTGTTCTCTATATTTAAGAGCTTCTCCGCTTACATCCTCATCTTCTCCAAGTTCTTTCTGTATAGCTCTAAGCTGCTCTCTAAGGTAATAATCCTTCTGAACTTTATTCATCTGTCTTTTTACCCTTAGAGTTATCTTTTTCTCTATCTTCATTATTTCGATTTCTTCAAGAAGTATGCTGTATATAAGCTCCATTCTCTTTTTGACATCGAATTCTTCAAGTATTTCCTGTTTCTGTGTATTTTTCAGATATATATTTGCTGCGATTGTATCTACAACTCTTCCATAATCCTCTTCTTCAGAAAGAGATATCATCAGTTCAGGAGATATTTTATTTCCTATATTTATATAGTCCTCAAATACATTCATTACATTTCTTAAAAGAGCCTCTTCTTCTACATCTGTTTCTATTATTTCTTCTCCTTCTTCAGGCTCAATTTCTACAAGTTCCTCTACAACTGCTCTGTAGTATCCCTCATCATCAGATACTTCCTTTATTCTACCTCTTGAAAGTCCCTCTACCAAGACTCTTACAGCATCTCCAGGAAGCTTTATCATCTGTTTTATTTTTGATATTGTTCCTACATGATAGAACTCATCTTCATCCGGATCCTCTACTTCAGCATCCTTCTGAGATGTAAGGAATATCATCTCCTCATCAAGCATTGCTTCTTCAAGTGCTTTTAGAGATTTTTCTCTTCCTATATCAAAGTTAAGTATCATATATGGAAATATTGAAAGTCCTCTAAGTGGTATCAGAGGAAGTTCATGATCTATTGTCGTATATTTTTTGTTCATATCAGTTTTCATCTCCTTTTTATCAGAATTTTACTGCTTTTACTATTATATATTTACACTCTTCGTTTTTCAACACTCTATTTCCTATTATCTGTATTAAATTATCATTATATATCTAAAACAGATTTTTTTCAAGATTGCAGTTTTAATAGTAAGCATACATTCATACACTTGTTTTATATCCTTCAAATGTTATAATTAAACAATAGGCATCATATAAAGGAGGATTAGATTATGTTTAAACTGTTCCTTACGTTCTTTAAAATCGGAGCATTTACATTCGGCGGCGGATACGCAATGGTACCGCTTATACAGGAAGAACTTGTAAACAAGCAAAAGCTCGTTTCTGATGAAGAATTTATAGATTATCTATCTATAGCACAGAGTTATCCGGGGGTACTGGCTGCAAATATTTCAATACTTCTTGGGTATAGAATAAATGGAATACCTGGAGTTCTGGTATGTCTTTTGGGTTCTGTACTTCCTTCATTCTGTATAGTTCTCGTACTTTCGTATTTCTATTTCAAAAATTCATCTTCTTCCATACTTGATGGATTTTTCAGAGGGGTAAATCCGGTAGTAATAGCACTTATAGTATATTCGTTCCTGAAACTTCTGGAAAAACTTCCAAAAACTAAACGAAATGTAATTTTTCTTGTAATATCTACAGTGGCTGTAGCGTTTTTCCATATCAGCCCTATTTATATAATAATAGCTGGAGGTGTATATAGTTTATGTCTAAAATAGCACTTCTGTTTCTTATATTCCTAAAAGTAGGAGCATTCAGCTTCGGTGGTGGCTATGCAATGCTTCCTTTTATACAGCAGGAATTTATAAATACATACCACTTCATAACAAACAGAGAATTTCTTGACCTGCTTGCAATATCTCAGTCAACACCGGGACCTATAGCAATAAACAGTGCAACATTCGTAGGTTTCAAAACTGCAGGATTCTGGGGATCTCTTGCCGCATCCACAGGTGTTGTAATATTTTCTCTTGTAGGGCTTACAATCGTATCCCATCTGCTTGATAAGTTCAAAGAGAACAAGAGAATAGAAAATCTACTTATAGTCCTTAGACCTATAACAATGGGATTTATTCTTGCAGCTGCATTTTCTTCTGCAAAGGAAATTTCATGGGGACTATACGATATTGTAGCTTTTACAGTAGCCCTTGTTCTTCTAAAAACAAATAAAATCGGATCTATATCCATAATATTTGTATTTGGACTTATTGGAATACTGATGAGTATATTTTAGTTTTTTAATAAAAATTTTTCACAAAAAATTCATAATTCTGTTTTTTTCGAATAGAGTGTTGTATAATATAATTAATAAATACCCTTTTTATAAGAGGTGATTCCAATGCACAGGATTTTATATATCAGTAATCTAATATGGTAATTTAATAATTTACAGATATGCTAAAGAAGAGGTGTTCTGTATGCTAGACAAAAGAATAAAGCTAACGGAAAATTTTTTAAAAGTATTGTTACTTATTATAGTTGTAGTTATGGTATTTGTAGGTACATCTGATGATATAAATAACAATATAAGTATGCAACAAATAATCGAGTATTCAACAGAGGTAATGTCTATGTTCGCTTTTATTTGCCTAGGTTTTAGAAGACTTTATAAAAGTATAGATGATACATCTGAAACAATTCAAAAGGTAGATCATTACTGTAAGATAAGTTCAATTGGAGCCATTCTAATAACTTGTGTATTGATTTCTTTTACATCAATCAGTTTTTCTATAAAGACAGCTATATTGGTAATATATACTGTGGCTGTATTGATTTGGGGTAATATATTGAGAAAATCATTAAAAACTAAATAGATGAATATTCATGGTGCTATAGTACAAACACTTTTATGTGGTGTATAGTAGCACCTTTTTATTTTATATCTTATATTCTGAAAATAAAAATCAATTCTTAATTATTACACCACAAAATTAAGAATATACTAAGAATTCGTTAATAAGATTTACAGTATTGTCGTATTCAGCAGTTTGTATTTTATATTTTAAAGAAATAGTATATTATATAGACAAATATTAGAATGCAAAATATATTTCAAATAAAAATTTAGATAGGAGGTATCGTTGTGACAGATAAAAAAGCTATATGGAACTATGTTGTATTTTTATTTGATGGTATAAAGACCTATTCTTTTATAGGCATATTAAATATTGTTCTAAGAAAAGATGATAGACTTTTAGTATTTAATTCCTCTGAAAATATCATTTTGTCTGTATTTATATTTGGACTATGTTTATATCTTTTATATCCATATTATTTCAAAAAAGATAACAAAGCTTAATTAAAAAAGCTGTAGCAATGACATATTGTCAATACTACAGCTTTTATATATTACTCAGCATATATTATAGTCGGTTTTACATCGTCCTCTACTACAGATTCTTTTGTGACAATTACTTTTACCGCATTTTCCTCTGAAGGAACTTCAAACATAGTATCCATCATTATGCTCTCAACTATACTTCTAAGTCCTCTGGCACCAGTATTTCTCTCTATGGCTTTTTTTGCTATTTCTCTAAGTGCATCGTCCTCAAATTCAAGTTCGATTCCATCTATTTCAAATAGCTTTTTGTACTGTTTTACAAGTGCGTTTTTAGGTTCTTTAAGAATTGTAACAAGCGCCTCTTCATCAAGAAGATTTAGAGTAGCTATAACAGGTATTCTACCTATAAACTCAGGTATTATACCATATTTAAGAAGGTCTTCAGGAAGAACATTCTCGTATATCTTACCGATATCTATATCTTTTTTGCTCTCTATTTTTGCACCGAATCCAAGTGTTTTTTCGCTCGATCTTCTCTGTATTATCTGCTCAAGGCCGTCAAATGCACCACCTAGTATAAATAATACATTTGTAGTGTCTATCTTCAGGAATTCCTGATGAGGATGTTTTCTTCCACCCTGTGGAGGAACGTTGGCAACAGTACCTTCCAGTATTTTAAGAAGTGCCTGCTGAACACCTTCACCGCTTACGTCTCTTGTTATAGATGGATTTTCTGATTTTCTTGCTATCTTATCTATCTCATCTATGTATATTATTCCCTTTTCAGCTTTTTCTATATCAAAATCAGCTGCCTGTATAAGTTTAAGAAGTATGTTTTCAACATCTTCTCCTACATATCCTGCCTCTGTAAGTGCAGTTGCATCTGCCATTGCAAAAGGTACATTTAATGTTTTTGCCAGAGTCTGTGCAAGAAGAGTTTTTCCTGAACCTGTAGGTCCAAGAAGAAGTATATTACTCTTCTGTATTTCTACATCTTCATCTGTTTTTTTGTATATTCTTTTGTAATGATTATATACTGCAACAGAAAGTGCTTTTTTCGCCTTGTCCTGTCCTATTACATAATCATCAAGTATTTCCATCATTTCTTTTGGTTTTGGAAGTTCTCCGCTGTTTTCAGGCATTGAGCTTCCCTCTTCTATAGCTTCTTCATGTATTATCTCTTCACAAAGTTCTATACATTCATCGCATATATAAACATTAGGACCTGCTATAAGTCTTCTTACCTGATCCTGAGTCTTTCCGCAGAAAGAACATTTAAGCTGTTTTTTTTCTTCGTTTTTTGGCATTGGAACACCCCTCTCCTATAACGGCTTCTCTATAACCTCATCTATTAGACCGTAGGCTTTTGCTTCCTCCGGTTCCATAAAGTTATCTCTTTCTGTATCTGCCTTTATTCTTTCAAGTGGCTGTCCTGTTTTTTCAGCAAGTATCTGATTCATCTTTTCTTTTATTCTGATGATTCTCTTTGCATGTATTTCTATATCAGTAGCCTGCCCCTGAGCTCCACCTAAAGGCTGGTGTATCATTATTTCACTGTTTGGAAGAGAGTATCTTTTTCCTTTTGCTCCTGCTGCAAGAAGGAATGCTCCCATAGATGCAGCCATACCTATACATATAGTACTTACATCAGGTTTTATGTAGTTCATAGTATCGTATATAGCCATACCTGCAGTTATACTTCCTCCCGGTGAGTTTATATACAGGTGTATATCCTTGTCTGGATCTTCAGCCTCAAGAAATAGAAGCTGTGCAACTACAAGACCTGCTGTAGTGTCATCTACCTGATCCCCAAGAAATATTATTCTATCTTTAAGAAGTCTTGAGTATATATCGTATGATCTCTCTCCTCTTCCTGTCTGCTCGACAACATAAGGTACAAGTGCCATTATCTTATCCCCTTTCTGTAATTTTCCACATTTAATATAAGGCTGCCTACGATTATACTATCCCAGACAGCCCTATTTCAGATTAATCTCTCAATATTATACTAATTTAGCGTTTTCAACTAAGAAGTCTATAGTTTTTCTTATTTTTACCTGACCTGCTATGTCTTCTATATCTTCAGGTCTTAGGGCTTTTTTAACTTCTTCAGCTTCCATTCTGTACATTTCAGCCATTTTAGCTATTTCTGCATCAGTTTCTTCTTCTGAAGCTTCTATACCTTCAGCAGCACCTATAGCTTCAAGAACTAATGATCCTCTTACTATCTGCTCTGCATCTTCTCTTCTTTCGTCTTTTAATCCTTCTATAGATTTTCCTGTTATTTCAAGAAGCTGTTCCATCTGTAGTCCCTGAGACTGTAACTGGAATGCAAGCTCGTTCATCATTCTTGAAAGCTGAGCTTCTACCATAGTTTCTGGAGTTTCAAATTCAGCTTTTTCTGCAGCAAGTTTAACTATTTCATTTCTTACCTGGCTTTCTGCCATAGCTTCAGCTTCTTCTTCAAGTTTAGCTTTTATATCAGCTTTTAATTCAGCTAAAGTTTCGAATTCAGTTGTATCAGCTGCGAACTCGTCATTTATTTCTGGAAGTTCTTTAACTTTTATAGCGTTTATTTTAACTTCAAATTTAGCAGGTTTTCCAGCTAAATCTTCTCTTGCATATCCTTCTGGGAATGTTACGTTTACTTCTACTTCTTCATTTAGAGCTTTTCCTTTTAACTGATCTTCAAATGTATCTATGAAAGTATCAGATCCTATTGTTAATTCGTATCCTTCAGCGTTTCCACCTTCGAATTCCTTACCATCAACAAATCCTTTGAAGTCTATAGTTACTATATCTCCATCTTCAACAGTTCTCTCAACATCTACAAGTCTTGAGTTCTGCTCAGCCATTCTGTCAAGCTCAAGCTGTACAGTTTCATCAGTTATTTCAGCTACTTCTTTCTTAACTTCTAATCCTTTGTAGTCTCCTAATTTAACTTCCGGCTTAACTTCTACTTCTACAAGCATAACTAATCCGTTGTCTTCGCTTATTTCTTCAATATCTATAGATGGTCTTCCTATAGCTGCAACACCAGTTTCGTTAACTGCTTTTTCGAATACTTCTTCGAATATTGCATCTATTGCATCTCCGTAGAATATTCCTTTTCCGTAGTTCATTTCTATTATTTTTCTAGGTGCTTTACCTTTTCTGAATCCAGGTATATTGTATTTACCTTTTGTTTTCTTGTAAACTTTCTCTATCGCTTCGTTGAAGTTTGCATATTCAACAGCTATTTTTAAAGTAACTAAGTTACCTTCTCTTTTAAGTAATTCTGCTTTCATTTCTTAAAAATCCTCCCAATTAGTATCTTGTATTAATATTTTATGGACACTCTTAATCCATTATATCTACTATATAACCACTTTATTATATCATATAACTTTTTTTTAATACAACCCTCTGAGGTCTATATTTTAATTTCTTTTACGTTTATTTTTCCCTCTTTTATGTCAAGTATAACAAAGCCTCTATCACTTCCACCTCTGGGAAGAGCCATACTGCCTGGATTTATATATAAAATTCCATTTACTGTCTCTATATGTGTTACATGAGAATGGCCAAATACTGCTACATCAGCACCCATTCTTTCCGCCTTTGTCTGAAGCATATTCGTACCGTATTTCACATCGTATCTGTCTCCATGACATACAAAAAATTTCTTTCCTCCAGCTTCAAAGAAAAGCTCATCTTCAGCATCATCCCAGTCACAGTTTCCAACTACCGCAAGTACATTTACTCCAGTGGCATCATAAAGATATCTGGCATCTATATAATTGTCTCCTGCATGTATTATAAGGTCGCATTCTTCAAGATATGGAACTGCCTTGTCCATAAATCTGGTCATTCTGTGGGTATCACTTACTACACCTATTTTCATTATCTCACAACCCTTTTTATAAATTCTTCTCTCATTTTTTTAAGAGCATTTGCTCTGTGGCTTATTCTGTTTTTTATTTCCGGGTCTATTTCTCCAAATGTCATATCATATCCGTCTACAATAAACATATTATCATATCCGAATCCGTTTTCACCTTTTTCTTCAAAGGCTATTTTCCCTTCTACAGTTCCTCTTGCTGTAAATTCCTTTCCATCTGGAAGAACAACACCTATTGCACTTACAAATCTGGCAGTTCTTTCCTCCATAGGAATATCTTTCATGGCATCGAAAAGTTTAATTCTATTTTCTTCGTCAGTTGCATTTTCTCCTGCATATCTGGCTGAATATATACCTGGTTTTCCACCTATCGCATCTACAACAAGACCCGAATCATCAGCTATACATATTTTTCCTGTCAGCTTGGCTATTGTTCTTGCTTTTATAAGAGCGTTATGCTCAAATGTTTTTCCATCTTCAATTATTTCTATTCCATCGAGATTTACATCTTTCAGAGAATATATATTATAATCAAAGTCTTTCAGTATATCTCCTATTTCCTGAAGCTTGTGTTTGTTTCCAGTAGCTATTATAATATCCTTTCCATAGTCCATACCCATTACAGCATCTCCTATTTCAGGTATTGCAGCTCTCTGTATTTTTATAAGCTCTTTGTTTCCTTTTTCTCCAAGCTCAAGAAGTTTTACAAGTTCTGATTTTGTAAACGGACTTTCTTCTCCTGTTCCCTGAACTTCTACAAACTCCCCTCTGTCTGTCATTACGAAGTTCATATCGACCTGAGCTGATGAATCCTCTTCATAACATAAATCAAGTATCGGAGTTCCGTCAACTATACCTGCACTTATAGCAGATACAAAATTTCTTATCGGAAGATGTTTTATCTCCCTGTTTTCATATAGCTTATATATAGCCTGTGCAGCAGCCACAAATCCACCTGTTATAGAAGCAGTTCTTGTTCCTCCATCTGCCTGTATAACATCACAGTCTACCCATATAGTTCTTTCTCCAAGTTTATCAAGATCAACAACAGATCTTATTGCTCGTCCTATAAGTCTCTGTATCTCCTGACTTCTTCCATCTATTTTCCCCTTTACAGAGTCCCTTACTTTTCTCTGCTGTGTTGCTGAAGGTATCATGGAATACTCTGCATTTATCCAGCCTGTTCCTGTATTTCTAAGAAATGGCGGAACTTTCTCCTCTATAGTTGCAGTACATATAACTTTTGTCTCACCCATCTCTATAAGTACCGAACCGTCGGCATATTTAGTATATCCGGTAGTTATTTTTACCGGTCTTATCTCATCATTTGCTCTGTTTAGGCTTCTTTCCAAAAGAAACACCTCTCTTTCCTGTTACATACACTTATAATACTTTTCTTATGTGTTAATTTTATCATTCATAGACTCTTATTTCCACAGTTATACAATATATTATTTTTCAAGCATTTCTTCTACTTCTTCTTTTGTATTGCATCCTATAAGTTTCATAAACATATCTTCGTCTATTACTTTGATTCCAAGGTCGTTTGCCTTTGTAAGTTTTGAGCCGGCCTCTTCCCCTGCAAGTACAAAAGTAGTTGATTTGCTTACACTTCCAGTTGCCTTTCCACCCCTTAGTTCTATCATTTCTTTTGCATCATTTCTCTTCATCGTAGGCAGAGTTCCCGTAAGCACTATTTTCATCTTTTCAAATATATTTGGAATATCTGCTCCCTTATCTTCTTCTGATTTCATATTTACTCCGGCTTCTCTAAGTCTTTCTATAACAGCAAGGTTCTGTTCCTCTCTGAAAAATCTCACCACACTGTCAGACATTATGCTTCCAAATTCTTCAAGAGACTGAAGCTTTTCAGAATCCGCCTTTATTATTTCATCTATACTGTCAAATGCTGATGCAAGTATCTTTGCACCTTTTGTACCTACAAATCTTATTCCAAGTCCGTTTATAAGTCTCCAAAGTTCATTTTCCTTTGATTTTTCTATGGCTTTTATAAGATTGTCCGCAGATTTTTCACCCATTCTCTCCAGTGGTATTATCTGCTCTTTTTTCAGATAGTATATATCCGCTATATTTTTGATAAGACCCTCATTCAGAAGAAGTGTTATAACAGATTCTCCCATACCATCTATATCCATGGCTTCTCTTGATACAAAGTGTATCATTCCCCTTCTTATCTGAGCAGGACAAGATATATTTATACACTTGACCGCTGCTTCACCTTCAAGTCTTACAGTAGGCTCTCCACATGCCGGACATTTTTCAGGCATAGAAAATTCAACTTCTTCACCATTTCTGTCCTCTTTTACAACTTCTACTATCTGAGGTATTATATCTCCGGCCTTCTGAACTATTACATGGTCATGAAGCATTATTCCCTTTTCTTTTATAAAATCCTCATTGTGAAGTGTAGCTCTACTTACTGTTGTTCCGGCAAGTCTTACAGGTTCAAGTATCGCTGTAGGTGTTATTGTTCCGGTTCTTCCTACCTCGACTTCTATATCAAGTATCTTGCTTTTCTTTCTCTCTGCAGGGAATTTATACGCAATTGCCCAGCGAGGACTTTTTGCGGTGCTTCCCATAACTTTTCTTTTTTCAAGATCGTTTACTTTTACAACCATTCCGTCTATGTCAAATGCAAGATTTTCTCTGTTATCCGTCCAGTAGTATATGAAATCTATTACCTCGTCTATACTTTTACATACTTTGTAGTTTTCGCTTACAGAAAATCCCAGAGATTTAAGATATTCAAGCGACTGACTGTGAGTCTTCATATCCTCTAACTCATCCATATTTTCAAGGTTAAATACAAATATATCGAGAGGTCTTTTTGCAGTAAGCTTTGAGTCAAGCTGTCTTAAAGAACCCGCTGCAAGGTTTCTCGGATTTGCAAATGTCTGCATTTCATGTTCTTCCTGATATGCGTTTATCTTTTCAAAGTTTTCCTTTGAAATATAGACTTCTCCTCTTACTATTATCTCCCTATTGTCGTTTATTTTCAGAGGAACGCTCTTTATAGTCATTGCATTTTTTGATATATCCTCTCCTGTTATACCGTTACCTCTTGTTGCCGCTCTTACAAATTCACCATTTTCATAAGTTATTCCAACAGATAATCCATCTATCTTAAATTCAACGACGTACTCAGAATCCTCACCTGTCATCTCTCTTACTCTTCTATCAAAGTCCTTCAGTTCTTCTGCCGAATACGCATTTGATAAACTCAGCATTGGTGTTCTATGGTCTACCTGTTCAAAACTACTGAGTGCAGTTCCTCCGACTCTGTTTGATGGGGAGTCAATTCTCTTGAATTCAGGGTTCTCCGCTTCAAGTTTTATAAGTTCTCTCATCATCATATCGTATTCATAGTCAGATATTTCAGGACTATCCTGATTGTAGTATTTTTCGCTGTGATAGTTCAGCTTGTCTATAAGGCTGTCTATCTCCTGTTTTATTTTATCTTTATCCATAATATTCTCTCCTGGTGTCATCTTTATTCTTTTACATAACTATTATATCTTTTTTTATACCCTTTTTCACATTTTTGTATTCTGATTTTATCTTTTATATTATTATAAATAAAAATCTCTGGCTCATTTATAAGCCAGAGATTTATTGTTCAAAATAAAGCTATGTTATTTTTATACCTCATCTTCCATAAAAGGAGATAGTGGCATATCCCACGAATCGTGGTCTGTATGTAAAAGTTTATGTGCCTTGTGAGATAATGGCGCCTCTAAATATTCTTCGTATATTTTTGTTATAGAAGGATTTTCATGAGAGAATCTTATCTCAGACATCTGATCAAGTTCGTAAAGTTTATCTACTCTCTTTTCAGTATATTTTTCCTCTTTATCAGCTATAGGCTGACCTCCACCGCCTGAACATCCTCCAGGACATGCCATTACTTCTACAAAGTCGTACTCAACTGTACCTGCTTCGATTGCCTTTATAAGTTTGTCCGCATTTCCAAGTCCACTTACAACAGCAGTTCTAACTTTTATTCCCGCTATATCTATAGTAGATTCTTTCCATCCGTCCATACCTCTTACTTCTTTGAATGCGTCAGGCTTTGGATTTTTTCCTGTTACAAGGAAGTGTGCAGATCTAAGAGCCGCTTCCATAACTCCACCTGTAGCTCCAAATATTACACCTGCTCCTGTACCTATTCCAAGAGGCATATCAAATCCCTCTTCTTTAAGCATGTGTACATTTATGTGTTCTGATCTTATCATTCTGTCTATTTCTCTTGTAGTAAGAACAACGTCAACATCTTTTTCAGCCTTTGAATCGTTTATTGTAGGTATATCGCATTCATGTTTTTTAGCTATACAAGGCATAACTGATATTGAGAATATCTTATCCGGATCCACTCCAAGTATATCAGCATAATATGTTTTTGCTACAGCACCAAACATCTGCTGAGGTGATTTTGCTGTAGAAAGCTGATCTACTATTTCAGGATAATGAGACTTTGCATATCTTACCCAACCTGGACAGCATGATGTGTACATTGGGAATTTATTATTTTCTTTATCTTTAAGTTTTTCTATAAACTCGCTTCCCTCTTCCATTATTGTAAGGTCTGCTGAGAATGTTGTATCGAATATATAGTCAAATCCCATTTTTCTAAGTGCTGAAACAAGTCTTTTTACTGTAGCTTTTTCTCTGTCAAGACCAAGAGTTTCTCCCCATGCAGCTCTTACTGCAGGAGCTATCTGTATAACTGTTATCTTGTCAGGATCTGCAAGTGCATCAAATACCTTGTCCACATCGTCTCTTTCTCTAAGAGCTCCAACTGGACAATGAGTTATACACTGACCACAAAGTGCACAGTCTGATTCCTCTATTTTTCTGTTAAGAGATACGTCTACTTCTGTTCTTGCTCCTGTATTTGATACGTCCCATATGCTTACATTCTGTATTTTTTCACATACCTGAACACATCTCATGCATTTTATACATTTTGTATAATCCTTTATAAGCGGGAACGCTTTGTTCCAAGATCTTTTCTTTATCTTTCTTTCAAAAGGAAGTTCAACTATTCCAAGATTATTTGATATAGTCTGAAGTTCACAGTTTCCGCTTCTTACACATGTTGTACACTGGCTGTCGTGCTGTGAAAGTATAAGCTCTACATTTATCTTTCTTGCTTCTCTTACTTTAGGGCTGTTTGTATATATTACCATACCGTCTTCTACGACATTGTTGCATGAAGTTACAAGCGATTCATTTCCCTCAACTTCAACTACACATACTCTACATGCTCCTATTTCATTAAGATCCTTAAGATAGCATAGAGTTGGTATATTTATTCCGGCAGCAGCTGCTGCATCTATAAGTTTTGTCCCTTTTGGAACTTCTACATTTATTCCAT
Source organism: Peptacetobacter hominis (assembly GCF_006861675.1). Taxonomy (GTDB): domain Bacteria; phylum Bacillota; class Clostridia; order Peptostreptococcales; family Peptostreptococcaceae; genus Peptacetobacter; species Peptacetobacter hominis. Next base: position 51,926 of record NZ_SGJB01000002.1, on the reverse strand, counting down.
CTACTGTTAATCTTACCATCTTGCAGCTCTACCTCCTTTGAATGAACCGTATCCGAATTTATCACATCTTAGACATCTTGAAGCTTCTCTCTTAGCTCCTTCACATGTCATTCCAAGTTCAACTTCTTCAAAATCAAGTTTTCTTTCACCTGCTGGTCTTTCTGTAACATTTACTCTACCGCATGCAACCTTGTCTTCAAGTCTTACATTTGGAATTTCAACGTCACAGCTTATCAGATGATTATATCCTAAGTAGTTGTCTATATTGGCAGCTGCAACTTTTCCTGCTGCTATAGCCTTTATAACTGTTGCAGGACCTGTTACACAGTCTCCTCCTGCAAATATACCAGGAAGCTCTTCAACCTCACTGCTTGATAAAGCCTCAAGAACTCCTCTTTTTACTGGTATACCAAAGTCTTCGAAAGGCTTGTACTCTATACCCTGGCCTATGGCAACTACAACTATATCACATTCAATTCTTTTTTCTGGAAGATCAGCATTTTCTGGTCTAGGTCTTCCCCAAGAATCCATTTTTCCTATTATCTGTGGCTGAGTCCAAAGTGCTGTTACATTTCCTTCTTCATCACTTTCAACTCTCTTTGGAGCCTGTAGTGTTATAAGTTCGCATCCTTCTGCTTCTGCTCCTTCAACTTCTTCTGCAATTGCAGTCATATCCTCTTTTCTTCTTCTGTATACTATCTTAACGTCTTTTGCTCCAAGTCTTATTGAAGATCTTGCGGCGTCCATTGCAACGTTTCCTCCACCGATTACTGCAACGGTTTTTCCAGTGAAGTCAGGATAATTTCCAAGTCCTATATTATGAAGCATTTCAACAGCTGAAACAACACCGTTGCTCTCTTCACCTTCCATACCTATTTTTCTATCAAGCTGTGCACCGATAGATATGTACATAGCATCGTATTCTTTTTTAAGTTCTTTTATACTTATATCTTTTCCTACTGCTACACCGTATTTTACTTCAACTCCAGTTGAAAGTATTGCATCTATATCTTTTGAAAGACTTTCCTCTGGAAGACGATAGTTTGGTATTCCAAAGTGAAGCATTCCTCCAAGTTTATGTTCTTTTTCATATACTACAGCTTTATGTCCCATTAAAGATAGATAATATGCAGCACTAAGTCCACCAGGACCTCCACCTATTATTGCAACTTTCTTTCCTGTAGAAGGTGCATTTTCCGGAACAGGAACTTCTCCTGCCATATCAACTGCAAATCTCTTAAGTCCTCTTATATTTATAGAGTCATCTATCATATTTCTTCTACATCTGGCCTCACAAGGATGCTCACATATAAGAGCACATGCTGTTGGGAAAGGATTGTCCTTTCTTATAAGTCTTATTGCATCTTTATATCTTCCTTCTCTTATAAGTGCAATATATCCCGGAACATCCACTCCTGCAGGACATAGTGCAACACAAGGAACAGGCTGCTCAAGACTGCAAAGGCATCTTCCATTTTCTATATGTTCTATATAATCGTCCTTGAATCCCTGAACCCCTTTTAATACCATGTGAGCTGCCTCATATCCTATAGCACAGTCAGCAGACTGCATTATAACTTTGGCAGTTCTTTCTATATTGTCTATTATACTAAGGTCAGCATCTCCATCAAGAACCTCTGTAATCATACTTTTAAGCTGATCAAGTCCAACCCTGCATGGTACACATTTACCACAAGTCTGTGAGTGACATAGATTCAGAAAAGATAAAGACAGGTCCACAGGACATAGTCCTGGAGGGCTGGCTACTATTCTTCTCTCCACATCCTTATACAGACTTTCTACAACTACCTGGGCACTATCTGGTGTTGATATTCTAAGTCTACTCATAATTATTCCCCCAATACAAAACAAAATGTTTAAATTTTCAGATATTATAAATTATACATTCATTCTATCATATTTTTATGCATAGGAAAACATTTATTTTGCATGAATTTAATTTTTTTACGAAATATAAAAAATTTGTATTGTTCAGCAATTATACTCTTTAGGTTAATAAAGCTTCGTTATTATTATAATTTTTTTTTATTAATTTAGAATTTCATTTGTTAATTTTTTATTTTAATATTTGCTGTTTTTTATATATTTAAAATATATTTTTAGTTTAACTTAATAATTTAAATACAACGATATTTTGGTATCATTTTGACGGTATTATTGACATATATCTTTTATATTATTAATACCCTTTTTTTAGCTGTAACATAGTGGCTGGTTTTCCTGTTTCTATATAGCTTTTTAAATTTGAATATACATTTTTAAACAGCCTTTCATTATTTCCTTCTGACACCCATGAATTATGTGGAGTTATTATCACATTCTCCATATTCCATAAAGGACTATCCTTATAAAGAGGCTCTTCCTCAAATACATCAAGCACAACCCCTCTGAATTTTGGAGCGTATTTTTCTATGGCTTTTGTATCTACAAGACTTCCCCTTCCTGCATTTACAAAAACAGCGCCTTCTTTCATAAGTTCAAATCTTTTTTCATTCATCATTCTGTAGGTTTTCTTTGTTGATGGCATAAGCCCAACTACAATATCACATTTTCCGATTATGCCATCGAGTTCCTCTGTTTTGAAGCACCTATCAAAATAGTCTATATTTCTTCCATCGGTATTTAATCCCCATACCTCTACATCAAAAGCTTTCAGTCTCTTTGCTGTTTCTTTTCCGATATCTCCTGTTCCCATTATAAGTGCTCTCTTTCCACTGAGTTCAAGCATATTCATTTCATACTTCCATATTTTTTCGGACTGCATTTTTCTAAGTGAAAATACATTTTTATAGCATTCAAGTATCCCCATCAGAATATATTCAGCAATCGGTATACTATATCCCCCTTTATTATTAGAAAGAATTATACCTCTCTCTTCAAAGTATTCTTTGGGAATATGATCAAATCCTACACTCGCAAGTTGTACAAATTTAAGATTTTTCATCCTTGTATAGTCGATTTTGTCGGTATTATAGTATATATAAGCGACTTCTACACTATCTGTTTCCTCTGTATTTTTCAAGATTCTGTCGTCATGAAATACTATTTCATATCCAAGATCCTCTATCATCTTCATTTTTTCATCGTCAAATTTTCTTGTCATAAGAAGTTTCATAAAAATCCTCCATTCACAACGTATAAATTTTTATCCAGCAATAAATATTTTATATTAATTATATTTAAAAGGAGCACCCTGTTTCAGGATGCTCCATATTTCTAAAATACAACTACAGAGTATGGAAGTTCCTTTTTCTCATCAGTCTTATCCATATTTACTGCTCTCATTACCTTTTTGGCAAATAAGTTTAATCTCGATAATATAGATATACTTCCAAGATCTGAGCTTACTAAATCAACTGAACTTATTACATCTCCGTATTCATCTATATATTCAAGTTCTGCCACTACAGTGTTTTCATTTATACTTCCATCTATTTTTTTGTATTTTACTTTTTCAGTATATTCCTCATTGTCCTTTATAACTGCACAACAATCATCTTTTGCCTGAAGGCTTATATTCTGAAGTTCGTCTATATCCTCTATACATCCTGAAGCTACATTATCACCTTTTTTACATATTTTTTCTGTATGATAATTTTCCCCAAGTTTATAAAGTGCTGTTGCTGATTTTACTCTATCTTCCTTGCACCAGTTTCCCATGACAACACCTATCATTCTATTCTCTGGTACATCCTCTCCCTTGCTGGACATTTTGTTTGTAAATACAAGGCAGTATCCTGCAAGATCTGTGTATCCTGTTTTAAGTCCATCCACATTTGGATATACTATAAGCGGATTTGTATTGTAATAATTGAAATCTCTGCTGGAATCTTTATCCATTCTTTTTGATGTTATTTCTATTGTTTCCTCTTCATAATCATCAAGAAGAGCTATAGCCATTTTTGATATATCTCTTGCACTTGAATGATTCTGTTTTGGCGGAGTTCCTTCAGGTTTACTCCAATCGTATATAGGAAGTCCATTAGGATTTATAAAGTATGTATTCTTCATTCCTATTTTCTTCGCCTTCTCATTCATCCTATCCACAAATGCATCAACATCTCCATTACATACATGCGATGCTATTGCTATTGCTCCGTCATTTGCTGAAACAAGCATAAGTCCTTTCAGTAATTCTATAAATTTTACTTTTTCTCCCTCTTTAAGGTGCATAGTAGAACCACTTACTTTAAGCATATCCTTTGTTATTGTTACCAGATCATTTTCTTTTACCTCTCCTGCTGCAAGTGCATCCTGAGCTACATAAAAAGTCATAACCTTACTTATACTTGCAAGAGGTACCGACTCATCAGCATCCTTTTCAGTTATCACTCTTCCTGTAAGCTGATCCACAAGTATAGAGTTTTTGGAATATATTTCGGCAACTCCTTTTTCCTTGTACTGAGCATACGAAACAGGCATTGTAAGTGATATTATCAACATCAGTGATATTATCAGTCCTGATATCTTCTTCAAAAAACCTCCTCCTTCTCGGACATATTAGAATAAATTCCCGTCATACTGAATATTTTACTATAATTTATATATATTGTCTTTTATAATATCTATTTTATATAATGTACTCTTGATATATCAAATCTATCTTTCTGAAGCTGTTCTTTTTCAGGGTATCCACATGATACAAGAGCAAATGCTCTTAAATTTTCCGGCATATCAAGTACAGACTCGACATATTTCATTCTTTCCTCTATAGGAGCAATACCTATCCATACAGCTCCCAGACCAAGATTATCTATTTCAAGAAGCATATTCTCTGTACATGCAGCACAGTCTATTTCTCTGTATTCAGCTCTTATTGAATCATTTCTGTAACATACAACAAATGTAACTGCTGATTTTTCAACCATTTTTGAATACTGACTTGCCTCAGAAAGTTTTTTAAGCATTTCTTTTTCTGTTACAACATAAAATTCCCATGGCTGCTGATTCACTGCTGATGGTGAAGCCATAGCCGCTCTCAGTATTTTTTCTATTTTTTCATCCTCAACCGGTTTTTCAAGGTAACTTCTTACACTTGTTCTGTGAAATATACTATTCATAATAATCACTCCTTTATAATTATTTATTTTCATTAATAGAAAGCCCACCTCTGTATTTAAGGGCAAGCTTTAGAGTAAATGACTGTACAACAGTAAAAAAAATACCACATATAACAGAAACTATACCAAAACTTATAAGACCTATAAGAAGAACTGTTACATTTATGATACCCATTGTAACCGCGACATCCATCCACTCGAATTTCCTTTTTAATATAAGTGCCAGTACATCAAATCCAATCGCTGTTGATTCTGCTGAAAGACACATATAGTATCCTGTTCCTACAATGACTCCTCCAAAAAGAGCTGATATAATAGGGTTTGTATGAATTTCAATACCTGTTTTTCTCAGTAAAGTAAAAAATCATATATGCAATACAACTTAAAATACTTCCGCTGAAGAACTGCTTTCCCAGAAATAATCCATAAAGTAAAAGCAAAATAACGGTTATGGTGTTAGTATATATAGTTATATTAACGTCAGCCATGTTTGACAATATCATGGAAAAACTCGTAACCCCTCCATTTACTATCTCATTTGGAACAGTTATAAAAGCATAAGCAGATGTTATAAGGAGATTTCCAACTATAATTTTAACTATTCTTTTGTAATCCAAATACTTATCGCTGGACATAATTGCCTCCTGTTTATATTTCTGTATATTCATTATATCAGATATGTATATTATAACATTGTTTCTCTTTTGTATGATTCATAATAAATCAAAAATCCGGTGAAATTTTCACCGGATTTACGAAATCTATTATATATTCCAGACGTACTTGCCTCTTTCTCCTGTTCCATAAAAATCGGCAAAGCTAAGACTGAAAATATTTTTATCTATATTGCTGAGATCTATCTCATTTTTAATTATATACTGCCATATACCAGAATTTGAAATATCTCCCTGAAGAAGTATTCCCTTAAGCTTTCCATCCTTCAGGACAGCTCTTTTATAATTTTTCATATCCTCCTGCTCTAAAACAGTATCTCCCTCTTCTTCTTTTATATTTCCAAGACATAGACTTACAAGTCCAAAGAAGTTTATAGTATTTTTCATTGCAAATCTATCTTCGTATTTTTCACATCCACCTGCCATATTTACAGCAGCTGTTTTTCCCTGTTTCATTGCATTTGGCCATATTCCAGAAAGTCCGGCAACATCTCCTGCAGCATATACATCATCTACATTGGTTTTCATAAAGTCGTCTACTTTAATTCCTCTTTCAACTTCTATACCGCTTTCATTTAGAAATTCAACCGCTGGTCTTACACCTGCTGCAACTATAATCATATCGCAGTCTACACTTTCTCCTGTATCAAATGAAACAGAGTGTATTTTTCCATCTTCCATACACTCAGCTTTTTCAGCTCGGCATCCAAGATAGAATTTTGCACCGGCTTTTTCAAATAACTTCTGATATTCAGCTGCTGCATGCGGATTAAGCTGCATAGGAAGTATAGATGGAGCCATCTCTACTATAGTTACATTCTTCCCTCTTTCAAGAAGTCCATATGCCGCATCAAGTCCTACAAGTCCAGATCCTACTATAAGTATATTTTCTGATTCATCCGCCATCTTATCTATTGCCTGCGCATCGTGAAGGTGTCTAAGTCCAAATACATTTGAGGCTTTTCTGAAATCTCCAACTGGAGGTATAAAACTGTTTGCTCCTGTTGCAATTAAAAGTTTGTCGTACTCTACTGTATCTCCGTCTGTAGTGTAGACTTCTTTTTTATTTGTATCTATATTTTTTATAGGGGATTTTATCCATTTTATTGCATTCTTTTCGAAGAAGTTCTCATCTGCAAAATTAAGTGATTTCTCATCTCTTTCATGAGATATATACTTGTGCAGCATACAGCGAGAATGAACGTATTTATCCTCAGAAATCATCACTATTTCGCATTTATCGTCAATATTTCTAAGTTCTTCAGCTGCAGTTATTCCAGCTGCTCCCACTCCTATTATCACATATTTCATCGCCTACACCTCCTCTACATGAATAGCTTTTTTAGGGCATGATTTTACACAGCTTGGCTCTCCACCATGCTCTATACAGAAATCACATTTGATAACTTTTGTTCTTGTAACCCTGTCTGGCTTTAATACTCCAAACGGACAGTTCATTACACACATAAAACATGAACCGCATCTTTTCTCATCGTATGTAACAAGTCCTGTTTCTTTATCTTTTTTAAGAGCACCACTCATACAGGACATTACACACTCGGGCTGATCACAGTGTCTACAGAATACAGGTCTGTAGTTTCCGTCCTTATCCTTGTATATAAAGTTTCTGGATTCATTTTCAGGATCCAGAAGATTAAGAGTGTATATATCTCCCTCGTCCTTTCTATGAGCCTGCATACATGCAACTGAGCAATTTTTGCATCCATCACATTTTTCGTATTCAACTATTATTCTTTTCATATGGCAGCCCTCCTATATGTTAAGTTCTGCACGTTTTTCAAGTATTATATTTTCAAGTATATCCGCAGTCTCAACCGCATCAGGATTTATTATAACCTGTCCACCTGTAAGCTGTTTCATATCTTCAGTAAGTAGCTTCACAGCGACATCACTTCCTGTAACAAATGGCGGAAGTCCAAGGTGAAGGGGAAGTCCAAGCGCAAGTCCAAAGCATCCATCTGCAAGTGCCTGTTCCTCAAGCCACTGAGCTGCAGAAAGTACAAGTGGAAGCTGTGGAAGGTCTACTCCTATCTCCTCAGCAAGTTCAGTTGCAACTATTTCAAGTCTTCCTATTGCAAGACATGGTCCAAAGTTAAGTACTGGTGGTATTCCAAGCTTTTTGCACACTGCCTTCAGTTTAGGTCCTGCAAGTTCCGCTGCCTCTGGAGTCATAAGTCCGCAGTTTTCAATTCCTCCAGATGAACATCCTGCTGTAAGTACTATTATATCCTTTGCTATAAGCTGTTTTACAAGCTCAACAGTAAGAACATCGTGTCCACCAGCTGTAAGGTTTGAACATCCTACAACTCCTGCAACACCTTTTATATCACCTGAAACTATAAGATCTACAAGAGGTTTCCAGTTTCCGCCAAGGAAGTTTTTAAGAGATCCTTCACTTACACCTGTAAGTGTATTCTCATATCCGTGGTCTTCCATAAGATTAAGAGGAACATCTCCTCTTCTTGAAGTATATGAATCTATAACCATATCTATTATTTCCTCAGATACTTCTTCTCTATTTTCAAAATCAAATACTTTAAGTTCCGCATTTGCTTTCTTTGCGACATCGTCAATACATATCTGTTTTATTTTAAGTTCATCACATATAGGTTCTATTCCAGGTAGAGTACAGTTAAACTCTGATATAACAGCATCTATTGCTCCAGTTGCAAGTATAGCCTCACTTGTGTAATTGTTTCCCGCGTGTCCATCGAATATATCCTCATAATGAGCTCCTCTAAGCTGAAGATCCTGACCAACGCATGTACATCCTACAAGTTTGAATCCTTTTGCACCTGCTTTTTTTGCTTTTTCAACTATATCATCTTCTGTAAGTCTCTTCTGAAGATATGTAAACATCGAATGCTGATGTCCTGTTATCATTATATTTATATACTCAGGATCCACTACTCTCATACCTACTGGAGCCATTCTTATTTCAGGTTCTCCAAGTACTATATCGTTTAGTAGATTCGTAAGTGTAAGTCCGTATATTCCTGTAGAAATTCCAAGTTTCAGACAGTCTTTAAGCATATCTACAGGATCTGAGTTAAGGTTTGTTGAACATTTTACAACACCATGACATATCTCAGATTTTGCTCCACCGGGAAGAATACCAAGTTCCTTCCAGTTTTTGAATCTAGGAGCATAAGACATTTTCTCAACAAGTTCCATTTTTTCATACTCAGGAAGATATAAATCCTTAAGTACAGCATCTGCAACTTTTTCAGCTCTTATATATTTATCTTCTTCTGATATTCCAAAAATATCTGCCAGTCTATTAAGTGCATTTTCACCCTTTATTTCTCCTCTTTTCTGGGCTACATCCTTTACATTTCTTGCTGTATTTTCTACAACATGTATGTAGCATCCAGATCCAGAAGCAACTGCTCTAAGGAAGTTTCTTGCCACTATTGTATCTGCTGTAGCTCCACATATACCTCTCGGAGCTTCCGGAGTTATACGGCAAGGTCCATTTGAACAGAGTCTGCAGCATACTCCCTGAAGACCAAATCCACATTTTGTGCTCTGACTCTCAACTCTATGATGAGAAGTTTCAAACGGAAGACCTTTTATATATCCCTCTAAAGGTTTATCCGCACTTTTACATGTATTGCATCCGTAACAATGATTCATATTTTTTCCTCCTGAAAAATGGATTTTTATAAAAAAGTAGATGTATTTAGTCCACTTTAATCTTAAAATTCAGCCTATACATAAGTACAAGCCAAATCCTCTCTTATTGACCAAATATTTCACTCAGAGTTTTTCTTTTAAGAAGTTCTTCTACCTCTCTTTGTATAGATACAAGTTCTTTATGAACACAACAACGTCCATTATTTCCATTTCGGCTGCAGAATCCATTTATACACTGCATAACAGCAAAATCAGGCTCTACAGATGAAACTATATCATATAGATTCATACTTTCTGTATCTTTTGCAAGGCTGTATCCACCGGCTGCACCTCTTTTTATGTTTACAATGCCGGCTTTTGCAAGTTTTTTTATTATCTTGTATGCAAACGCCTCAGGTAATTCCTCCTTCTCACAAATCTCTCTGATTGTCAGTTTATCTACATTATTAAGCGCTCTAACTATTCTTATCGCATAGTCGCTTTCCTTTGTAAATAACATTTTCATCACCTACTTTATGTCTTAATATTATCAAAACTTGATAAATTTTGTCAAGTATATAGTTATTTTTTTAACTAAAATTATAAAGTCTATTTATCGCAAAATATTTTTATCTCCTTTCAAATATTATGATAATCTATTACGCAATGCAGCAGTCAATATGTTTAACAAAAAAACACAGTACAAATCTATAAGAAATGTACTGTGTTATATTTTTAACATTATAATTTGCCTCTATAATTCGCAGATTCCTTTTCCTTCTCCGTACATTGAATACCAGTCTTTATTGAAATCATCAACTGCTTTTTCTATATTAGGATTTGCGAATATCTGTTTTAAAACTGCAACTGGAGCTGTTATTGAATGAGCACCGTAGTTGAATGAATCCCTTACCTGCTGAACTCCTTTGAATGAAGCTGCTACAATCTTACAGTCATATCCATCAACAGCTATTCTATCAGAAAGAGCTGATATAAGATCCATTGGATCTGCTCCAAGGTTTCCTATTCTGTTTACATATGGAGCTATATAATCAGCACCTGCTGCAAGTGCCATATATGCCTGCATAAGGTCGTATACTGCTGTTGCTGTAACTTTTATTCCTTCTGCCTTAAGTGCTTTTATAGCTTTAACTCCTTCATATGAAACAGGAACTTTTATATATACTTCATTGTCTATTTCTTCAAGTATTCTGTGAGCCTCTTTTATTATTCCTTCCGCGTCCTTTGCTATTACCTGAACATGAAGGCTTCTTTCTTTTCCTATTATGTTTCTTATCTCTCTCATATGGTCAAAGAAGTTTTCTGGTGAAGTAGCCTTTACTATTGAAGGGTTACTTGTAACTCCCACTATAGGCATATACTCTACTGCATCTCTTATTTCGTCAAGGTTTACTGTATCAACTATGAATTCCATTTTTTAATATCTCCTTTTGCAATTACTTTTATATTATAAATTTATTTTTATTATTAGTTTTTTATAAAGTCTGTTCAGTTCTTCCTATTATATCATCCTGAGTAGCTTTTGATAATGCATTGAAGAATGCTGAATATCCTGCAACCCTTACTATAAGGTCTCTGTGTTTTTCAGGATGTTTCTGTGCATCTATCAGAGTTTCTCTTGAAACAACATTGTACTGAACGTGGTATCCATCAAGTCTGTTGAAGAATGTTCTTATCATCATTTCAAGCTTATCTCTGTTTTCTTCACTTGCTAACATCTGAGGTGTAACCTTCTGGTTAAGAAGAACTCCCCCTGTTATCTCGTGTGTAGGAAGTTTTGATACTGATTTGAATACTGAAGTAGGTCCTTTCTTGTCACAGTTGTGAGCTGGCGAACATCCTTCAGCTAGAGGTGTACGTGCATTACGTCCATCAGGAGTTGCCATTGTTCCAAATCCCTGTCCTACGTTGGCAGATATACTTGATGTACCTGCATATCTTATACCACCTATTGGTCCTCTTCCATAACGAGTGTTAGGATATTTTTTCATTTCATCTATATATGAATTGTATACCTCTACAACAAGATTATCAACATAATCGTTGTCGTTTCCGTATTTTGGAGCATCGTTTATAAGCATGTACTGTATTTTTTTGTTTTCTTCACTTGTGAAGTCATCTTCCATAGCATTGAAAAGCTGCTCTGGAGTGATTTTCTTTTCTTCGAATACAAGTTTTTTGATTGCTGCAAGGCTGTCTGCCATATTTGCTATCCCCACCTGAAGTCCTGATATGAAGTCGTATACCGCTCCACCTTCTTTTATAGTCTTACCTCTACCTATACAGTCTTCAGTAAGTGCTGAACAAAGAACGTCCGGAACATCCCTTTCAAGTGCAAGGTCTATAGCATTTTCAACTATTACACTCATACGAGTAAGCTCTCTCATAACTTTATCTATAGCTGCCATAAGCTCATCAAATGATTTCATATCCTTGAAGTGTCCGCATCCCTCAACAAATCTCTTTCCTGTTGTTGGATCTATTCCGTCATTCATAACTATAAGAAGTATTCTAGGGAAATTCATGTAACTCATTCCTGTACATCTGTATCCCCATTTTCCAGGAACTGCAGTCTCAACGCATCCTATAGCCGAATAGTTGTATGCATCCTCTTCTTTTACACCTTTTTCTATAAATGAAGGTATTATGACCTCATCTGAGTTAAAAGCAGGCATTCCTGTTCCAAGCTTCATTACCTCGATTGCCTCATCTAAAAATTCCTTTGGCATATTTCTGTGATATCTTACTGTAAGGTTTGGCTGTGGAAGTCTTGTCTGTGCAACTGATTTAAGTACAAGGTATGAAAGTTCATTTGTAGCGTCTTTTTTATCTGTAGTCTGTCCGCCTATTGTAACGTTCTGATACATTGGGCTTCCTGCACTACTGAAAGTATGAGACTGACTTCTTACTTTGTTTATTGTAAGAGTTTTTATCCATAGATTTGTAAGTATTTCAACTACCTCATCATCAGTTATAAGTCCATTATCTACATCGTGCTTGTAGTATGGATATATATACTGGTCAAATCTTCCGTATGAAAGTGAATGTCCATTTGATTCTATCTGAAGTATAAGCTGTATAAACCAAGTAGACTGAACTGCCTCATGGAATGTTTCTGCCGGTTCATATGGAACCTTTGCACATATACGGCTTATTTCAAGAAGTTCCTCTTTTCTCTTTCCTGTTTCCTTTTCAGCAAGTTCAAGGGCAAGTTTTGAGAAACGATCTGCATAAGTCTTAACAGCATCTATTACTATAAGTACAGCTTTGTAGAACTGATACTTGTCTATACTTTCAGGTTTGCAAAGGTCAAGTTCTGATTTAAGTTTTTTTACTCTCTCCTCATATCCTTTAAGTCCTTTTTCAAGTACCTGCTGATAGTCAACTGCAAGATGTGCATCCCCTGAATTAAGTTTTCCTTCCATTCCAAAGAAACCTGTTTCCATATATACACTTACCTCATCAGGAAGAAGTGCTCCACCCTTACTTCTAAGGTTGTTATTTTCCCAGAAAGGTGCTATTGATCTAATATCCTCTTTTGTCTGTTCAGTTATGTAGAATACATCACCATCACGTTTTTCAAATAAATCAAGTTCGTTTAGTACGAATTCAAGTGTATATTCAGGGAATATAGGAGCATCTTTATTTGATTTAGCCTGGTTTCCTACTATAAGAGTTTCATCTTCTATATATATTGTCATCTTTTCAAGTATGTTCTTTAACATAAGTGCACGTTTCATAACAGGAGGCTGATTCTGATTTGCTTTGTATGCCTCTGTCGCAAGAAGTGCTCTCTCTGCACATATATAAGGTTTCTTATCAAGAACCTTTTCTCTATATTCATTCATCCTTGGTGTAAGGTCACCGAAATGTTCAACGTTTTTCATATTATTTTTCTCCTTCTTATTTCATTTGAAAGATATTTATATTTCATTTTATACTTATATTATATATTACCTCGTATGAAAGTCAATATATATTTCATAAAAAGACAGTTAAAGTTTCATTCGTAATTATTTTATTTTACATATTATATTCTATATGATATTATATCCTTAGAAATTATATCGTTATTTTATCCAATAATTGCAATCATATTATCAGGAGGAATTATATTATGAAAAAAGGAATCATATTTAATATACAGAAATTCAGCATTCATGACGGCCCGGGGATAAGAACCACAGTATTTTTAAAAGGATGTCCTCTTAGATGTGCATGGTGTTCAAATCCCGAATCTCAGATAGAGGATATACAGCTATTATACGATGAGAAAAAATGTGTTCATTGTCTGAGTTGTGTAAATACCTGTCCTGAATCTGCTATTTCTCACATAGATGGAAAAATATCAATAGATAATTCAAAATGTGTAAAATGCCTTAAATGCGTTGATAGCTGTATGAGCGATGCACTTTCTTATGAAGGTGAATACTCTTCAGTAGATGAAATCGTTGAAACATGTCTTCAGGATATTGATTTCTATGAAGAATCAGGTGGAGGGGTTACTATCTCTGGAGGAGAGGGAATGAGTCAGCCGGAATTTCTGAAGAATCTTATCTCTGAACTTCATAAACACAATATACATGTCGCTATAGAGACAACCGGATATATAGAAAAAGATACATTCAAAGAGCTTGCAGAAATGCTTGATCTTCTTCTTTTCGATGTTAAGCATTACGATTCCAACAAACATTTTGAAGGTACAGAAGTTCACAATGAGCTTATAATAGAAAATCTTAAATGGGCTATAGAAAACAAAATAGAGGTTCTTCCGAGAATACCTGTTATTCCTGGTTTCAACAATTCTATAGAAGATGCTGAAGGTCTATCAAAACTTCTTGTTTCAGTAGGTGCAAAAAAAGTTCAGCTTCTTCCATTCCATCAGTTCGGAGAGAAAAAATATGAACTTCTTGGAAGAGATTATAAACTGAAAAATATAAAGGCTCTTCAGAAAGAAGACCTTGAAGATTACAGACAGATTTTTGTAAGTAACGGACTTGAGTGCTTCTTTTAAAACTCACTAATATAGAATATATCCAATAAATCTTAATAATAAAAAGCTGTCATCGAACCTACAAAAGATTCATATGACAGCTTTTTATTATTATTAATTGTAATATGAAATTATATCCATTCAAATTTATTTATAAATTCCTGCAACTCATTTATAAACCTGGATACATGAAATCCATCACATACCGCATGATGAACCTGTACAGATATAGGCATGATATATTTTCCATCTTCAATGCAGTATTTTCCCATAGTAAATATCGGAAGAAGATAGTCATATCCTTTCTGAAGGTTTAGATTAAATCCCTCAAACGAAATCCATGGTATCATCGACACAGGAAAAGTATTTATCGGTGTACCCGGTTTCGCATTCATAGATGTAAAATTTCCGTAATTCTCTACATCTTCAATATAAAGTCTTTTGAACTCGCTGTAATCTTTTCTGTATTCAGTCCATATATTGGAAAACATCTCTGTTTCTTTGTTGAATACAGTGTAGCAGGGCATCATCTCGTCAAACACTCCTACTCTGCCATCCTCATCCAGTGATGTTCTGAATTCATCATATCTATTTACAATAGTTGAAATTGCATACAGCATGGCCGGATATATTTTTTCATTTCTGTTTTTTATATTTGATATATCCAGTTTTGCACTTATACTGTATGTGCATGGTATATTTTCTTTATAATGTCTGAAATACTCTTCTCTTTTCCAGTTATTTCTATCTATATACTCAAATTTCATATTATTCCCCTTTGTGCCCTATTTTATAACCTCAATATTTTTTTCTTTCAGATATTCCTCATATTCCGCCGGAATTCCATCGTCTGTGTATACCTTTGATATTCTCGATGTATCCAGAAGTCCAACCACACCTTTCTGACCAAACTTTCCAGAGTCCGCAACAACTATTACATTTGACGCCTGTTTTGCCATATCTCTTATAGCCTCACCACGCATATAGTCTCTTCCTGTGAAACCTGTTTCAAATGTAAATCCATCTATTCCTAAAAATAACTTGTCTACAAAGAATCCCTCTACACACTTTCTGACCATAGGTCCCACCATTACCTGGGATTCATTCTGATATTCTCCACCGAGAAGTACTATTTTTACCGTAGAATATTTTCTGATATAGTCAGCTATAAACGCCGAGTTTGTAATCATAGTAACATCTTTTTTGGTCTTTGCTATTTCAAGTGCCACAAGTGCACAGCATGAACCTGATTCTATTATTATAGTTTCTCCGTCTTTTATGGATTCTACAGCTCTTTTTGCAATTTCCTGTTTCGTTTCATAGTTATATGCAAGTCTTGTATTTATATCGTCACTGTTGTTCAAAGTCGCATATCCATGCTCTCTTACTACAGTTCCCATACTTTCAAGTGCTGCAAGATCCTTTCTTATTGTTACCTGAGATACACCAAGTACCTCTGAAAGCTTTGTAACTTCTATTTTTTTATATTTTGTAAGTAAATCCAGTATCTGTAAATGTCTTTTATTCATAATCATTTCCTCGTTATATAAGTTTCATTATAAATAAAAATATAGCATAATATAGTTTCGAATACAAGTATATTAACTTTCGTTTGATGTGTTTTTAATATCATATTTCTTTAAACAATATAACAATATACATATTATCAACTGTTATAAAAACATATAAAAAGAACCCTGTATAAAACAGAGTTCTTTAAATTATCTTCTACAAAGTATATTTTTAATATCCAGATATGTTGCTTTCGTTTTTCATTATTTTTACAAGTCTGCTTGTACCTAATCTGTCTGCTCCAAGTTCCATAAACTTCTCAGCATCATCAAAAGATGAAATTCCACCGGCAGCTTTTATTTTTACATTCTCTCCTACATGCTTTTTCATTAAAGCTATATCATCAAATGTAGCTCCTCCTGTAGAGAATCCTGTAGATGTTTTTATATATTCTGCTCCAGACTCTGTTACAACTCTGCACATTTCTATCTTCTCCTCTTCAGTAAGAAGACAAGTTTCTATTATAACTTTAAGTATTTTTCCATCACATGCTTCATGTATTTTCTTTATTTCTTCTTTTATTTCGTCAAATTTTCCGTCTTTCACATCTCCTATATTTATTACCATATCTATCTCAGATGCTCCGTTTTCTACAGCATTTTTTGCTTCAAATACCTTTACTTCTGTAGTACTGTATCCATTTGGGAACCCTATTACTGTACATATCGGCATTTTACCATCAGCATATTCAGCTGCTCTTTTTACAAATGATGCCGGTATACAGGCAGATGCCGCATTGTATTTTATACTGTCATCTATTACAGTTTTTATATCGTTCCACGTAGCTGCCTGTCCTAGTAATGTATGATCAACTGCTTTTAAAATATCTTCTCTTTTCATCTTCATTATCTCCTTTATTATATAAGTTTATCAAGTACAGAGTTTCCTATTGTTCCCTCTGGCATTTTTACATCAAAATTATCTGCTATTGTAGCTCCAATTACTGCAAATGTATCCTGCTCATCTATTTTTCCATGTCCTGACATAGATGGAGAATATGCTATAAATGGAACTTTTTCTCTTGTATGATCTGTTCCTGAATGTGTAGGATCATTTCCGTGATCTGCTGTTATTATAAGAAGGTCGTCCTCTTTCAGATTTTCCAGAAACTCTCCAAGTTTCACATCAAATTTTTCAAGTTCTTCTGCATATCCTTCAGGATTTCTTCTGTGTCCCCAAAGAGCATCAAAATCAACCAGATTTACATAGCAAAGCCCATTGAAGTCTCTTTTTGCAATTTCAATTGTCTGTTCCATTCCATGAACTGAGCTTTTTGATTTATTGCTTTCTGTAAGACCCTCTCCGTCAAAAATATCAAATATTTTTCCTACAGATATTACATCATATCCTGCTGTTTTAAGAGCATCAAGAGCTGTCTTTCCATATGGCTTAAGTGCGTAGTCATGTCTGTTTGCAGTTCTTTTGAACTCTCCTTTTTTTCTTCCCACATAAGGTCTGGCTATTATACGCCCTACTTTCCATTCGTCCTTCATTGTAATCTCTCTTGCTATCTCACAGCATCTATAAAGTTCTTCAAGACCGAAAGTTTCCTCATTTCCGCATATCTGAAGCACAGAGTCAGCAGAAGTATAAACTATCATATGTCCTGTAGCTATTTCCTCTTCTCCAAGTTCATCCAGTATTTCTGTTCCGCTTGCACTTTTATTTCCGATTATAGTCTTTCCTGTTCTTCTTGAAAGTTCATCTATAAGTTCTTTTGGAAATCCTGTTTCAGTAAAAGTTTTGAAAGGCTCTGTTATATGAAGTCCCATCATCTCCCAATGACCTGTCATCGTATCTTTTCCGTTGCTCATTTCTCTAAGTTTTGTGTAATATCCAAGTGGATTCTCTACAGGAGCAATATTTTTCAGATTATGCAGATTTGCCATTCCAAGTTTCTGAAGGTTTGGTATCTTCATATCCTTATTTGTTTCTGATATATGTCCAAGGGTATCGGCATTTTCGTCCCCGTATTTTGCTGCATCTTCAAGAGCACCAACTCCAAGTGAGTCTATTACTATTGTAAAAATTCTTCTGTATTTCATTGTATCTCCTCCAAGTCTTACTATCTTATGTCTATTTTATTATATTATATATCCTTTTAGACTTTTTTATACACACTCAGACCGCGAAAAAATCGCGGCCTGATTATTTTACATTAGAATAACATTACAAATCCTACTATCATGGCACTTAGTATACTTACAAGTACACCACCTATCATAGCTCTAACTACAAGTCTTGAAAGTACGTGTTTCTTTTCAGGGCAAAGAACTGCTATTCCTGAAACACATATACCAAGGCTGCTGACATTTGCAAATCCGCATAGAGATATTGCACATATCATAGCTGTTCTTGGATCAAGAGTACTTAAAGTTCCACCAAGACTTTCAAAAGCTATAAACTCGTTAAGTATAAGTTTTTTACCAAGAAGTGTAGCTTCCATAAATATATCTTTTCCATCAAGTCCCATAAGATATCCAAATGGTGCAAATACATATGAAAGTATCTGCTCAAGGCTAAGTCCTACAAAACCTAATATCTGGTTTACAGCGAAAACAAGCCCAACCATTGCAACAAGAGATGCTGCTATCGAAATAACCATCTGTATTCCTGTATTTGCACCTTCTGTTACGGCTTCAATTACATTTGTATTGCTTCCTTTGTTGTCCATTTTTACTTCTGCTATTTCGCTTACTGTTTCCGTCTGAGGAAGTATCATTTTTGCTATTATTATACTTCCTATAGGTACAAGAGCACTTGCTATAAGAAGGTAGTTCATCGGTATTCCAAGTGCTGCGTATCCTCCAAGTATTGAAACTGACATACTTCCCATACCAGATACCAGAACAACCATTATTTCACTGTCTGTCATTCTGTTCAGATATTTACTTACAAGTATTGGACTGTCTGTCTGCCCAAGGAACATATTTGCAACTGCTACAAATGATTCAACTTCTGTTGTTCCCATAAGTTTTCCAACTGCTTTTCCTATCCACTTTACAATAAACCCAAGTACTCCTATATAATATAGAAGACTTACAAGTGCAGAAAGGAATATTATATTACCAAGAACCTGTACTATAAATATAACACCTGTAGGAGCAGAACCATCTGCAAGACTTCCAAATACAAAGTCAAGACCTGCTTTACCACAGTTTATTACAGCTGTTACAGCATCCGATATCGCCGATACAATCTTTGTACCAATCGGTACTTTTACAAGTATTATCGCTATTACAAACTGTATTATTATCGCTTTTAAAACAAGTTTCCATTCTATATTCTTTTTATCCCATGATATAAGGGCTGTTATCGCTATTACAAGAAGGATTCCTATAAGGTTAAGTGCAAATTTCATGGACTACCTCCTATTTTCTTTCTTTATCTTCTTTTATAAGTTTTCTAAGTGCTTCAACTCCAACTTTTATAGCCGCTTCTGTATCGTGAACTATAGGATTTTCAAGTCCAAGAGCATCTCTTTCCTGATTTGCTACAACAAGGAATGTAGATCCACATCTAACTCCAAGATGGCTTGCCGCTATGAAAAGTGCTGCCGATTCCATTTCAGATGCCTTGCATCCAAGTCTTTTCCATGCTTCCCATTTATTCAGAAGTTCATAGCTTACAGGCATTCTTGCCGGTTCGTGCTGACCGTAGAATGCGTCTTTACACTGAACAACTCCGTGATGATGAGTGTATCCAAGATCTTTACATGACTGTACAAGTGCATTTGTCACATCAAGATCTGAAACTGCCGGATATTCTATTGGTGCGTACTCTTTACTTGTACCTTCCATACGAACTGCTCCTGTAGCTACAACTATATCTCCACCTTTTACATTTATGTCTATTCCACCACATGTACCAACACGTACAAATGTATCTGCTCCACAAAGTACAAGTTCCTCCATAGCTATAGAGGCTGATGGACCACCTATACCTGTTGATGTAACGCTGACTTTTTCTCCGTCAAGATATCCTGTATATGTAACATACTCTCTGCTGTCTGCAACAAGTTTTGCATCGTCAAAGTGACGAGCTATTTTCTCACATCTTTTTGGATCTCCCGGAAGTATTACATAACGTCCTACATCTCCCGGTCTTATCTGTAAATGATACTGTAAACCTACTTCTCCTGAATAATTCTGCATAATGATTACCTCCTAATTTATTTATATTTGTCTAATTACTTGTCTAATTTTTATTTCTGAAATAAGTA
The DNA here is from genome assembly GCF_006861675.1 of Peptacetobacter hominis. GTDB lineage: Bacteria > Bacillota > Clostridia > Peptostreptococcales > Peptostreptococcaceae > Peptacetobacter > Peptacetobacter hominis. Next base: position 31,727 of record NZ_SGJB01000002.1, on the reverse strand, counting down.
TAGCATTAGACAGGTATAATTGCAACCGTTTTCTTTTTATTTTTTGTATATTTTTATGTATACAACTTGTCTATTTTTTATAATTCAGTTATTTCAATATTTTCGGAGTATATATCCTTCCAATTTATTTTTTGAATACATTTTCCTGTATAGTATTTGACATAGTAAATTATCACAAGTATAATAAATTTATCAGATTAATAGACAGGTATGGTGATTATGGATAAAAAAGAAAGCAAACTTAAATATGTAAGAGTATACGATGCTCTTTATGACAAGATAAAAGACGGAACTTATCCAAAGGGTTCACAGCTTCCCTCAGAAAATGTTCTTTCAGCTGAAATGAATATAAGTAGAATGACTCTAAGAAAGGCACTTACTCTACTTCAGGAGGATGGTCTTATCAAAAATATACAGGGTGTAGGAAATTTTGTAAAAAATAACACGGAAAAAATAGACAACTACGAAGAAAAAAATATACATCCTATATACAGTTATTGTACAGAAAAAATAGACAGCGTGGAATTTGAGTTCAGGATAGAGCCACCTACAAAGTCTATAATAGATGCAATGGACAACAGATATATGCCAGCCGTAGTAATAACAGACAGATGGTATAAATGCGGACCTGATACGGTCGCTTATACACTCAGCTTTGTTCCTATAGATGTAATTGCTGAGTCAAAGATAGATCTCAACGAAAAAGATCAGCTTCTTGAGTATCTGGAAAAAAGATGCTACAACGAAATGAAAACCTGCAAAAGAATCTGTTCACATTCATCTGCAGGAAACTTTTCAGCTATAAACTACAGGCTGTCCGAAGATGATTCGTTCCTTCTTGTATATGAAAATATAATTGATCAAAACAACAGAATTATAATAAACAACAAACATTATATCCCACTTAATCTTTTCAGAATAGAAATAGATTTATAACAAAACAGGAGCTATTGCACTACCGTCTTTTCGACGTTTTGCAACAGCTCCTTTTATTTTACCGCCATTTTCTTCTGTTTTTATACCGCATAAATATAAATAAAAATACAAGAATTATAATTCCTATCACACTTACATTTGCCACTGCACTATTTCCACTTTCTATAGCTGTACTGTATATTCCATAATACGCCCAGGCTACAGGAAGAGGGTAGAATGCATTTCTTATAAGAAACATTATTATCCGCACTATTATAATACCAAGTATAAGTATTGTAGCTCCTGCTGAATCTGTTACATATCCGGCTCCGGATCTCTTTGTAAAAAATGCAGCCTCATTTACAATCGATGCCACAGTAAGCCATCCTCCATAAAGTCCGAATGTAAGTCTCAGAAGCTGTCTTTCACCCTTGTAAATTCCCTCCAGTCTCATCATGATAAATAAAAGCGTATACATAAATCCAAGTATAAATATTGTAGATATACCTATCATTTCATATGAGAAAAATACAATCCATCCTATATTCAATATACATGATATCCAGAATGGTACACTTATTCTCTCTACTGCATTTTTGTAGTAATCATCATCTTTTTTTATTATCATCACAATCAGAGACACTATAAGAAGTATATATATTACACTCCATATTCTGAATGTGAAGGGTGCCGGTGTTATCACCGTATTGTACATATCCGAAACTTCCTTTTGCGAAAGTCCATTTATAAGTCCCATAGCACCTGCTGCATTTACTCCCAGGGTAACTATCAGTAGAACAATATTTACCCATGCTTTTGTTTTTGCGTTCATTTTTATCGCCTGCTCTCTATAATCTGTTTATTATAGATTTCTATATAGAAAGCTGAAAACCTCTATCTCATAGAAATTATATAATTATATTAAAAATACCCATATATTGGGACTTTACTCATATATAGAAAAATACGGGGCAGAAAATATCTGTCCCGTATCTATTTTAATAATATATTACATTATTTCTCTGAAAAGAGCTTTTGCATTTTCAACATCTATATCTCTTGGGTTTCCTGGTGCACATGCATCTGCACAAGTTGACTCTGCAAGGAAATCAAGATCTTCTTCTTTTATAGCTTCAAGTTTTTCAGGTATACCAACATCTGCAGAAAGTTTTCTTACCGCATTTATAGCTGCTTCTCTATATTCTTCAACAGACATATTATCTACACCTTCAACACCCATAGCTCTTGCTATCTCTCTGTATTTTTCTCCAGTAGTTTCTTTGTTGTAGTTCATAACTATTGGAAGCATCATTGCACATGCAACACCATGAGGAGTGTCGTATACTGCTCCAAGTGTATGAGCCATTGAGTGAGCTATACCAAGTCCAACGTTTGAGAATCCCATACCAGCTATATACTGTCCAAGAGCCATTCCTTCACGTCCTTCCTTAGTATTTTCAACTGCACCTCTTAGAGATTTTGCTATTATTTCTATAGCTTTTAAGTGGAACATATCTGTCATTTCCCATGCTCCCTTAGTTATATATCCCTCTATTGCATGAGTAAGTGCATCCATACCAGTTGAAGCTGTAAGTCCTTTTGGCATAGAAGACATCATATCAGGGTCTACAACTGCTATTATCGGCATATCGTGAGGATCTACGCATACAAATTTTCTCTTGCGCTCAACATCAGTTATTACGTAGTTTATAGTAACTTCTGCTGCTGTACCTGCTGTTGTTGGAACTGCTATTGTTGGAACACATGGGTTCTTTGTAGGAGCTGTTCCCTCAAGGCTTCTTACATCTTCAAACTCAGGGTTTGCTATTATTATACCTATAGCTTTTGCAGTGTCCATTGAAGAACCTCCACCTATAGCTATTATATAATCTGCTCCTGAAGCTTTGAATTTTTCAACACCGTTTTTAACATTTTCTATTGTTGGATTTGCTTTTATATCTGAATATATCTCATATTCAAGACCTGCATTTTCAAGGACATCTGTAACTTTTGAAGTTACTCCGAATTTTATAAGATCTGGATCTGAACATACAAATGCTTTTTTGAATCCACGTATTTTTGCTTCGTTAGCTATTTCATTTATAGCTCCTGCTCCATGAAATGAAGTCTGATTAAGATTTATTCTGTTTGCCATTATAATACACCTCTTATTTGATATTTATTGCGATATAACGTTTAAGCTATATCTCTTAATTATAATTTTAACAATCTTGCAAAAAAATAAAAGTTACACTATTTCACAAGTGTAACTTTTAAAGCCCAAATGTTACAGATTGATAAATCTGTAACATAAATATCACATATTATTATCTAAAATCTTCCAGATATAAGTTGTAAAAAATCAGTTAGTCAAGAATTTCAAGTCTTTCAAAAAGCTCTGCAAGCTCTCTTGGCATTGCTCTTACAAGAAGCTTTGCAAGTTCCTCATCACTGACTTTTATGTCTCCAAGAACCCATTTTACAGTCATTGTTATAGACTCTCTGCAGTACATCTCGAGCATAAACATTATATCTGAAGACGGTTTTTCTCCATTCTTTTCCTCTATAAGGTTACAGTAAAACTCCAGAATAAGCTCAAAATCATGCTGTTTCAGTGAATTCTGATCATCTGAACGAAAGGCAACCGCGAAAAACAGCTTCTCTTCTTCTATATACTGAAACTTTTTAACAAGCCCCTCGTATATTGTCTTTCCATCTCCCATTCTTTCAAATGACTCGAGAAGTATCCTGTCAAAATACCAGTTTATAAGATCATATTTATCGAGAAAGTTTCTGTAAAATGTCTGTCTTGTCATACCACATTTTTCTGTAATCATTCTGACTGTTATAGAATCTACAGACTTTGACTTCATACATTCCTTCATGGCTTCGACAAACTTCATTTTTGTCTTTTCAGTTTTTGGTGTATCTTTTGTATCCTGTTTTATATTTTTATATTCTTTCATAATTCAAATATCCTTGTGTTATTGTTTATGGAAGAGGTTTATCTCCAGCAAGATAAAGTCTGTACCACTCTTCTCTTGTAAGTTTTACATCCACTGCCTTTGCAGTCTCCTCAAGGTGAAGTGGTGATGTAGTACCCGCAATAGGCTGCATCATAGCCGGATGTCTAAGTATCCATGCAACAGCAATTGCATTTTTTGTCACGCCGTATTTCTCAGAAAGCTCATCCAAAACATCGTTTAACTTCTGATATTTAGGATTGTCTATAAATGTTCCATCAGCCCATGATGCCTGAACTATACTCCAAGGCTGTATAACTATATCGTTAAGTCTGCAGAAATCTAAAACTCCTCCATCTTTGTCCTGCGCAAAAGGCTCAACCATATTCATATTAAGTCCTGAGTCTATCATAACAGAATGCACTATTGAAAGCTGAAGCTGATTTATTATAATAGGGTATTTACTGTATTTTTCAAGCAGCTGTATCTGAAGTGGAGTATGATTTGAAACTCCGAAATTTCTTACCTTCCCTGTTCTGTGAAGCTCATCAAAAGCCTCTGCAACTTCCATCGGATCACAAAGTGCATCCGGTCTGTGAAGAAGAAGTATATCTATATATCCACACTGAAGTCTTTCAAGAGATTCATCCACACTCTTTAAAATATGTTCCTTTGAAAAATCATACATTTTCCCTGGAACTATAGCACATTTTGTCTGTATAATCATCTTTTCTCTAAGCCCTGGATTTCTCTTCAGAACTTCTCCAAATAACTGCTCTGATTTTCCACCGCCATATATATCTGCATGATCAAAGAAATTTATCCCCAGTTCAAGCGCTTTGTATATAAGTTTTTCCACATCTTCAACACTTTTATCCGCAATACGCATACATCCAAGTGCCAGTTTTGATGCTTTAAGGTCTGTTTTCGGTATATTTATGTATTCCATAATCTGTCCTCCGTTCGTATGTTATGTTTATATTATATCATATTGAGCAGTATTATTATTTTTTCTCGTCTCAATTGCAATTTTATTTTTCATATAATCTATAAATTTTTTCGATATATTTTACACCATATTATGAACAATATCCCGAAATAAGTTTGTTTAATATATATTTGCGCGAACTATACAATCCATTTTAAAGTTTTGTTTTTTTATTATTTATACAAAATAACATGATAATATTCGTTAACATTTTATTTTTACTTAACATTATTAAAAAAAGTAATATAATAAAGATAACAGGAATTTGTTGAAACGGAGGGATTATATATGAGATTAAAAAATAAAGTTGTGCTTGTAACAGCATCTACTCGTGGAATTGGACACCGGATAGTAAAACGCTGTGCCGAAGAAGGAGCCATTGTATACATGGCTGCCAGAAATGAGGAACTTGCAAAGGAAAAAATAGCTGAACTTGAAAAAGAAGGACTTTCAAATATAAAATTTGTCTACAATGACGCTACAAAACCAGAAACATACAAAACTATGATAGAAGAAGCTGTAAAAAACGAAGGTCACATAGATGTACTTGTAAACAATTTCGGAACATCTGACCCAAGAAAAGACCTTGATATATCACACACAGATCCTGAGGTATTTTTATCTACAGTAAATATAAACCTATCAAGTGTATTTATAGCTTCACAGACTGCTATAAAATACATGTCTGAAAACGGCGGAGGAAGTATAATAAACATCTCTTCTATCGGAGGAAGTGTTCCTGATATATCTCAGGTGGCATACGGAACTAGTAAAGCTGCTATAAACTACCTTACAAAACTTATAGCTGTTCAGGAAGCGAGAAACAATATAAGATGCAATGCTGTACTTCCTGGAATGACTGCAACTGATGCAGTACTTAACAAGCTTTCAGATAATTTCAGAGATGTATTTATGAAGAATTCTCCTATCAAGAGAATGGGACTTCCTGAAGAGATTGCAGGAGCTGTTGTTTATTTTGCAAGCGACGATGCTGCATTCACTACTGGACAGATAATGTCTGTATCTGGTGGATTCGGACTTGCTACTCCAGTGTTTGGTGACTTGGCTGAAATGAAGGAAAGAAGATAGTATAGATAAAAAGAGAGACTTATGTCTCTCTTTTTGCAAATATATAAATTATTGTATTGTAGATTTTCTTAATGAATCAATCCACTCTTCTAATTTGTTAACCAAAATATATTGTTGTTCTAAAACTTCCATACCAACTTTAGGAATATCACTAATTCCTGCCTTTAATTCTATATTATTTTCAATATACTTTTTTAATGATTTTATATTTTTATCAATATTATCTAAATATTGCTTTTGAACATCTTTTGTCATATATTCCATATTCACAATAACCGCATTAAAATCTAAATATATATTGATCGGCTTACAGGAAATATCCAACATCAATTTTTCAAACTCTTTTTCTCCTGCCTTTGTTAAAGAGTATACCGCTTTTTCTGGCATTTTACCTTCTTTTTTGATTTGACTCTCTATATAACCTTTTTGTTCTAACTGTATTACTTTCTTATAGATTGATGGAGTACTTATTTTTACCCATTTTGAGATATTCCTATATTCAACTAATTTTTGTAAATCATACGCACTTAAAGATTCTTTTTTTAACATACCTAAAACAATTAAATCTATAGTCGCCATATAAAACTCCTCCTTTTAAAATTTCTTGACAACTACTATAAATTATAGTAGTATATTTTACACAACGCAACTACTATAAATTATAGTAGTATATTTTATTGTATTTGGAAGGAGATTTTTATATTATGAATGCAAAGATTAAAAAAATTGAATTGTTAGACAGTGCCCCAATAACAAAAGCACTTTTAGTTATGGGTATACCTACTATGATAGGTATGCTTATAAATGCTTTATACAATATTGTTGATGCTTATTTCATAAGCGGACTAGGTAATAGTCAAATGGGAGCTATATCAGTTATTTATCCTTTAGGTCAGGTTATTGTTGGACTTGGTCTTCTTTTCGGAAATGGAGCTGGATCATATATTTCAAGATTACTTGGTCAGAAAAATAAAGATAAAGCTAACAATACCGCAAGTACTGCCGTCTATGGAAGTTTGTTAGTTGGTTCTTTTATAATTATAATTTCACTTTTATTTTTAAAACCTCTATTGATATTTTTAGGTGCAACTGACAGCATATTACCTTATGCTATTGTATATTCGAGAATTTACATCCTCTCATGTATTTTTAATATTTTCAATGTTACTATGAATAACATTGTTACAAGTGAAGGTTCTGCAAAAACTACAATGTTTGCGTTACTTATCGGCGCTTTTTCAAATATTATATTGGATCCAATATTTATATATAAATTCAATATGGGTGTTTCTGGAGCTGCTATAGCAACTGCTATCTCTCAAATAATAACAACTTCCATATATTTGAATTATATAAAGAAAAATAAAAGTATTTTTAACTTCAAAATAAGAGATTGTAAATTTTCAAAAGATATTTTATCAGAAATATTTAAAATAGGTGTACCTACTCTTATATTTCAATTGTTTACAAGTATTTCTATTTCTCTAGTCAATAATGCCTCTAGTATTTATGGTGACTCCGTTATTGCTGGTATGGGAATTGTTACTCGTCTAGTTTCTATCGGTAGTTTAACCGTATTCGGCTTTATCAAAGGATTTCAACCAATTGCCGGCTACAATTATGGAGCAAAAAATTTCTCTCGTCTCAAGGAATCAATAAAAATATCTATTATTTGGTCAACGATATTCTGTATAATTACAGGTTTAATATTTATTATTTTTAACAAAAACATAGTCTCATTATTTTCAAACGGTAATACAATGATGATAAATATAAGTTCAAAAGCTCTAAGAGCAAATGGATTTACTTTTATGTTTTTTGGATTCTATACTGTTTATTCATCTTTATTTTTAGCACTTGGTAAAGGAAAAGAAGGCTTTTTCCTTGGAGCGTGTAGACAAGGTATTTGCTTCATACCAATAATATTAATATTTCCTCATATATTAGGTATAGATGGTATTCTATATTCACAACCAATTGCTGATATAATATCTGTAGTCATAACAGTATTAATGGCTTTAGCTCTAAATAAAAATATTAATTCCTCTGAAAATAATTTATAATGTATAAAAACATCATAGAGTTTATCTGTTGTATATTAATACTGATATTCCCTATACATCAGTATTAAAGCCAGTTTTTTATATGATATAATAAATAAAAAAAATAAATTCTCATTTTACGAGGTGATTCATATGAAAAATTTTACAGAAAGACATCACGCATTTATTTCAGCGACATACTACAAATACCTTATAGAAAAATTCGCTGACAGAGGAGAAAAAGCCTTCATCATGGCTACTCAGAGATACGCAGAACAGAGAGGATCTCGTATGGCACAGAGAGCCATCAGAGATGGAAAAGAATTGAACTTCAAAACATACTGTGAATACGGAGAATGGGAGTTCACTCAGGAAACAAAGGACGAAATAAAAAATATGGGTATAGAAAACCAGCTTGTAGTCCTAAACTACTCACCTGATTACGAATACAACTCATACGCATGTCCATGGAGTATGCAGTACAAGGAAATGGGTCTTTCAGATGCAGCAGAAATATACTGCGCACATCTCGATAACTCCATAGCAAGGGGATTCAATCCTTATCTCGATTTCAAAACTACACAGACTATACACAATAGCACTCACTGTAATTTTGTACTTAAGGATGCAAATTTGAATCCGGAAGAAATGAATCCCAAAAATCCAGACAATATGAAAGGATTTGACTATCACTGCGGACATATCTACTACACTTTCAAAAGAATAACTGAAAGTATATTCGGTTCAGAAGGAAGCGATATATCTGCTTCTGTGCTAAAAGAATTTGCCGGAAAATACGGAACTGATATGGCTGATGAAATCGTCAAATACAGAGATATAGATTTTGATGTGATTTAGTATCTAAATATTCAAAACATTAAATTGTATTATTCCATTTATTATGATATTTTATGATTGTACACATATTGAAAGGAGCAAAATTCATATGAATAACTTTAAAGACAAAATAGTTGAGCTGACAGATGAATATCAGCCTTTGTTCGAAAAAATATCAAGATATATTTTCGAAAATCCCGAACTTGGAGGAGAGGAAGTCCTTTCTGCAGAATATATTTCAAATGTTCTTAAAGAACACAACTTCAAAGTTGAAACTCCTTATGAATCTCTTCCAACAGCTGTAATAGGTTCATATATAAATGATCCTGCATATGAAAACTACGCATTCCTTGCAGAGTATGATGCTCTTCCGGGATATGGAGAAAATAACAACGAAAATGCACATGCATGCGGACACAACTGGATTGCAGCTTCAATGACTGGATGCGCAATAGTTCTTTCAAAAATATCAAAGGAATTAAAGATAAATGTTCACCTTATAGGTACTCCTGCCGAGGAAACTTTTGGAGCAAAATGCAATATGATTGAGCTTGGTGCATTTGATAATATAGACTTTGCTTTCCAGGCACATATGGACGCCAAAAATAATATGTATGTCTACAATCTTGCAATGAACGCTATAGAATTTACATTCCGCGGTGTTCCTTCTCACGCATCACGGGCCCCTGAAAAAGGAGTAAATGCACTTGATGCAGTAATTTCAATGTTTGTAAATGTTGGACTTCTTCGTCAGCAGATGCCTTCAAAAGATAGAATCCACGGTATAATAACAAATGGGGGAACTGTTCACAATGTCATACCGGATTTAGCTGTATGCAGATTCTGTATGCGTTCTCCAGAAAAATCATCTCTTGAAGTACTTAAAAATAAAGTTATAAATATTGCCAAAGCCGCTGCACTTAGTACAGGATGTTCTCTTGAGTATGATTTCTTTGAAAATCCATTTGACAATATGCTTCACATCGATAGCATGATATCTGTAACAGAAGAAAACTTTAATAGATTCGGCGTTGTGGATTTTGCAGAAAAAGGATTTGTAGGCTCTCCTGGATCATCTGATATAGGAAATGTGAGTTATGTATGTCCTACAATATATGCAGAAATCGGAATAGATACACCTGAATCATTCCCTATTCATTCAAACAAAGCACTTGAGTATGCGGATTCTCAGATTGCATACGACAGAATGAATCAGATTATAAAAGGATTCTGTTCTACTGTTGTAGATATATCTCAGAATAGAGAGCTTGCAGATAAAATAAAAGAAGAATTCAAAGAAAAATCTTCAAAATAGCGGTTTATAAACATCTACATTATTATAAATCATTAAATATATTACTATTTGAAATAAGTTATCTACAAATATATAGATTTTAATATACAAAGAAAAAGCTGATTCGTGATATACACGCAATCAGCTTTTATTAATATAATCTTCTTACTCCGGCTTCATCAAGCCATCTGCATACGTCATTTGATTTCATTCCAGAGAAAATAAATCTCTTTCCGTTTACATCATATATATGGATAAATTTAATAAATAATGATTTTCTAACTTCATATCCATCTATTTCAGATATACAGCTGTTCATATACTCATATCCACTCCATGATTCATAGTAGCAGATTCTTTTATCTGTAACATATAAATATCCTCTTGTCGGCTCTCTTGAAATAGAATTTGAATATTTATAAGCCATCATAGCTTTTCCAATAAGTGTTTCATTTTCTTTTAAGTAAAATTCTGACATATATCCACCCCCTTTAAATACAACTCCTATAAAGTTATTATATCAATATATACTATACAAATTTATAAAAAATATATTCTTTTGACTATTTATAATATAATCTTATTGAATACTATAAAAATACAATATGATTAATCATTATATACGATATTAATATAAAGAGAGTATTGAAGTAACAACGAATATATTGATATAATCTAAAAAATAGTATTTTTACTAAACTGAACAAAAGTAATATATAAGGAGAGTGATTGCTTGAACGGATCTTTACTGATTATCGGATTTGTAATTTTTATATGTATACTATTAAATAGATTCCTCGAAAAAATACCAATACCATCTCTTTTGATTTTCATTGCTCTTGGTATGATACTTGGAGAAAACGGACTTTTAAAAATACAGTTTGACAACTATTCAGCAGTTAATATAACCTGCTCTGTCTGTCTTATATTTATAATGTTTTACGGTGGATTTGGAACAAACCTCAAAGCTGCAAAACCAATTCTACTACCTTCAGTGATTATGTCTACGCTTGGAGTTGTAGTAACCGCCGGAATAGTAGCTTTATTTGCTCATTTTGTATTATCGCTTCCATGGCTTGAATGTTTACTAATCGGATCTGTTATTTCATCAACGGATGCCGCATCTGTTTTTAATATTCTCCGTTCCCGGAAACTTTCTCTCAAATATAACACCGACTCTTTACTTGAAATAGAATCAGGATCAAATGACCCTGTGAGTTATATGCTTACAAATATTGCAATCTTACTTATTGCTGGTCAATCTGTATCCGTGCCTTTGCTTCTTGCAAAACAGATTTTAATAGGTATTTTCTGTGGTATATTTATGGGATATATAGCTGTAAAGCTTCTTCATAAAAACTTGTTGCCTTCTCAACAGAGCCATACTGTTTTTTTATTTTCGATAATGTTGCTTTCGTACGCTCTTCCATCTGAATTTGGTGGCAACGGATACCTTAGTGTATACCTTTGCGGTATATGGATTGGTAATTCCAATCTTCCACAGAAAAAATATCTGGTACATTTTTTCGACGTACTTACACATGTTGCACAGGTACTAATATTTTTCCTTTTAGGACTCCTTGTAACACCGGTTGAACTTCCATCTGTAATTGTACCTGCTTTTATACTAACTTTATTTTTGACTTTTGTAGCACGTCCTTTGGCAGCTTTTATACTTTTAACTCCATTTAAGCCAAAGTTAAGACGGATACTTCTGATTTCATGGTCAGGTCTTCGTGGTGCTGCTTCCATAGTTTTTGCAATAACTGCTGTACTCAGCGGAATAAGTGTTACATATAATATGTATAATCTGGTATTCTGTATGGTTATTTTATCTATATCTGTTCAGGGAAGTCTTCTTCCATTTATTGCAAAAAAACTGGATATGATAGACCCTGATACTGATGTAGCCCGTACTTTCAACGATTATCAGGAAGACAGCGATATAAGTTTTATCAAAATACATCTTCATGCAGAACATAGTTGGTGCAATCAGTCTCTTAAACAAATCAGACTTCCTTCTGACTTACTTGTAGCCATGGTTATTCGTGGACATGATATAGTTATACCTACAGGAGATACCGTACTTGAAAAAGGGGACCTTATTGTTCTTGCCGCTCGAAGTTTTGAAGACCGTGAACATTTGGCACTTCGAGAAGTAGTTGTAAATCCAAAGGGCAAATATACAAATCGTACACTTTCAGAAATTCCACAGGCTCATTTGAATAGAGCAATTTTAATCAAGCGTGGTATAGACACCATCATTCCCTCTGGAAATACAATTATAAAACCAGGAGATATAATAGTTCTCGCACAATCTTCTGCAAAAAATAATAAATAAAAAATACCTCCATGAATATTCAAAAGAATATCTATGGAGGTATTTTTATAAAATAAATTATTATCGTATCTGTTTTTATTTACATTATCGTTATTTTACACATATAGGAACAATCTTTTCACCTTTTACGTCTATAAGTCCCTTGTCTGTAAGTTTTAACGCCGGACTTACCGGAAGTCCAAGAGTCCCAAGAGACATTATAGGATTCATATGATTGTATCCGTATTCAGTCATACTGTTTATTACAGACTTTAATCCAGCTGCAATTTCACTTATAGGTTTTTCTGAAAGTATTCCACATACAGGTAACTGAAGTCTGGAATCCACTTTTCCATCTTTTACAGTTATTACCCCACCCTGCATTTCCTGAATTTCCTTCACAGCCATATACATATCTCTAGGATCATCTCCTGCTACAAACAGATTGTGGTGATCGTGGAAATATGTTGTAGCAACTGTTCCCGTCTTGTGACAGCTTCCAGTTATAAATCCATATCCTATATTTCCATTTTTACCGTGTCTTTCGAAAACCATAGCAAGTCTGCACTCAGAATCCTGCCACTGAAGCATATGATCCTTTACCTTCATTGTTACGATTTTTTCCTTTGTCTGAGTTCTATCAAGGAATATTTCTATAGCCCTTACCTGAACCTCTTCAACATCTTCATCTATCTTTACTGAAAACATTGACGGATCCAGTTTTGGAAGATGCACACTTTCATAAAAATCCTTAGGGAATCTATATGAATGACCTATCTCGCGAACTGCCTTTCCTCTTTTGAAAACAGCCAATGGTTTTAAAAGATTCTTTGAATCCAGAAGCATAAAGTCTGCAAGTTTTCCAGGAGCTATACTTCCTCTATCAGTAAGTTTCATTCTTCTGCTTGGAGTATATGTCGCACAGTATATCGCATCTTCAAATCCAAATCCAAGATCTATAGCATTCTGAACAACATAGTTAAGCTGCCCTTTTTCATATAGAGTATCTGCCATAGTATCATCTGTTACAAAACAGCAGTGTTCATATAGATTATTTTCCTTTACATAATCTAAAATCTCAGGCTTTAACATTTTGTCCTGAATTTCCATAAACATTCCGTTTTCTACACGCTGTCTGAATTCCTCAAGAGTATGCTCTGTATGGTCTGCATCTATTCCAAGATAAAGGAATTTTGCAAGATCCAGATCCACAAGGCTTGGACAATGTCCCTCTATTATAAAATTAGGTTCTTCCTGTCTCAGATAAGATATAAACTTGGATATCTCAAGATTATTCTCATGTATAATCTGTCTGTAGTTCATAACCTCACCCACACAGATTACATCTTTTTCCTGCATCAGATGTTTCATTGCAGAAAAATCTATCTTGTCACCTGTAGTCTCAAGATTTTCATTTGTAGATGGAACACTGCTAGGTATTCCATAGTAAATATCTATCTGCGACTCCTGTGCCGCTGAAATCATTTCTAAAATTCCGCGTATTCCCTTTACGTTTGCTATTTCGTGAGGTTCTGCAACAAGTGTTGTAACTCCGTATTTAAGAACACAATCACCAAAAGGAATAGGCGTCATCATAGAACTTTCAACGTGCATATGAATATCTATAAGACCGGGAACCATATATTTTCCTGTCCCGTCTATAACTTCTTTTGCGTCGAACTCTTCCGAATGTTTTCTGTCTATGTAATAAAATCTATCCCCTAAAACTGAAACATCCGCATTCACGAATTTTTTCAGGTAAGTATTGAAAACATTCACGTTTTTGATTAATATATCCACTTTTTCCATAATATATTACACTTCCATATCTACACTATATTATTGAATAGAAATAAAGCATACATATTGCTACAAGTATATACATAACAGATTTAACTTCTTTAGCTCTTCCACCTGCAAGTTTCAGTATTAAATAAGCTGGTAAAGCTACACATATTCCGTTAGCTATATTGTTTGCAAATATTGTAAATGCTATACACATAAATGCAGGAACTGACTCAGTCATATCTTCAAATTTTATGTTTTTCATAGCTGATAACATGTTTATTCCTATGAATATAAGAACTGGGCTTGTAGCAGCTGATGGTATTATAAGTGCAAGTGGTGCAAATAATAGTGATAAAGCGAAGAATAAGCTTGTAAACACAACTGTAAGTCCAGTCTTTCCTCCTGCTTCAACTCCTGCACTTGACTCAAGATATGTAGTCATACTTGGCATACCGAATAATGCACCAAAGCTTGTTGCAACAGCGTCTACTTTGAAACATTTGTCTATTCCAGGAAGGTTTCCTTCCTCATCAAGATAACCTGCTTTCGCACCAACCCCAAGAACTGTTCCGAATGTAGAGAAGAAATCCGGTACAAACAGTGCTATAAGGAACGGTATATAAGCAAAGTTTAAAGCTCCTATAAAATCAACTTTCATAAACTGTGTTCCAATATTTGCCGGTAATGCAACTATTGAAGTAGGAAGCTCTGTAACTCCAAAAGGTATACCTATTATTGTTGTAAGTATTATAGTTATTATCATACCACCAGGTACATTTCTAACCTTCATTATTAATAATATTATAAATCCTATTAAAGCAACTATAACAGCTGGAGAAGTAAGATCCCCGAATGCAAGATTGTTCTTGTCAGCATTTGCTATTATAAGTCCGCAGTTTTTTGCTCCAAGAAGTGCTATAAATAATCCGATACCTGCACTTACCGCGTGCTTTAAACTCATTGGTATAACTCTAAGTACGGCATCTCTTAGACCAAGGAATGAAATTATAACAAATAGTATACCACTCCAGAATATAACCCCTGCAGCAACAGATGCTGGTATACCTTCATTTGCTATCATACTTGCTACGATACCGACACTACCAAGTCCCGGTGCAAGAGCGAATGGACGGTTTGTGTATAATGCCATTGCACAAGAAGTAATTATAACTAATACTATCATTACTGTTAATGTAACATGTTTGTCATATCCACCTGCTTCAAGCATATTTGGGATAGTAGCCAGTACATAGGCCATAGTTACAAATGTTGTTAGTCCAGCAAGTAACTCTGTCTTTATATCAGTGTTATACTATTTAAGCTGGAACTGTTTCTCTAAAAATTCTCTCATTTTTCAATCTCCTTACTTGTTATCAATACTTTTCCATTGTATAATAAAATAAATTATAGTACCAATTCATATTTTTCATATTTTTTATTCCACAAAAGAATAGGAGGAGAGAAAATGAGCTTTCAGGAATTTGAATATATAATAGCAATAGCAAAACACAAAAATCTGACAAAGGCTGCACAGGAGCTTTTTGTATCACAGCCAACCCTTACAAAACATCTGCAGAAACTTGAACAACAGATCGGCGGAAAGATTTTTGACAGAAACGGAAACTCTTTTTCGCCTACTTATCTTGGAAGAAAATATCTGGAATATGCAAATCATGTTCTATCTCTGGAAAGAGCATGGGAAAGAGAGCTTTCAGATATAAAGGATTCTAAAACAGGAGAACTGAACATCGCATTTCCTCTGATGAGGAGTTCGTGTATAGTTCCAAAGGTAATGGATGAATTCTGTGAAAAATATCCGGGTGTAAAGATAAATCTACTGGAGGAGGCACACGCTATTCAGGAGAGACTTTTGCTTGATGATAAAATAGATTTTGCGATTTTTAATGAAACTGTACTTCATCAGAAACTCGAGTCTGAAACTCTGTGCGACGAGGAGATTCTTCTTCTGATTCCACAGAATCACCCTCTGATATACAAGGCAAAGGATACGGAAAATCACAGACATCCATGGATTGACCTATCTCTTATCAAGGATGAGCCATTTATACTTCATTTTCCGGAGCAGACTACAGGTAAGATTACTGTTGAGCTTTTCAGAAAGTACAATATAGATCCGAATGTGAAGATTCATACGAGAAGTACGGAGACTGCTGTCAAGCTGTGTGCAAGAGGTCATGGTCTTTGTTTTGTTCCGGAGAGTTATATAAAGAATATGGAGATTGACAACAAGCCGATGGCTTTTTCTGTCGGTGAGAAGGGGATTTACAGCAGGCTTATTATTGCCTATAAGAAAGGAACATCCCTGACATCATATGCCAGGGATTTTATAAAGATTACACAGAGTTTTCTGTAGTGTATATTGTGCCAGAGTTTTATACTTTGGCATTTATTATTTTGATAGAATTTTCATTCTTTCAAATGCTATTATAAACCAATCTGATTCTTTTTTAGATTTTATTGAAGCTGGTTCATATGCATGGTGATTGAAATATCTCCATCTTGAATATATAGCAGAACCGAGTAAATCTATATCTGTTACATCATCTATTATTTTTTTCAGTTCTTCAGAATTATAAACCGCATCTCCATATTTTTCTGCAAATGCATTTCCACAATCCATTTTGAATCCTAGATTTTCACAATCGTCTGCAAGGTAGTGGTCTACTAGTTCTCTATAATTTGTATTAGGATTTTCAAATTTATCTAGCCATTTTTCAGCAAAATTATATATTTTAGTTAAGTTATCATCTATATCACGTTCTGAAGACTTATATAAAAGTTCTTTTCTTAATTTTGATTTTATAAGTTCTCTACGTTTTTTAATAAAAGTAATAAAATTCTCATAACTATACTCCATATCTGGGATATAGTTTGTTTTTCTATACTGATTTTTTTCTTCGTCTGTAATAAATTGATTTTTAAACCACTTATCAAAATCTGTATTTTGTTTTTCCTCATTTAATGTTGCTGGTAATAACTGTAGATTACTTATATCATTTACTAAATTTATATAGTCTTTGATATCATCATTGTCTATTCCAATTTTTCTTAAATATGATTTTTTAAATTTACTCTTTGGATATATATGATCTTCATGAAATTTATTATTAAAATCAAGATGAGGATATAGTAACATTAACGTAGATAGAGTTTCTTTTGATCCATATTTTAAATTTAATAAATATTCATCTATATCATCTTCTGAAAATTGTATTGATTTATTTGTTCCTTTAAATTTATTAAATATCTTATCAATAGGAAATTCATTCAAACCATTATTTTTTATAATTTCTCTTATTGGTCTTATAACATTATCCGGTTGACCACTAAAAGTTTTCTTTAATAAAGATGAAATTAACCATTTTTTTATCTTTTGTCTACTTTCTTTTGTATTACTTGAGTATATAAAATTATCTGGCATACCAATTGTTAATAGATAATATGCTATTGGTATCAAAGCATTATTAGAACTTAATGTTTCTCCAGAATATCCAAAGGAAGAAACTAAATTTACAGATTGCCTTATTGCTTTTTTTATGCTGTTCCAATTTTCTTCTATCTTTATCATATTACTCTTATTAAAGTTATCTACTTTAAAAGCTATATCTGGAAAATCAGATAAAACTAACGATGTTTTTAAAACAAAATCTTTATTAATTTTGAATCCATTACCTATAGAATTTATCTCTTCTACAAATTCAGTTATTTCCTCTCTTGCATCGTAGTTATTCCATTGTGCAGACGCAATTGATAATAGTAAATCTGAATAAGTAAGTACTGTTCCACCACTATTCACTCTTATAAAAATATTTAATACCTTATCTAGTTCCGAAGACTTCTCTTTATAATAACTAAGTGTTCTTTCTGTGTGTATAACCTTATGTAATTGAGATAGCGTATTTGTTGCAAACTTGGCTTGTTCTCTTGAATATCTGTATTCTTCAGAATAACTTATATTATCTGTAACATATGTGGCTACATCTCCAAGATTTTCCATGTTCATTATTTTCCCAACTTCAAACCAATAAGACTCTTCATCATTTTTTACTTTTTCTGGTACAAGAAATCTAAAATCAAATTTATTTGTTTCATCTTTAGATTCTGATATAAGATTTAAGTATAACTTTCTTATTGGATATGCATTATTGTTATTCTTCTGCTTATACTTTAATCGGTAGGCATAGCTTCCATTCAATCCAATGTATATAGATGTTAATCTTTGTTGTCCATCTAATACTGCTGTTACAGAATCTAATCCACTTAAATTAATCTTTTTATTATGTACAGAGTTTTTTTCATGATAGTTTCTTAAGAACTCATAAAAATCATACTCCGCTATTTTAGTTTTTTCAATTTCCCAAAATAAAAAAGTCCCAATAGGATAATCTTGCATAAGACTATCAAATAATGTTTCTATTTGGTCTGTATTCCATACATATTCTCTTTGTATAGACGGTAATACATATTTATTATTTGATATATCTTTTATAACTTCTGCTATCGTTAATGGTGTTTCATATGCCATTTGATATTCCTCCCTAGTTATACGCTTTTATTTTATAACAAATATATAATTATATTATCATATATACATTATAATTAAAATATAAATCTTTTAATATTTATAATTAATAAATAATAACTTATTTTATAGTGTAAGTTAGTTTGATATAGCTAATTTTCCGATATGTATTCCATCAGTTCTGGATATTCATCTTCATTATCTCTTATATATCCTCTTTTATATTCAGCAAATGCAGATGACCTTTTTAAAAAGCCTCTTAGAATTCTTCTTGGAATAATACCCTTATCTTCTTTATATCTTTCCAAAGCAACATAAAAAGCATTTATCTCTTCTTTTAGTTCACTAAGTCGCATATCACTTTTTATAACTCTCATACCTGTATTTTTCTTATTGAACACATCAAATACAAGTTCCGCTGTATTTACAGCATCGTAATTATCAGTATCTCTTTCTGTTACAACAACATTATTATCAATAAATCTAAAACTTATAAACTCTTCCGAATCTATTTTACAACAATCTATAATATTTTCTTCGTATTTAGATATATTTTTTATACTGTTACAATGTCCACATGATAAAAATAGATTTTTCCAATCGTATTTTCTATCCACATATTTCCCATTTTTATGTGGACGAAGATGCTCTACTTCTGGATCCTGAAGTTTATCAATACCACATATATAACACTTCCCATAAAAATCGTGATAAAGTTGATTCAAAATATCTTCTTCAGTATATGATTTTTTCTTCTCAAGAGATTTCGGTGCAGGAAAACTTCTATCTACTTTTATCATTATAAATCAGTTCTCCTCTCAAATTCCTGTTTAAGTTCTCTATACTGAGTAGTTATATCCAGTGCTAAGTAATCTGGTATTTCTTCAAGATATATTTCTAGTCGCTGAATCTCGGCGAAATCCTCATCTTCCAATACTTTCTTTTTAACTAGACTTTTGTATTCCTCGAACTTTCTCGATAGTTCCTGAGATAAGGAATTTACATTGAAATAACCTTCAACTATCCCATCATAAGGAACATTATTAAGTCCATCCTTTACAAATGTATGATTTTCAAGATCGTATATTACCGCATTCTCAATACTATTAAGTACAAACGGAGAATGTGTTGTAACCACAAACTGTATATTAGGGAATACAGTAGTCAATAGTCCGAGAATTTCTCTCTGAAGTTCAAGGTGTAGATGTGTCTCTATTTCATCTATCAATACGATTCCAGGCATATTATACTCAAATCTTCTGTTTGAGTTTTTCTCCATTCTCATTATAAGATCCACAACTATATCCAAAACTGCTGCATATCCACTTGATAGTGTATTGAAATCAAATTCATTTCTTCCGTCTATTCTTATTCTGAAATCAAATTTATCTTCATCAAATACAAGTTCAAGCGAATTGTTGTTGAATATTTTCTTTAGAAGATTTTCAAGAGATATAAACCAGTTGCCTATCTGCTCTGCTTTTTCTCTTTTGTTTCCAGTCAAAGATAATGCCTGAGTTACTTTCATATCTACAAGGTATTTGACGAATTTTGAACTCGGCTTTTCGTATATTGAATATTTGTCGTTTAAGTTTATCTTTTCTACGTTTTTAACTTCTTCTGTTTTAAATACTCTATCTGCCTGATAGTATGCAAGTATTATTTCTCCAGAGTTAAATTTGTTGTATATTTCTGGTTCTGTTATGTTGAAGTTTATATCTAATACGTTTCTACTTTCTTCTGATTTATTATTAGAAACATATTCTATATATTTTGATAAGGCTTCAATCAGGCTTGTTTTTCCGCTTCCGTTTTTGCCTGTGAATATTATATGTTTACATTCATTATCTGATATGTTTATTTCTATATTTTTAAGATGTCTTACAGAGTCTATATGTATATTTTTTATAAATACATTTTCCATTCATCTGCCCCCTTAGATCTGATATATTCTTATTATATCATCATACAAGATACGTTGTATAATCTATGTTAATGATAACAAGTAATTAATATGTATTAAAAAATAAAATACCAGGAAAATTAACTTATACACCTAATAATCCTGATCTTTTATAATATTTCTATTTTTTTTATTATATCTAAAAGAGATTTGTAACTGTCTACAACATTGTATAAAACTTCTCCAGTAATTATATCTTTAGTAACTACTTGTATCTGATTTTAAGAAAGATGAGAATGAAATTACACACTACTAAACGAATCTTACAAGACTAAAAATGTAATATTAAAGCTAGCAAATTTAAAAAGATATTTTATATAAACCTAATATATTATAAGAGAAAAAGAATACCCTTATGCAAGAGTATTCTTCAACAAACTCTAATATGGCGAGCTTTATTAAATACAAAAGAAGTTTAGAATTTACATTATTCATAAGATAAAATTATTTCAAATAATTGTTTTGAAAAAACCTTATTTTATCAATTAATTTATCATTGTCAGGTATAACATGTAAAGATTTTACTTTATCTCTAATTTCTTCTAATAAATCTAAAACACCGTCTGATGTAATATTAGATTCAAGATATCCTAACATTTCTATAAATTTCTTTTGGCATAAAGGAAATTGTAGCTTACTCTTTATTGATTCATACATAAAAGAAATTAATGCAATAAATGATTGTTTTGTATCAAAATTTTTAATTAATTCAATATAAATAGGGTTTGCATCCCATACTTCTCCATTACCATTAGTCAAGAATACAGACACTATCACTTTTACATATTGAAAATTCATTTGTTGAGGAATAGTACCATGATTACCTACTACAGTACGCAATTGTCTTGCAAAAGAAGGTTCATTATAAAAATTATTAAAATTGTTATGAGCCATCATTAAGTTTTCTAAAGACTCTTTGATGATCGGAGCTTTTACCGTATCTGGTAAATAAGACATTCCTCCCACAACTTCTAAAAACCTCTCTGCTTCATTTTTAGTTTGGTTCTCTCCATTTGCCAAAAATGTTGCATATCTAATACCAAAGTCCGACTTTACTTCTTCAGATATTATTTTCCATAATTCAGGTGCTAAATTGTTTATATTACTTCTTGTTTGTTGACTTGTTTTTTCGTCAATGTATATACCAAAAAATCCCTTCGCCAATGCATCAGCTTTTTCAATACTTAATTCAGTAAAAAATGGAACTATTACTGAAGCTTGAACATCATCAATCACTTCGGATTTAATATTTGCTAATAATCGGCCTATTTTAACCTGTATACTTGATGGTGGGGTTGCAATTACTTCTTTAATACATGTTTCTAACCATGAAATTAATTTTAGTCCTGTTAATTCTTCCTGATTCGGATGTGCTGCACTTGCCCAATTCCTCATATAACGGATGAAATCTAAATGCTTATACCCTATTTTTGTAATCAAACCAATTTCTAATGCACCCTTAATTAAATCAAAATCATCTAACTTCAATAAATCTTCTGGTGAAGTAAATTGTTTTCTTCTCTCATCACTTATTACAACATCATAGAAATACTTAACATCTCCATTTATCACTCTAATTCTTAATTGTTTAATCGTTTCGTCCCACAAATAATTTAATGCTGCATCAAACAACCCTGTTGATACTGCAACAAAAAACTTAGACAAATAATATGATTCCCTTATCAACTCATTATCCATTTTTTCTAAGACAAACGGAAGATTTGCTATTACTATTTTTCGTTCGTTTAACGAAGATAAAATATTGTCTGTTGGTAACCCTATTTCATGTAAAACCGATAAATACATATTATTTGAATCTTGTATAATTTGTGATATCTCATTCTGATTGTTTCTAATTGATAATTCAGTTTCCATAAAATTTTCTCTCCTTATTAAATAGTTTTTAGCAATATAAATTATATTCAACTCTATCTCTATATATTATCTCTTCTAAATTTTAGACAATAATGCCATATTCTCCATATGGCTCGATAGGATATGCTGAATATTTTGGATATTTTTATGTTTATGGGAACAAGTCCGTATCCTTTCTCGTTTTCGAGCCGTCTATGGGAATATGTCTAAGCAATTTCGTATACTTACAAAATTTCGTAGTCTTCTATTATTCCTACCGGATAAGCCATATGCTTGTCAAACAACACAATGTTCTTTCCTACAGGGCATACGGTACTCCCATAAATAATACCAGAATAACCCAATGAAATATAATATTGAGCTATTGTTTGAAATGGTGCATAAGTAATTGCTTTATTATCACAAACAACAAGTGGTTCAAAAATCTGTTCTGATAGTAACTTTGTATATGTATACACACCCCATCGAGTTAAATGTTCCTCAATCTCTTTTTTGTTGATGTTCATCTTTGGAACAAAACCTAAATCCTTCGCAATTTTGATACCTCTTTTGACTTGTGCTTGTCCATATTCTTCTAAATCCGCATTCAATTCTGCATAAGAAACATCATCCGCAATAGTCAAGTCTACTAATTTACACTCATCATATTTAGAATCGAATTGAAAATAGCAAAATCCAAATCTATTTCCTTTTTTTGCTCGGCATTCGGCTTGTGCACATTCGTGTATATCATTATCATCACCAATTGCTAAATAAAGCCATTCCACACGAGGAGGACTAAAACGATTATCTTCTTTAATATACTCTTCTTTAGGAAGAAAACGCTCATAATCAAGAACTTCGTCAGTTTTTAATATAGTGCCTCTTCCTATTAGCTTACCTGTCAAGTCTTTAAGAGCAATTGTTTTATGTTCAATACCAAAATGTTTATGAAACAGATCATCATATACCTTTAAAAAAGTTTGTTTCTTAGCCTTTTCAATCTCATTATAAGAAAACGACCCATTTGCTAAACATTCTCGGAATTCATTCCATGTGTTTCTAATAGTTAGTTCACTATTTTTTATGTCCCTAAAATCAAAAATGTTTCCCATATTTCAACCCCTCTTGGTTTAGCAAATTCATACTGTAATTCACTGTAAGTTTTAGTAAATCGTCTATATCCCATAAAGCCATCAAGTTTTCTCGTTCTTCGGCAAATGCAAGAGCATCTTTTGTGAATTTGGAAGATGTAACAATTACCGATTGGTTTGCTTGCATTGCCATCTGAACTCCATATACACTCCTAACTACACTGACATCAACCTTATGATTTTCGCCCCAGTGTTTACATTCAACGATTAACGTATATGGTATGGGGTCTGCTTTTGTTACAATAATATCCTTTCCACCATCTCTTGTTGCTTGTGTAATTTTTACAATAAAACCAAGTTTTTTAAATATATCAGCAACAAAAAATTCAAATTCTCTCGATGACATTCTTTTGATTTTTTCTCTGTTATATTCTAATAAAGACTCGGCTCTCTCATATTCTGCATAAGCCTCATTATAATAGTCAGCATCAAATTCATAATCCATTTCTACTATAGGCTCATCCACAAAACAACCACCATGACATTCTGAATCCGAGAAATTAAAGGCTCCTACTGGATATTCGTATCCTCTAATGCTGAAGTTTATCCATGAGTGGCACTCGTCACAACATATTTCTCCTTGAAAGTCATATTCTATTTCTTCGCTCATCGGTCTGTCATACACTGAAGTTTCGTAATCTAAGCTGTCCACTTCAACCAATGTTACATTACCACATTCATCACATTTAATATAAAATTTGCTTGGAATTCGCATCATCTTTATCGAATACCTCCTTCCTTCTTTTCATTATATTCATCCCAACAACTGACGAATCTCTCTTGTAAATAAAATCTTTCTCTTTTAATAAAATTCTTCAAAATTCTCTAATTCAAGAGAAACTACATCTGGTATAAGAGCCTCTTTATGAAACACTGCCTTTTGCTCATCATTCATATCGTTATAGTAATCCACAAGGTGCATAGCATTCTTACTGCCATTACTTCTACCTTCAAGTAACTGAATGTTTGGCAGACGGTTTCTGTTGCCACGGTTCTGCCAACAGCGTAAGATTATCCTCTTCCGCAAGCCAAGGAGTAAAGTTCAATGCTTCATGCGGCCAGACCTTTCGTAATTCTTTTATTTCTTTTAATTTCTCTAAATTTATTATGGTACTATTCCTCCTTGTCACAAGATAATCGTCTTGTCCACTCGACCTTTCCCATTTTCAACCTGTCAACTCAACCTTCTTTTCATATCACAGCAAGGTTCTTTTATCGTTCAAAAGAGCAGATAAGAAACACACTCCCAATTCTCGGAAATTCCTTGTTTTCAAGCCTTTTTCGGTATTCAGTTCTGTACTTTTGTCATCAAGACTACGCACTCCACATGCACACTATGAGGGAACATATCAACCGGCTGCACTTCATCACACTTATAACCTCTCTCATCCAGATAAGCAAGATCCCTTGCAAGAGTCGATGGGTTACAAGAAACATAAACCACCCTCTCTGGCTGCATAGAAACTATAGTATCAAGAACTTTCTCATCGCATCCTTTTCTTGGAGGATCGACTACCACAACATCAGCTCTTTTTCCCTGCTTGTACATCTCAGGAACTACTTCCTCAGCCTTTCCAGCATAGAACTCTGTATTATCAAGTCCATTAAGCGCTGCATTTTTCTTTGCATCCTTTATCGCGTCCTCTACAATCTCTATCCCGTATACTTTCTTTGCCTTCTGAGCCAGAAACAGCGATATTGTCCCTATTCCGCAGTATATGTCAAACACAGTCTCATTTCCTGTAAGTCCCGCATATTCAAGCGCCTTGTTGTATAATACCTCTGTCTGAACAGGGTTTACCTGGAAAAACGATAATGGAGATATTTCAAACATAAGCTCTCCTATATAGTCGTTTATTCTTCCGTCTCCGTATACTGTTATATTCTCTCTTCCAAGTATTACATTTGTCTTGTTTTTATTTACATTTATTACAAGTGTCTTGAATCCTTCCACTCTTTCCTTCAGCATATCTACAAGCATTTCTATACAAGGAAGATTTTTCCCGTTTGCTACAAGTACGACCATTACCTCGCCAGTTGTAAATCCAATCTTTGTAACTATATGTCTAAGTACTCCTGTGTGTTTTACCTCGTCGTATATTTTTACTCCGCACTTTTCTATATACTCTCTGACTGTCTCTATTATCACGTCGTTAAGCTCGTGTTGTATCACACATTTTGATGTAGGTATTACATCGTGGCTTTTCTTTCTATAGAATCCTATTACAGGTTTTCCGTTTCTTGACTGAACTGGAAACTGTGCCTTGTTTCTGTATCTGAATGGTGTTTCCATTCCTATAGTGTCGTGTACATTTACTCCCTCAAGCTTTCCTATTCTCGATATTACCTGCTTTACTTCATTTGTTTTCAGTTCAAGCTGTTTTTTGTAGTCAAGCTCCTGGATCTGACATCCACCGCACATTCTAAGCGACTCATCACATACTCTTTCCACTCTGTATGGAGATTTTTCTATGAACTCAACTATATCTCCAACTGCATAATTTTTCTTTGATTTGCTTATTTTTACCCTTACTTTGTCCATGAAAAGTCCGCCGTCTACAAATACAGTGAACCCATCGTACTTTCCAATTCCTACTCCACCGTCTCCAATATCTACTATATCAACTATATACTCTTTGTTTTTTTCAAGCATATTTATCCTCCGTTCAAATTATCTTCTAAACTTTAATTTTATCAGAAAAAGCGTGTATTCTCAACCTATGCAAAAAGGAGAGTTCATATCAAACTCTCCTTTTTAATATTGTTTAATTGTTCATAAATCTTGAATACACATCGTCCAAATATGTTTTTATAGATTCGGCTGATTTATATGTTTTTCCGTTGTCTCTATCCAGTACATCTACAAATACGTATTTATTATTCTTCTCATCTATAAATACATTGAATTCATAATTACCCTCTGAGTTGTCTGTGCTCTCCATTTTGATTATACATCCATTATCAAAATAGTCTGTTCCATGCATATTATAATAACTAAATACATCCTCTATAGTGTATTTATTATTTCCTTCAATATAAGGAGCCCACATAAAGTTTTTGATAACCCCTTGATATTTTGTATTCATATTTCCAGATGGTAATTCAGAATCATATGGATAAAAATTTCCCCCATCTGATTCATTTAGGTTTTTCTCTTCCTCTTCTGCAAAACTCAATTCTTTTTGAGTTGATGCTTTGTTGTCCTCTGTTATATTATCAGTACCCTTTTTTAAATTTTTGTTCTCAATCTCAAGTCTTGAGATTTCTATTTCCATTTTTGAATGCTCTGGATTTCTACATATTGATACACTACTTCTTCCAGCAAAAAATCCTATTCCTAGAAATACAATCCCCAATAATGCTGACATTAATAACATCATTATATTGTTGTTCTTCATAACTTACTCCCATTATATTCCTATGATTCTTCTATATACATCTTCAAGATATGTCTGTATTGAATCTGGAGATTTATATGTTTTTCCGTTGTCCTTATCCTTTACATTCAATACTATATACTTATCTTTATCTCTATCAAAGAACACCTTAAAGTTATAATTTCCTGTTTCCGGATTTACACTATCCATATTTATAAGTGTTCCGTTGTCATAGCTTTCAACTTCATATATCTCATAGTTATACATGACATCAGATATAAGCATCAACGCTCCTCCCCATTCATACTGAGAATTCATAAAATTGTCCATATCATTGTCATATGCAACACAGCTTCCACCCCATGGAAGATCATCAGAATATGTATATATATTTGATTCTTTATCTTCTTCTTTTTCTTCTGTTTCACTGGTTTCTTCCTTCAGCTTTTGATTTTCTTCTTCAAGTGCAGATAACTCTTCTTCAAGATTATTATGTTTTGAATCACTACACAAAGGTGCTGTTTTTTCCCCTAGAAAAAAACCTACTCCCAGAAAAAGCAGTGCAATTATAGCTGATACAACTATTGTTGCTACGCTATTGTTTCCTTTATTCATATCTTCAATTACATCCCCTTCTGACTAAATACCAATTTATATATTAGCTATTTCTGATTTAATTACCACACGTAAAACACAGCCCTGGAGTATCACTTTCAAATTCAAAAAGATTATTTCCGCAGTTCTCACATTTCGGATAAGCTTCATGACATTCTATATGCACCATATATCCAATTCCATGAAGATGTTCTAGATTTTCCATACTATCTGACTTCCCACAGATCCGACAAACACCCATTTTTTCATCATTCGTATATGTCTCGTTATCATAATTATCTGAGGTATCCGTATATGCTTCCTCTTCAACTTCTTCTTGTATCTCAGGTTTTTCTACAGCCCAAGTAGTTTCCTCATTACAGCTTTCACATACTTTTGTAAGTTTATTCGACTCAGCAGCACACTTTGCACAATATACTTTAATTTCCTGCACAGGTTCTTCTTTAACCTCGCTTTCTTGATTATTTTTATTACATCCAGTAAAAGACATCATCACTGACATCATAAACACAAGTATATATATTAAACTTTTTTTCATTTATCTTCCCCCCATTTTATGACAATATATCTATAAATTCATACTCACCTATATTTTTATTATATTTTGATAAATATATGAATCCATGAATTTCATATTCTAATTTTAATTTTACTATTTGACCCTCTACATTTAGATTTATTTCATAAGTATATAAATGATCTTTTTCTTTTGATGAAATAACCTCATATGGATATCCAATAAATGAGTCTTCTGTTATTTTATAATTGTATCCTTCTTCTGAATACCAGTCACCATAACATTTTGCAAATCCAATCGGTAATATATAGTCTGTTAATAATGCATAACTTTCAAACTTACCTTTATCCTCGTTGTATTTTTGCATTGTTGTTCCTAACTCAGTCATTCCAAGTTTATATTTTTCTACACTTCCACTCTTGTATACTTCAAATATGCATTCATAATCATTTGGAGCACTTATAACATTACAAGGGTTTCCATTTAATGTATCCCTTCCAAATATTACTTCCGCATTTTTATGGTCTACATCATACCATACTTCTACATCTGTATAGTATGTTGATGGTATTTTTTTCCCACTTTTTATATCTCCAGATTGTACTTTATTTGCTTCTCTGAATGCGTTCTCATTTCCATTTCCACCAACCTGAACAATTGATGAAAATTTCTTATCGTACATTACAGATTTTTGAGACAATGATAAATTATTAGAAACAATCATTACTGGAGATTCATTTTTTGCTGCTAAAACTCCTACAGCAAGTGCATCTACAAGTTGACTTGCTCCCTTACTTCCATCTTTTGCTATATAGATATTATTTAGTTCTGCATCCTTGTAGAATCTCTTGATTACTTTTGCATTTGTAGAATTTCTATTTCCACCACTTATTCTTTCCGCATTTGGAAGAGTATTCTTTGTTGAATCTGATATAGCTGCTGTTCCCCCTATTACATAGGACTTTTCTATACCCTCTTCTTTTATAAATTCTTTTGATGTCTCTATTCCTTTTTTAGGATTAGCTAATATTATCGCCATATTATTCTGCGCTGCTGCAGCAGATATACTTACCGCATCTGCAAGTCCTGTATTTCCATTTACAACTGCAATTTCTTTTATGTCAATATATTCTGATAATTCCTCAGCAATTTCTATAGCAGTTTCTTCTCTTGTGTCACCAGATATTCTTTCAACAGAATATCCTTTTGATGATAAATTTCCCTCTAAAAATCTAGGAAGCACTGATGTTCCACCTATAAGATATATATTTTTTGCACCTAATCTTTTTATCTCATTCTCTGTACTCTTATTAAGTGAATTTTTACCTGTAAGAAGTATTGGTGCATTTAAGTTTTTAGCAAGTGGTGTAGCTGCAAGTGCATCCGCTATTGCAGAATCATTTACAAGAATTACATTTTCAGATGTGCTCCATCCATTTTGGCTTATCTTTACAGCTGTCTCATGTCTACCACTGCCAGCTATTTTTTCCTGAGTCGCTGCTTCAGATACAGTCGGATATAGACCAACAGATCCAAATGCTATCATAGTACTCATTGTTATCGATACTTTTTTCTTTAAATCCATAATACTTCATCCCCCTATTCTAAGTATTAATTACACCCTCATATATTAGTAAATACATTACTAATTAAAATATAATACTTTTTAAGTTTTATTTCAATCATTTTTATTATTTTAACAAAAAAGACATTATCCATATCTTTTATCGATTGAATAATGTCTTTCTAAAATTAATATCTCAAATAATCATCGTATTTTATTATCTGCCCGTGTTCAATAAACACCCTCGGTATCCTTCTTGAAATATTACACATAATCTCATGCGCAATAGTTCCACAGTCCTCTGCAAACTCACTTACAGAAATACCGCCTTTGCCAAATATTACAGCCTCATCTCCAACTTCTACACTGTCATCAACTTTTACCATGCACTGATCCATACATATTCTACCTACAATGTCATAGAATTTTCCGTTTATAGATACCTTAGGATTTTTTCTTCCTCTGACAACACCGTCAGCATATCCTATTGCAAGAGTCGCAATTCTCTCTTTTTCCTTTGCTTCATATGTACATCCGTAACTTATTTTCTCTCCTGCTTCTATTTCCTTTACATGAGATACCCTCGTTTTTATTGTCATAACAGGTTTCAGCTCAAGCCTTTCAGTCATTATCTCATCAGAAGGATAGCATCCATACATGATTATACCTGTTCTTACCATGTCAAATCTCAGATCATCACAGTCTACCGTTGCGGCACTGTTTGCGGCATGAAGCATTGGTATTTTTACACCTTCTTCTTTAAGCCTTTTTATCATATATTTGAATTTCTCTGCCTGCATATTTGTAAATGCCTTGTCAGCCTCATCTGCAGCTGCAAAGTGAGTAAATATCCCTTTTATATTTATTCTGTTCATTTCAGATATTTCCTTGATTTCAGATATTGACTGTTCATTTACCTGAAATCCGATTCTATTCATTCCTGTATCTATCTTTATATGAACCTTTGCATCCATTTCAAGGCCTTCAGCCACTCTGTTTATCTCCCTTGCAGCATCTATTGAATACACTGTAAATCTTACATCGTTTCTAAGTATGTCTCTATATCTTTCCTTTGGTGTATATCCAAGTATAAGTATTGGAAGGTCTATCTGTTTTCTTCTAAGCTCCATAGCTTCTTCAGCTCTTGATACAGCCAGATATTCAACTCCATTTTCTTCCAGTGTTCTGGCTATTTCAACTGCTCCATGTCCGTATGCATCGGCTTTTACAATCCCACACATAACCTCGTTGTTTACAAGTAACTTTCTTATGTTCGCAAGATTTTCCTTGAATGCATCAAGATCTATTTCTGCCCATGCAACGGCTCTTATTCTATTTTTATCTATCATTTTTATTTCCTCCGGTATTATTTATTAATACCCTCTTAAATACTCTCTTCTATATATATTCTTATATTCTATTGTATTTCTTCTCTGTATTTTTTTCAATGAAGATAATATAAATTTATTCTTTAACACTTTTTTTATATCTATACAGATAAATACGCTTATAGGCTTTGTTCTTTTTAATTAATTTTATATATGTTATAATGTCCACAGGAATCATGATAGAGAGTGGCTTGCGAACCTATTTTCAAAGAAGGGAGGTATCTAACTTCAATGAAAGGAGGTTTCGTGAATGGACGAGATATTTTTGACAATTCTTGCTAACTTTATATGCCCATTACGGGTTATATTAGTTTCCAAGTATATAGAAAAATACCACTCTCATAAGTGTAGTTAACCCCTTTTGTTAGACATAAGTTTAAACAAAGGGGGATTTTTTATGAGTAAATATAGTAAAGAATTAAAATTAAAAATAGTTGAAGAATATATTAACTCTAACATTGGATATAGAATTCTTTCTAAAAAATATAATATAGAAGCATCTATTCTAAAAAATTG
>NZ_SGJB01000019.1 GCF_006861675.1 Peptacetobacter hominis | reverse complement strand
ATATCTGGCTTAATTATGGTTTGTAAGAGTCCGAACAAATCGTTCGAACAAATTTATCTGCTGTTCAGTTTTCAAAGTTCATTTCTTATTTTCTTTTGCCCTCTCTCAAGGACAAGTATTATAATATCACCTTATTCAAAAAGAGTCAATACTATTTTTTACTTATTCGGTATTATTATAAAAATTATATATTAATTAACTTCTGTATTGTTGTTGTTATCGATATTCTTTTGGAATATAATATCATTATGTATTAATTTTATTTACTATTTACAAAATTATGAATAACGTCAAAAAGGAGGATTATATGGACGCGGCACAGGAAAAAGAATATAAGAAAAATGTTCTTAAGCTAGCCCTTTTTGTTGGAGAGCTTATGATTAAAAATGGAGCTGAAACTTCCAGAGTAGAAGACAGCGTCCTTAGAATATGTCGTTCACAAGGTTTTCATCATGCTAATGTCTTTACAACACCAACTGTTGTAATAATATCCGATGAAAAATTTGATGGATTCTGCTTTATGAAAACAATTGATAAAAGAGGAATAAATCTTAACAAAATTTCTCTTCTAAATAATTTTTCAAGAGAGTTTTGTTCAATAAAAAATCCTGATATTGATAAAGCCATAGCCGAACTTTATGAGATAGATAGAACACCACCTTATCCATCATGGTTCTTTTATTCATGCACAGGACTTGCATCTGCATGCTTTGCATATATTATAGGTGGTAATCAGCTACTTAATTTCATATTCACTTTTATAGTTGCAATAATCGGGGACATTATTTACGACAAGATAATGAAAATAAGTTCCATATCCGCATTTTCATGCGTGGTTTCTTCTTTTGCAATTACGGTTCTTGGAGTTATATTTACAGAACTTAAAATAATATCTACACCTACAATGCTGATTGTCGGTTCTATAATGCCTCTTCTTCCAGGAGTTGCTGTTATAAAATCCATAAGAGATCTTATCGCAGGAAATCTGATTTCAGGTATTTCAAGAATCTTTGATGCCTTTATGGTTCTTCTTGCTATAGCATCCGGTGTCGGGGTAGTTCTTGATTTATGGTTAAAGATGGGAGGTGTTTTATAATGAGCGATATATCTCTTTTCTCTCATTTTATATTTGCAGCACTTGCCACTGCAGGATTTGCTGTATTCTTTAATGTACCACTTAAACTTCTGTTTCCTTCAGGAGTTGTCGGCGGTATTGGTTGGATAATTTACATAGTTGTTATGAACATTACATCAAACACTTCTCTGTCAGGGTTTATAGCAGCTGCAGCAGTTTCCATAATGAGTGAAATACTTGCAAGAAAACTGTATCAGCCAGCAATACTTTTTGTAATTTCCGGAATACTTCCGCTTATACCTGGTATTGGATTATATAATACTATGCTTGCAATTATACAGTCAGATTATACAACTGCTATGGAAAAAGGAGCCAATGCTTTTTTACTTAGTTGTGCAATAGCTCTTGGAGTACTTGTAATATCAGCTTTAGTCAGAACTGTGAATATATACAGATTCAAGGGTGACCTTCTTGCAAATCTAAGGCCTTTAAAGAAAAAAAGAGAATTCCATCTTGAATCCGATACAAAAATAGATAATTCAGATATAAACAGGAAAAAGAAATAAAAACTTTTATATTTTTTCAACAAAAAAGTGTATGCATGATATTATTGAACAATATGATCAAAACTCATAGTCATCAATAAATCCACGCATACACTTTTATTATATATCCATAAGTATTCTGGTAACAATCGGAATATATTCTCTGCTTTCCTTGAATTTTTTATCATTGAATTTAAGATAAAGATATGAAACTGCCATCAGCACAATTCCTATGACAGCTGATATAATCTCTCTACCTGATTCTACTCCTGCCATACCTAAAACATAATAGGCAATTACTATTCCTGCTATTAGGGCAATCATAGGAACAATATATACATATGCAGCTGCTTTAAGTATATTCATATGTTCCATACTCACTATTACATGGTCTCCCACTTTTGCTCCAATACTATTATCAACTTCTACCAGTATTTCCTCTGATTCTGACGAAACCGTCATACATTTATTGCACTTTGCTCATGCAGACATTCTCATCATTCTAAGTATAGCTGTTTTTTCATCTACAATTTCTACTATATATCCATCCTGATTCAAAATAACACCGCCTTACTTCATAAATCTATATATATTATCCATAAGCTCTTCTATCATTTTTTCAGAATCTTCATCACTTTTGTTTTTTATACTATCCGCGATACATCCTTTGACATGATTTTCGAGAATTATTTTTCCTACTCTATCTATAGCTGCTTTGGCTGCCGATACCTGTATAAGAATATCCATACAATATCTATCATCATCTATCATATTCTGTATTCCCTTTATCTGCCCTTCGATTCTTTTTAATCGTCTTTTGAGATCTGTTTTATCGTTTTTTTCTGAAAGATGTCTTGTATCAGAATTACTGCAGCAGCATAATGTTTTTTCCTGAGTCATTTATTCTAAAGCCCCTTTGATTTGTATAAAAAGTAGAACCATATAACAACAAACATTAGAAGAGATGTAGCTATATTTCTACTCTGTCTTTTTGTCTCATCATATGATGCTCTAAGTCTCGGATTGAAGATTGCATGTGGAAACACAAGAAATATAATCGCATCTATTGCTATAAATATCTGTGCTGCAATTTTATACTGCATAAGAACAGATATTATTCCTGCTATACCAAATATAAGCTGAGCTATGAACGCCATTCTTTCTGTCGAATATTTCTTTTTATAATTTGAAAGTTCTAAATTACAATCATTTGAACAACAATGCACTGTAGATCCATTAGGCCATTCTATATCAAATTTCTTGTTTATATTTTTTATGTCCCTTCCACATTTGGAACATCTAGTGCTTTTTTTTACATCTTTAGTTTTAATATCTGATTTATTTGCCATTTTTCTGCTCCTCATAGATTATTTATAATATTAATTTTATAGCATGTACTAAAAAATGTAAAGAATTAAGCCTTTACAGATTACACTGACAGTCTAATACATATATCTTTCTATAAGCTCATAACATCTTTGACGTGTATATACTGCAAGATAATCAAAATAAACCCATTTGTTTTCAGAATCACTATATTCATCTGATTCCATGCTCTCTGTAGACTTATTTTCTTTATATACAATCCATTTTCTCTCGTCATCTCTCAATTTAGATGCTTCTTCCTCGCCCATATTGGAAACTATACTGGAATAAATTTCGTTTAATAGAGTGTCATATCTATTATACGCATCTCCCGTGTATTTTACCAACTTATCACCTTCTATAGAAGATATATTGTCTTTTATATTCTTTTGCACATACTTATCTGTTTCTTTGAGTTTAGACATATATTCTTCTTTTTTCGAAAGTATTTTTAATTTTTCTCCATGAATATCTATTTCATTGTAATCTATATCTTTAAGAATTCTCACTCCTGCCGTCTGTTCAAATACTTTCAGTTCCCTATTTTTACTCACATTGTAATATCTCCCCAATACAGCAGCTGCTGAAACAAGAATCATAATAATAAGAGCAATTACTGTTAATATTTTCAATGCGTCATATGCAAAATCTTTTTTTTCTTCCTTGTTATCACTTTTATCGTTTGATAAATCTATAATCTTTTCGCCACATTCATCACATATATACTCATCTTTGCCTGCTTTTTTTCCACATTTGCTACAGAATCTAGTCATTACATCACTCCTTTTCGATTCCGATCAATAAAGCCGACACCGGCTATGCTGAATATTTTATACTATAATTAAAAACTTTTCAAACGATATTATGTCCATGGCAGTGTCTATAGAAAAAATAAAAGCCTTTATTAACAGCTTAATCTACTGCAAATAAAGACTTTTTTGTCAACAATATAAATTTTTATTTACTGGTTCATAGGTATAAGATTATGTTTTGCATCATAAGTATATAATTTGAATGTTTTCTTATTTACAAGTACACTTACACCATCGTATTCACTATCTTCTGAATTTGCATCGAAAACATAACAACTTGATTTCAGAAACTCTCTATCTATGCTACTTCCTTCAGGATTATATACAAGTTCAACTTCTTCTTTATTTAGTCCAAGATTTTCATATATATATGATTCCACTTCGGCTGGATCGTTTGTATAGCCTGCACTTATACTTATATCATCTTTTACTTTTGTATCTTTTTCCTGAGCGTATACAGCTGTTGCAACTGATAAAGTTAAAACTGCTCCTAATAATATAGTTCCTATTCTTCTTTTCATGATAAGCACCTCCATACATATTTTTTATAATTTATAATAAAGTATTATTCCTTCTGTCTATATAATAATGCAGGATATCAGAAAATACAAGTTCATTTTTCTTTATTTTGCAAAGCTTCAGAAAATTTATTATGAATAATTTATTTCATTTTATCTGCGAATATGCATTATTGGTTTTAGATTTAAAAATAGCTGTTATTTCTTTAACCCATTGAAACAACTTGCTTTCGCATATGAGTTTGTTTCTTTTATCATGTTTTTATTATCCTACATACATGCAACCTGTATATATGTTGTTTGTTTGTTTCTATACTGTTTTTTATCTATTTTGAATATAAGCCTTCATTTCAATTCATTTTAATGTTATATGTTCATTTACAAAACATTTTCCACAAACATCCTGCAACAGCATTGTAGGTTGTTTCATATACAAAGATATAAAGCATACATTTATTTTATGAATATAATCATATAGATATCTGTAAAACTCTTTTGATAACTGTATTTTAACTGTTTGGATGTGATTTATCGTCTTTTTTTTCTCATCACATTTATAGTAAATTATTTTATTTTTAATATTTATTTATAAGTTAATACTTATAAAAATACCCATCATATATAAGAAATACATATGATGGGTAATATGTTTTTATAACTATTTTGTTATTGAGTATGCTCCTATTTACATTCTTCACATTCATTTTCATGTCTGCACTGTTCACATGCACAGCTGACTCTGAAACCTTCACAGATTTTGTAGTCTCCACCTTCTATTCTAAGGATTTTTCCATTTACAACTGCATCTGCAAGTTTTTTTCTTGCTTCATTGTATATTCTTTGTACAGTCGTTCTTGCTATATCCATCTGAACAGAACATTCTTCCTGAGTCATTTCCTGAAGATCTATAAGTCTTATAGTTTCATATTCATCTACAGACATTACTATTATTTCATGGCTTTCTTCACAATCGACCGGCCGAAATTCTGTACTGAAAGGAAGATTACATACTCTTCTCCATTTTCTTGGTCTTGACATAGCAGTCCTCCCATAAATTCTATTATAATTAATTATAGCTCTACAAACTGCATCCGGTCAATACATATACCTTATTATTATATGTGTTCAGCTCTTTCAAGCGCTGAATCTATACTAGGACATATATTATCCTTTCCTATTTCATCTACAAATCCTGCTTTTTCCATCATTGATAAAGGTTGTTCATTTACATGTGCAAATATAAGCTGAACATTATATCTTTTACATTTTTTATTAAGATCTCTCAGTCTGTTTAGTGCTGTAGTATCTACAGCTGGTACACTTCTCATTCTAAGTATAATAGCTTTTTTACTTTTATCAAATGCAACATTGCTTATCTTATCCGCAGCTCCAAAAAACATAGGTCCTGTTATTTCAAATACAAGAACATTTTTAGGTACCGCTTTTAATTTTATATTTCCTGAATCAGTATCTTCATCGTAATTTTCATCTTCATCTTCTATATATTTCCATCCATATACATCTGTTACATCCGCCATTCTTCTCATAAATAGAAGTGATGCCATAACAAGTCCTACTCCTATCGCTATTACCAGGTCAAATACCACTGTAAGTACAAATGTCGTCAAAAGCACAAGTATATCACTTTTTGGAGATTCTCTTATAATTTCACTGAATTCTCTCCATTCACTCATATTGTAAGCAACTACAAAAAGTATAGCTGCTATACATGGCATAGGTATCAACGCTGCATAAGGCATAAGGAAAATTAATATCATAAGAAGTATCACCGCATGAACCATACCTGATACCGGAGAAACCGCTCCATTTTTTATATTTGCGGCAGTTCTTGCTATGGCTCCTGTAGCCGGTATTCCACCAAAAAGAGCTGATAAGGTATTTCCTGCTCCCTGTGCAACAAGTTCCATATTTGAATTGTGTCTACTTCCTATCATTCCATCGGCAACAACACATGAAAGAAGAGATTCTATTGCCGCAAGTATTGCTATTGTAAACGCATCTGGAAGAACATTTCTAACTGTCTGATATGATATATCCGGAACTGTAAATTCCGGAAGAGATGAAGATATTGTATATAAATCTCCTATTGTATTTACATTCATATCTGTTAAATAGACTATTACTGATGTAAATATTACTGCAATAAAAGATCCTGGTATCTTTTCAGATACTTTAGGCCATAAAATAAATATAAATAAAGAAATAAATCCTATTACAAGAGCCTGAACATTTAATGTAGATATATTTAAAAAAACTTCTTTTAACTTTTCAAGAGTTTCTACAGGTGAATTCTTAAAAGTTATCCCTGCAAAATCTTTTATCTGTCCTACAAATATAGTAACAGCTATTCCCGATGTAAATCCTGTAGTAATACTGTAAGGTATAAACTTTATAAGATTTCCCATCTTGAATACTCCCATAAGAATCAGAAATATCCCAGCAAGAACTGTAGCTGTTGCAAGTCCACCCATACCTTCTGTAGCTACAACCCCGGCAACTATAGATGCAAATGCTGCTGTAGGTCCGGCTATCTGAACTTTACTTCCCCCAAGCATAGATATAACAAATCCAGCTATTATAGCAGTATATATCCCCTGCTCAGGACCTACTCCCGAAGCAAGTGCAAGCGCTATCGAAAGCGGAAGCGCTATTATGGCAACTATCACTCCCGATACAAAATCCTTTCTAAAATCCCCAGCACTATATCCTTTAATGGAATGTACCAGCTGTGGTTTTAAAGTCCTCATAATTTAGTAATCCCCCTCAAATTTAAAAATACTGTTTCAGTTTAATTATATTCGAGAATAAAATCAAGTGTTTTATCTTTTTTTGATATAAAAAATTTTTTAATCATCTATTTTTGTTATTTTCATATTATTCTGTCTATATTTTTTAATTCTACATCTCGATTTTACTTTATTAAAAAAAGTCTATAACAATAGTTATAGACTTTTGATATCAATTATCACTGTAATTTATTTTTTATACTCATCAAATCCTTTTTTAAATGCTGAAACATATGCACTTTCAGCTGCAGATTTCTGAGAAGCATCTATAGGGTTATCATTTTCAAGTTCGGCAAACATCTCTTTTGCTTTTTTTTCTGCATCTGCTTCTGTTCCACCATTTGCTCTATATTCCTGACCTGAAAGATATGCATTTTCTTCTATCGCTTTTTTCAAATCATCAGAAAGAGCTGCCGATTCAATCCGATCCTTTGCTGAATCTATTACATTATCAAGGGCTCCTGAAGAATTTTCATCAGTAGTTTCTTCATTAGTTACCGGAACCTGATTATCTTCTATTTCCACAGAACCACCTCTTATAGATGATATATCTTTTCTTGCCAGAGCCATAGACTGTTTAAATTCCGCAAAATCTTCCTTAAAATCTACTATAGACGAATTATAATTCTTTTCATCAGAAAGTGCCTTTTCAGATGCTTTTTTAACATCTTTATAACAATCTTCAAGATATTCTCTCGCCTCATAAAGATTTATATAATCATAATCAAGTTTTTTTACTTTTTCAAGATTTGTTTCAACTTCACTCTGAAGCTTTTTAAGATTCGTTTCTCCTTCTCCACTCTGTTTTATTTTATCTATATCAACAAGAGCAACTCTAAGCTTTTCGTAATAATTGTATATCTGAGTATAATCACTTACAACAGAGTTAAGGTTGCTTTCAGTAACCTTATCAGAAAGATTCTGCTTTGTACAGCCTACTGATGATAAAATTACTGAAGATACAAGTACCGCTGATGCCAGAACTTTTATACTTTTTATCATTATTTTTACCTCCGATACAAACTTCTTTTCACTCATACTATTTTAATCTATTTTTTATAAATTGTCCACCTGATATAGTTTCAAAAAAATAATGAGCCTTTGATAAGGCTCATTATATATTTTATATCTTTATAGCATCATTCCCATAACGTATAAATCGTAGTATTTTCCGTTTAATAAAGTTGAATTTTTTAGGCAACCTTCAAACTGGAATCCAAATTTAAGATATAAAGACACAGCATTTGTATTGTCAGCTCTTGTATCAAGTTTTATTCTTGTAGTTACTCCATTTCCTCTTGCCCACTCTATAAGTCTTTTTATAAGTTCAGTTCCTATTCCTTTTCCCTGATACTTTTTAGCTACAACTATTCCTAGTTCTCCTTCATGTCTTGATTTTATCTTATGACTTGAGTTTATTGTAGCTATACCTGCTATTTCTTCTCCATCCATAGCCATTATCATTATATTTGTCTGATTTCCCTCAAGAGATTTTATAGATGCAACCTGAGCCTCTACATCAAGTGGATACTCGTCTTTTTCAAAACTTAAATAACTTGTCTCTCCACCCACAAAATTATAAAAGTCTACTATTTTCTGTGCATCTTCAACAGATGGATTTCTGTATATTATATTTTCCATATTTTTACCTCCATATAAGGATAATATTTTTTCTTACAAATAATTATATCATAAAATACTTACGTTTTCATAGCTATATATAAAAAGGAGACCTGTTTTACAGATCTCCATATATTACTATTATATTATTTGCAGAAAGTTTTTTCTACGTGGCTTCTTATTTCTTCAGCAGTTCCCATAGCTAAAACTTCATCAGCAAACTTCTTCATATCTGCCTCGTTTACAGATGTTATAAGTTTTCTTGCTGGAAGTATTGATATAGGAGACATTGAGAATTCATCAAGACCGAATCCCAATAATATAGGTATCATCATCTGATCTCCTGCTGCTTCTCCACACATTCCAACCCATTTTCCTTCTTTGTGTGCGTTGTCTATAACCATTTTTATAAGTCTTAGAACTGCCGGGTTGAACTGGTTGTAAAGGTAGCTTATCTTCTGGTTCATTCTGTCTACTGCTGTAGTGTACTGTATAAGGTCGTTTGTTCCTATAGAGAAGAAATCAACGTGCTTAGCAAGTACATCTGATATTACAGCTGCAGATGGAACCTCTATCATCATACCTATTTCAACATCTTTTGCGTACTCTATTCCTTCAGCGTCAAGTTCAGCTAAAACTTCTGCTACAACTTCCTTAGCTTTTAGAAGCTCTTCAAGAGAAGATATCATAGGGAACATTATTCTAAGTTTTCCATATACACTTGCTCTGTATAAAGCTCTAAGCTGAGTTTTGAATATATCAGTTCTATCAAGACATAATCTTATAGCTCTGTATCCAAGGAATGGGTTCATTTCCTCATCAAGTGGAAGATAGTCAAGTTTTTTATCTCCACCTATATCAAGAGTTCTTATAACGATTGGTTTACCGTTCATTCCTTCAAGAACTGCTTTGTATGCCTCAAACTGAGTATCTTCTTCAGGAAGTTTATCTGAATCCATGTATAGGAATTCTGTTCTATAAAGACCAACACCTTCAGCATCATTCTTTATAAGACCTTCTATATCATTTGGAGTTCCTATATTTCCTGCAAGCTCAACTTTTCTTCCATCAAGAGTTACTGACTCTTTACCTTTTAGAAGTTCTAGAGCTTTTTTCTCTTCTTCAAATTTTGCTTTTAATTCTGCATATTTAGCTTTTGTTTCCTCATCAGGATTTATTATAACTTCACCAGTATCTCCATTGAATACTACGAAATCTCCGTCTTTAACGTTTTCAGTAATATCAGTAAGACCTACTACTGCTGCTATTTCAAGGGTTCTGGCCATTATAGCTGTATGAGAAGTTCTTCCTCCTATGTTTGTAAGGAATCCAAGAACCATCTTCTTGTTCATAGTAGCTGTATCTGATGGAGTAAGGTCGTGTGCAACAAGTACAACTTCCTCTTCAAGTGCAGAAAGATCTATCACTTTAACTCCAAGTATATGTCTTAATACTCTGTTTGTTACGTCTTTTATATCTGCTGCTCTCTCTCTCATGTACTCATTGTCCATAGATTCGAACATAGATACAAACATTTCTTTTATTTCATTTAATGCAAATTCCGCATTAACGTTTTCTGATGCTATTTTAGCTTCTGCAGCTCCTGTAAGTTCAGGGTCTTCAAGAACAAGAAGATGTGCTCCAAATATTTCAGCTTCTTCTTCACCAAGTTCTTTAGCTGCTTTTTCTTTAACTTTTGTAAGTTCCTCTTTTGATACAGCAACAGCTTCTCTCAATTTAGCTATTTCTGCATCTGTATCAGTTACAGTTCTTTTTTCTATAACTAATTCTTTATGTTCTACTACAAGGGCTTTCCCAAGTGCTATACCTGGAGATGCACCAGTTCCTTTATATGCCATAATGCCTTTCCTCCTGATAAATATAAAATCTGATTATTATTCACCAAATCCAGACTCTACCATTTCTGATAAAGCTTCCATAGCCTGTACTTCGTCTTCTCCGTTTACTATTAGAGTAAACTCAGTTCCTTTTGATAATCCTAAGCTCATTACACCCATTATAGATTTTGCGTTTACTTTTTTCCCACCAACTTCTATTTCTACTGTTGATTTAAATCCAGATGCTCCTTTAACGAACATTCCTGCTGGTCTAGCGTGTAATCCTGTTTCATTTACAACTGTTAATACTTTTTCCATTTTCAATTCCTCCTGTTTATCCTTTTTATCTATTATATGATTATTTCCCTTTTAAATCTATAGGGACATATTGTGTCCAATGGTTCATTTGTGTTCCCACTCGACTTATACCTATATTATTATACTACTAAATCATTTTTTTTGTCGATATTATTTTTTAATTTTTTTGTGTATACACACAAAAATTTATACAACTGTAATATAAACTAATATCATATGTCCAAAACAATTATTTTTTACTTATATTTAACAAACACAATAGTATTACTGTTCGCATTAAAATATTTTCGATACGGAGTTTTCTACAAGAAAATCAATTTTTTCTTTATTTTTTTCAATCAAAGAGGATATTTTTATTTTGTCAGTATCTATACATTTATCCAGAATTTTATAC
Organism: Peptacetobacter hominis; assembly: GCF_006861675.1. Classification (GTDB taxonomy): domain Bacteria; phylum Bacillota; class Clostridia; order Peptostreptococcales; family Peptostreptococcaceae; genus Peptacetobacter; species Peptacetobacter hominis. The sequence goes on along the minus strand of NZ_SGJB01000019.1, from coordinate 46,103 downwards.
ATTTTCAGGATTTCCTTGGATAAACTTTCTATTTTATCGTAATTCGAATCTTTAAATATCTTCATTTCCATAACTTTATTAGGATAATAGTCATATACTCCTCTGCTCATTTTTTTTGCATTTATCTTGTAATACTTATCATATACAGATGAATTTAATACCCCTACAAGATACTCATATGAATATATCTCCTCATATTCAGGCTTTATACACATAGAATATACATCCGCACTGCTGTAACAGTTATTATTGTCCAGAGCAAATCTGTTGTTTCTTGATTTATATGGGTACATTATTTTCTTTCTTTCAAAATTACATTTATCCCTTCCCCACTGAAGTTCATACCATTTCCTTATTCCATTTACACATTCTCTTCTTTTTTCGAGTTTATTTTTATATGGTCTTATAAATTCCGATATTTCATAGCAATTGTCAGATTTTATATCATTTGAATAGATTAAGGTTCTATTTCCTCCATTTATATTGTAACTATCTATCTCCCTGCTCTTGATCCATTTCTTTAGTATATTCTTGTCAGCATAATCCAATCTATCATCGTCATTATCCACAACAAAGGCCTTATCACAACCGGTAATTATTCCCTGGAAACTTTCCGATATTTCATACAATCTCGGGCTATTCATCGATTCTATAGCCTTATAAAGTTTCATATCATTCTGATTTGCTATTATCCAGTTATTCGATAGCTCTGAATAATCGATTTTTATTTTTTCGAATTTAGATATATCAGATAAAGAGTCATGTAAAGAAATATATACCCTGTTATCTTTTTTTCTATAACTATCATCCTTTTTTCTATATATAAGTGTTTTTATTTTTTTATCACTTTTTATTTTAAATGTTACTATACATGCTGAAACACCTATTTCACCAAACGAGCTATACCCCAAAAAATCAACTATTTCATGAATCTCTGTGTTTTCCTTTAAATATTTTCTCAGATGTGTTGCAGACATACTTTCAAGAAAGTATCTCGGCGTTATCATAGAAACTATACCATCCTTTTTTAGACAATCTCTTGCTCTTTTATAAAAGCAGAAATAAAGATCAGACTTGTCCCTGTATACAGATGAATAGGAATCCATAACAACCTTTTTGTAATCTTTAGAGAGAAGTTTATGTCCTATATATGGTGGATTTCCTATTACATAGTCAAACTTATCTTTCCATTTCTTAAATAGCCCATCATCATTAAATATATTTGTATTAGATTCATTTCCAATTTCATCAGCAACCATTTTTTTTAATATCCTGATTGCATTTTCATCTGTGTCACAACCGAATATACAATTTTCAAAAATATATTTTGGTATGTTTTCTTTTCTGAAAATATCGGTTTTATATTTTTTACATAGTTCATACGAACTATTGATCATCATTTCTTTTAATGTCTCATATGCGCTTACAATAAAATTTCCACACCCGCATGACATATCAAGTATTCTAGGCATCGGATTTTTCATTATATCGTGTTTTCCTATTGTTGAATCCACAATATATCTCACTATCGGTTCAGGTGTATAGTATATTCCGCATTTTTTCTTGAAATCTTCCTCAAGGCTTTTTTCATATTTTTCTGCCTCTTCGAAAACAAGCATTTTACTCACTCCTATTACATTTATTTAAAACTATCTATATAGGCAAGTATTCCCTGAGAAATACCTTCTGCAAATTTGTCCTGGTACTCTGCATTATTCATATTTTCAGCATCTTTTTCATTACTTATAAATCCGCACTGTACTATAACAGTGGGTATCCCTGTTTTTCCAAGTATTTCATATTTACTTTCAAGAGTTCCTCTGTTCTGTATATCCACATATGCAGATGCTGTTTTCTGTATATATTGCGCAAGATTTTTAGCCTTTCCATTTCCATCATTGTTATACCATGTTTCAAGGCCTTCCGCATCATTTTTTGACCCCTGTGTATTCGTATGTATAGAAACTATCATATCTGCACTGTTTTTCTGAGCAAACTCCGTTCTTTCCTCTATTGATAATCCCTTGTCATCAGTTCTTGTAACTATTACATTCACATCATCTTCTCTGCTCAGATCTATAGCTATCTTTTTCCCTATCCGAAGAGATATATTCTCCTCATATATTTTTCCACTTGAGTCACTTGATCCGGTATCTTCACCACCATGACCCGGGTCAATTACTATAGTATATCTTTTATTTGCCTTTTGAGATTCATCTTCTACATCATAAATACCGGATTGTGATGAATCTTCATCCTTTTCAGATGGCTTGATAACATTATCGGATATTTTCTCTTTTTCATTTGAGTTTGCTGACAATTGTATTTGTGTATTTTCATTGCTGCTGAATTTATTTTTTAGAGAATATGCCGATATACCAAGCAATATCACAAGTATCAATGCAAGTATCATCTTTTTCTTTTTTCTAATATTAATATGTTTCACTTTTCCTGATGTAGTGGGTTTCCTTTTATTGCCGTTCTTTTGTTTAGTATTAGATTTCATTCTATTATTTTTTTCTTTTGATGCTTTTTTCTTTGGAGAACTATTTTTATCAGTTCTTTTGTCTTCCGAAGAAAAGTTGCTTTTTCTACTTTTACCACTTCCTGCGTTTTTTCTTTTTATTTTTTCTCTATTAAAATCTATAACATTGCCGTTTTCTCTTTTGAAATTATTTTTTCTTGAATTTTTCTTATCCATTTCACTTCACCTTTTTATATATTCTATATAATTCTATCATTTGCATATCTTTTTTTCAATCCAATCGGTTTACATAATAAATTCCATTTTATTTACTATATTGCATAAATTTAAATTTCCATACATTAATATATCCAAATTTATACACAAAAAAAGAAAGCCTATACAAGCTCTCTTTTTAAGATAAATTTATGGGGCATTATCAATTTGATAAAACTATATTCTGTATTACTTTACTGTTGCTGAAGTTATTATTGGATTCATTATATCAACTGATGCTGTTAATGTTATATCTGTTTTAACCTGATCTTTTATAACTGTTCTTGATGTTATTATTGGTGTCATTTCATTTACACCTGCTACAAGTTTTATTTCTGATTTTCTATCTATGTCTGATACATTTCTTGAAGTTATTATCGGATTCATAACTACATCTGTATTTTCCATCGCATTTACAGTCTGCATACCAACTGCTCCTATCATACCTGCTACTAAAACTCCTGCTATTACTTTTTTCATACCTTTCATTTTATTCACCCTCCATTTATATAAACTCGATATTTTGTTCTTTTGTTTGTTATTTATTTATCTCTTTCTTTGATTATACTTTAACAAAATTTAATCAAAAAGTAAATACTTTTTTTGAAGTTTTTCTAATATTTTTCTCTTTTTACCAACATTTTTGATAATTATATTTTTTAGATATTTTTTCTTATTTTATTAAATATTATTTTGAATTTTATTTTTATATTTCGCATTTAAGTGTATATATTTTGAATTTTTCTGACAATTCTCGAGTAAATATTTTTATTCATTGTATCTATTTGATGATTGTATACTTGCTTTTTTGAATATATTCTGCCATTTTGATATTGTCAGACAATTAAATAAAGTTATATTTTTAACATAATTTGATGTATTTTTTACTTTTAAATTAATAAAAAATCAGTATGATAAATAATCATACTGATTTTTTATTAATTTTGCGATTTTATTACACTTCTATACCTATAACTTCTTTTATCTTCTCAAGAACACCATTTTCGGTATTTTTTCCCGCCGTAAATCTTGCAGCCTCTTTTACTTCATCTATTGCATTTTCCATTGCATAATTATAGTAACCGCATTTCATCATTTCAAGGTCATTCATCTGGTCACCAAATATCATAACCTCATCGTCTTTTAAATTATAAAGTCTTTTAACCTCTTCAAGTGCATCACCTTTATTAGTACCTTTTCTTGCAAGATCCATCCAATGGTCCCCTGATGTACATACCTGCATTCTATCAGCAAATTTTTCAAAATAATCGCTGCAGTGTTCCCCGATAATACCATAATCATATATAGATACTTTCAGTACATCTTCTTTAACTTTTTTTAAATCATCGACCACTTTTATAGAAGTATTATATATTTGCATAATAGGTACAAATTCTGGATTTTCTATGTATGCGCAGTATTTTGTGTTAAGTACAATTTCTTTTCTTTCTATTGGTCTTGTATAATCTATTATCTCACATACACTATCCATATCTATCGGCTTTGTAAAAAGCTCTTTTCCTTTGTGTATAGCAAATGTTCCATTTTCAGCTATAAAATCCATTTTTTCACCAGGAGCTCTAAACAGCTCCTTAAGATTTGGATATTGTCTTCCACTTGCAGCCATAAACATTATATCCCTTTTTTCCAACTCATCAAAAACCAGCTCGAATTCTTCGCTAAGTTTTCCTTCTCCATCTAAAATTGTTCCGTCAAGATCTGTAACTATTAATTTTATCATATACTCCTCCTGATAACTTTTCTGTCATTAATTAATATACTCCTGTATATACCATATTTCAAGAATTTTAGTTTTTTATTACATATATATAACTATATTAATACACTTTTTGCATTATTTAAATTGTTCATATAAAATTCTCATACCTGTGAATATTGCTATAAAAACGATACATAAATTTGCATTAATAATATTCTCAAATCTATTGAATATTTAAGCCTCATCTAATATAATTATAAAATGGAACTTTATCAGAGTTTCTTTATTAAAAACGATTCAATCCGACATATAATCTGATTGATATCTTTATAGGAAAGAAGGGGATTTTTTTGTCAAATCTTAGAAAGCTTGTAATCCTTTTACTTGCATTGGTTCTTATCTTCCCGACTGCAGTATTTGGATATATATATTTCAAGCTGAAAACTATGCAGGATTCTTCATCATTATCAGCTCTTAATTCTTTGAATTATAAAAATGATAATGGTATAACTAATATATTACTTCTTGGTACAGATGGAAGGCCAGGAGAAACATCACAAAGATCTGATGCTATGATGATTCTTACTGTAGACAATAAAAATAAAAGTCTTAAACTTACATCTCTTGGACGTGATACATATGTAGATATTCCGGGACATGGAAAGCAGAAACTTACACATGCATATGCATATGGGAAAGCTGATCTTCTTATAGAAACAATAGAACAGAATTTCAAGCTTGATATTCAAAACTATGCTCAGGTCGATTTCTATTCATTCATGGATATAATAGAAGTATTAGACGGTGTTGTTGTAGATGTACAGGAAAGTGAACTAAATGAATTAAATAAATTTATAGATGAAACATATAGTTGGTATGACAATCCTAATAAGGGTGAAATACAGTATGTAAAAAAAGCAGGTCGACAGAATTTAAATGCTTATCAGGCGCTTTCATTCTCTAGGATAAGAAAAAATGACGGGACTATGGAAAGAGATAGTAGACAGAGACAGGTAATAGAGGCTATGATTTCAAAACTTAAAGGTCTTCCTATATCAAAATATAATGACCTTTTAAACTCTATTCTTCCTTATGTAACTACAAACATGTCTCCAGGAACTATCATTGGACTTGCAAAAGATGTTCTCGCTATAGGAAATTTTGACATCAAGTCTATGCAGTTCCCTCTACACCCTGAGTATGAAGTGAGACTTGAAAAGGTAGGTTATGTCATTCCATTTGAAGAATATGAAGTAGATATACTTCACGACTTTATTTTTAAGGATATTATGCCTACAGAAGAGTTGATAGACAATGCTGAAAAACAGTATGGAAGAACAAAGTATGATGAGTATAGTGGTTCATCATCAGATACTGAAAGTTCTGATTATGAATCAGAAACAGAATACAATACAGATACATCTTCTGGTTCATACAACGACAGCTCAGATGACAGTTCATCTGGTTCTTCTTCTGATACCGGTTCTGATTCTTCTTCTAACGATAGTTCAGATGACAGTTCATCTGATTCTTCTTCTGATACCGGTTCTGATTCTTCCGGAACAGAAACTACTGAATAGATATAAAAACCGGGTTAACCCCCGGTTTTTATTATATATAGGGTATTAAAAACTTGATTTAATTAATTTACTTTTATATAATAAAAAAAGCAAACTTGAAATAAATTTATTTATATACAAACATTTAAATTCTAAAGGAAAGAGGGGTTTCACTTTGGCAGGAGAAAGAGATAATCCATCTGGAAAGATAAGAAAAGTTAATACAGGAGTTAAAAGAGCTTCGTCATCAAATAATTCTCGATCAAAGTCATCTTCCTTTGATTCTACAAGAAGATACTCTTCGTCAATTAAAGATAATAGACGCTCTTCAATAAATAAAAATGTAAAAAGAAGCTCCAGTATAAAAAGTACTTCATCTCCAGATGAAAATAAACGATCATTTTCTAATCGCGGTAAATCTTCAGACTCAATACGTAGAAGAAATATAAATACTTCACCTGGAAATAATTATTCAGATGGATATAAGATAAAAGAAGGATCCAGAGCATCTAAAAGAGCAAAACAGAGGCAGAAAAGAAGAAAAAAAATAAAAAGAATAATCGCTCTTGTGCTTATTTTAGCACTAATTTATCCGGTTTTCAGCGCCGTTTCTTTTATGAAAAAAATGTCTGAAGCATATGATCCAAGCCTTGTTGGTGGTGTTTTTGATAATATAACACATATAAATAAAAAAGGTGTTACAAACATACTACTTCTTGGTTCCGATGCACGTGAAGGAGAAAATGACTCAAGAACTGATGCTATGATGATTTTTACAATAGATACAGTTCATAATTCACTTAAACTTACCTCACTTGCAAGAGATGCATATGTAGATATACCTGGCCATGGTAAAACAAAACTTACTCATGCATATTTCTATGGTGGCGTAGAACTTCTAACTGAAACAATAGAGGATAACTTCGGTATAGATATACATAATTACGCATTGGTAGATTTTGAATCATTTATGTATATAATAGATGCCGTAGGTGGTGTAAGCGTCGAGGTTAAAGATTCCGAATTAGACGAACTTAATAAATTTATACCGGAAACATATAAATGGTATAAAGGTGATAAAACAGAAATGCAGCTTGTAGAAAATTCCGGATATCAGGTTCTAAACGGATATCAGGCACTTTCATTTGCAAGAATAAGGAAAAACGATTCTGCATTTGAAAGAGATAGACGACAGAGAGATGTTATGCAGGCTATGCTTACAGGTATAAAATCCATGTCGTGGTTTGAATATCCAAAACTTATGAATGCTGTTTTACCTTATTTAAAAACAAATATGAAATCTACTCAGATTGTTTCTCTGGGAATATCTGTTGTCAGAATGGGAAATCTTGATATAAAACAATTTGAATTCCCTATAACCGACTCTCCACATTCTATAGAAGGAATATATGGAAATGCAGGATGGGTAATACAATTTGATGATGAATCTGTAAAAATACTACAGGATTTCATTTTTGAAGATATAGAGTATACAGGAGAATAAAATAAACCGGATATTAAAGTGAATAAATATAATTCACTTTAATATCCGGTTTTTATTTTTATTCCATTAATTTTTGTATTTTATTAAATGTCGAAGAAGTTATTCCACCACCGATTCTATATATAAGTGGCGATTTCTTAGATGATAAAACAGATTCCTGTTTATCATCAAGTTCATTTCCAGCAAGTACTATAGGTACTTTTAATTTCGACGCATATACACCAGATGTTATAGCATCGGCAAGAGGTCTGTTTTTAGTTACTATTATTGAATTATAATCTGAAGTTTTGTAAAACTTATCTATAACAAGCGCATTTGTCTCATTTCTGTTTGCTCCACCAATTCTATTTCCTGATACACTTCCAGATATTATACTATCTGCACTTTTTATTACAGAATCTGAAATAACCATATTCTGTCCAAGGAAATATGCATCAGATATATTGTTATCCTTTATCCATGTTGAAACAGATGATGATAATGAATTTTTATCTGTTACAAGTATAGGAGCTTTTTCTTCACCGGCTTTTGCTGCTACAGAAAGTGCGTCAGCCTCTCCATCTGTACCAGTCATATATATTTTATTAACCGGACTAACCTTATCTATCTCTTTGGCAATTGCTACAGATAAATTTATCTCACCAGACGCATTTATTCTTCTTACTGATGCTTTTGGAACAATAGATTTTATTTTTGATTCTATATTACTTTTTACCGAAGATGTTCCACCTACTATTATTACTTCAGAAGGATTCAGTCTTTTTAATTCCGTTTCAGTTTCACTTCTGACAGCATTATCTGATACAAGAAGTATAGGTGCATTATATGAAGCTGCAAGAGGGTTTGATATTATTCCCTCCATTTCATTAAGTCCATTGGCTATTATTACTTTAGAAGAGCCAGAAGACCATCCTGCCTTGCTTATTCTGGCAGCTGTATCGTATCTGTTGGCACCTATCATTGAAGTAACCTTTACAGAAGACTCTGTTGTATCTGAAGAATCAAATCCTCCTGTATACTCTCCATACATACTTTTTAAATCGTTATAAATCTGTGATTTATTAAGTATGTCTTTTGCAGAGAAATATATACTTCCAGAAACAGTGTCATACTTTCTGTTTTCATTTATCTGTTTCTTTATTTCCTTAGCTATATTCTGTCCACTATAGTCAGACTGACCCTGCTTATATATTCCCTGTCCTATATAAAGTTTTACATTATATCCTTTTACTTCATTGGCCCACCATTTAACAAGTTTAGTATAATCTGCCACACTGTATCCCATAGGCCAATAAAGCTGAGGTGCTATATAGTCTATATATCCTTTTCTTATCCATGTTCTCGAATCTGCATACATAGATGAATATGATTCACTTCCCTTTGTATCAGATCCTGTTGGACATGAGTCAGATTTATTTCTCCATATACCAAATGGACTTACCCCAAACTGGCAGTCTGGATTTACACTTTTTACAGAAGATTTTACCTCTCTTAGTAACGTATTTACATTTTCTCTTCTCCAGTCTGCTTTTGACATACCATTTCCATATTTTTTATATGTAGCATCGTCAGGGAATGATGATGAAGGATAGAAATAATCATCAAAATGAACTCCATCTACATCATAGTTTTTTGCAACTTCTGTTACAGTTTTTACAAGATAATCTATTACAGCTGGATTACCTGGATCATAATAAAGTTTGTTATTGTATTTTATAACCCATGATGGATTTTTTCTAGCCGGATTTGATGACGCCAGAGCACTCAAATCAGTACCTGATGTAGTTACTCTGTAAGGGTTGAACCATGCATGTATTTCCATCCCTCTCTTATGTGCTTCAGATACAGCATATGAAAGAGGATCATAACCAGGATCTTTTCCTTGTGTACCTGTTAAATACTTAGACCATGGATTTATAGATGATTTATAAAGAGCATCCGATTCTGGTCTTACCTGAAGTATTATTGTGTTTATTCCACATCCTTTAAGCTTATCCATCATCTGAGTAAGTTCCTGTTTCTGTTTTGATGCATTGTTCTTTGTTTTTGGCCAATCAAGATTATATACTGTAGATACCCATGCAGCTCTCATTTCATTTTCAGCGGCATCTACTCCATTTGTATATATAGAAGACACCATAACAAATGTAATAGCCATCATTACAGAAATTAATCTAGCTATTTTATTTTTCATATTTTCCTTCCTTTCATTATAAATTTTCACTGAAATATATTATATCAGAATTTATACAATTTGTCTTTTTATACATGTATAAAAAGAAATGCAGTAAATAAATATATACTGCATTTCGTAAATTTTAGATGTATTGAATTATTTATTTAGAGACTAAATTAATTAAGTATTCTTCTAGCTGTTATCATAGTTCTGTCAGAAAGTTTACTTATTTTTACAACATCTCCTGTCTGTGGAGAATGTATATACTGATCATTACCTATATACATTCCTACATGACTTACTCTACTTCCACTTCCAAAGAATACAAGATCTCCCGGCTTAAGCTGTGATTTTGTAACCTTTGTTCCATATGTAGACTGCTGAGAAGAAGTTCTAGGTATAGTCTTATTGGCACCCTGCTTAAATGAATAATACATTAAACCTGAACAGTCAAAAGAGTTAGGACCTGTTGCTCCCCATTTATATGGTTTTCCAAGCTGATCCATAGCTACGTCTATAACCTGCGATATTGCATCTCCAGGTATAGATATATAATCTGCACTTACCCATCCAGTTTTCCAGCTCTCTGTAGTTACATTATACCAGCCATTTGAATATTCTCTTACAAGAACTTTCTCTCCTGGATTGATTTTTTCTATTACTTCAGCTTTTGACGATGCAGAAGTTCTTACATTAAGGAAATCACACTCAAGAACCTTACCACCCTTAAGTGAAGATACTGAACCATCACTGTAGAAGTAATATATTTTTCCATCTATTTCTTTGAAACATCCTTTTACCATATCTCCATCAGCACCAAAATAATATGTTTTTCCATTTATAGTTCTCCACATATTTTTTGCCTGAGAATAGTCATTAAGAAGATAGTATTTTTTTCCATCAAGTTCAAGCCATCCTTTTATCTTCTGTCCATTTTGATAATAATAAACTTTACCATTTTCTGCTACAAATCCATTTTTTGTTGCAGTTCTTTCAGAAGTTGTCTCAGTTGTTATAGTTGTTACTGATTCCACTTCATCTGCACTGGCTTTTATTGTATTTTCTGAAGCCATTATGCTTCCTGATATTATTAAAGCTGCCATAAGTTTTGCTGCATTTTTTTTATTAAATACCTTTGTCATGATTACCTCCAAATAATTCATGATTTATAGATAGTGGGTTTTATCTTTTATAAATCATTTTATTTTGTAGTCCCTCTCACTACATTTACAATTGTAACATAATTATGTCACCTCCACAAGGTTTTTGTTACAATTTTGTAACCTTTTTGTTACTTTTTTGTAACTTTTAGTATTTTTTTGACATATTTAGATCTTTTTTATAATATTTTTTCTATAAATCATCAAATTTTTAGACTTATATTATTTTATAGAGACAATATTGTTACTTTTACACTTGTATATTTATTATTAATAAATCAAAATTGTATATAAAAAATAAAAATCCCTACTTTCTACTGTAGGGATTAAAAAAGCATCTGAAAATCAGATGCTTACATGAAAAACGTATCTATTATACTAGCTGCAACAGATAATGATATAATGATATATGCAGGTACTTTTTTTCCAGTCTTATAAAACAACAGAGATAAAATTCCCACAAATCCGAAAAATAAACTTATTCCTCTTCCAAATAAAAAATTCGAAGGAAGACTTATAAAGTTCAAAATTGATAATAATACAGACCATATTACAAGTCCTATATATATTATTTTTTTAGTTTTATCACTTTTTGACATCCATAATGCCGCAACACCTATTAAACTTATAACGCTTATAGAAATAAATAATATCATCAAAATACCTAATGCCATAATAATTACCTCCAACCTCAATATTTATTATATTTTTATTATACTTTTAGCATCTAAATATACTATTAATGATTTCTTAATAATTCTTAATTATATATTACGGCTTTAAGCATTTTATCTTTATATATGCAATAAATTTTCCATCTTTTTTGATAGTTTCAAATTCTCCATCATACTCATTTACTATCTGTTTTATACTTTTTAGGCCTATTTTATTGCTTTCTATGTCGCATGGTACTTCTTTTAATATTGTATTTTCTGTAAAAATCTCAAGATATTCTCCATCACACTTAAATCTAATATTTACAGGTTTTGACTTTTCCGCATATTTATTTATATTAGATACAATATTATCCATGATTCTTCTAAGTTCCCCTATATCAAAACAGCCTTCAAAAGGTATACATTCATCAGTTTCTATATTACATAATATATTCTCATCCAGAGAAAACTCTATTTCTTCACATAGTTGATTTAGCATTAATATACCATCTTCTATATACTCACACTGTCTATTGGCAGTTTCCAGCATTAAATCACTAATATTTTTGATATGTATGGCCCTACTCCTAACTATAGATATATATTCCTCTAATTTTTCTTTGTCTATATCTGTATTTTTTTCGATAATATCAGAGTAGGCTATTATTGAAGTAAGTGGAGTTCTTATATCATGAGACAATGATCTTACCATTTCTTCTCTTTTTTCTTTTATCCTTTTTTCTTCATCAAGTATCCTTTGATTTGATTCATAAAGATAATTTATATTTTCAGCCAACTCCGCAAGTTCATCACTGCCTTCTACATTGATTCTATAGCTATTTTCACCTGATTTAAGTCTATTTATTCCTTTGTTTATATATATAATATAACTTACCTTTTGACCTACAAGAAAAAGAAATATGAAAATAAAAATTATAACTGCAGCTGCAAAGCATATTGCTGTTACCCAGCTTCCAAACAAAATTTCTTCTTCAATGCTCATAATTCTTCCCTTTTTAAGCATATAGATATCAGCTATATAATATGAACCCAGACATAAAAATATATAACTTATCATCGATGCCATAACCGCGGAACATGCATATATCAGTATTTCCCAACTAAGCTTCTTTTTTCTCATATTTTTAAGTTTATTAGTCAGCATAGTATCCCTTTCCCCAGGCAGTTTTTATATATCTCGGCTCTCTTGGATTATCACCTATTTTTTTTCTTATATTTCTTATATGAACCATTATTGCATTATCGCCTATTGCACTTTCATTCCATACACTTTCATATATGTTATCAAGAGAGAATATTTTCTTTCTATTTTCAGCAAATAGAAGTAATATCCTATACTCTGTATATGTTAGTTTTATAACTTCACCATTTTTTATTATAGTTTGTGCATCTTTATCTATTATAAGATCCTGAAGCTCAACTGTATTTCTGTTTTCACCGCTTTTTCTCTCTATATTTTTTGAAATACCTGACGAATATACATTAGCTCTTCTCAAATGAGCTTCAACTCTCATTAATAATTCCGCATTTGAAAATGGCTTTCCAATATAATCATCGGCTCCTACAGAAAACCCTACTGCCTTATCAGATTCCCCTGTATAAGCTGTGAGAAATATCATCGGAGCTAAATATTTCTTTCTTATTTCCATACCGGCAGCAAGCCCTGTCATTATGGGCATATTTACATCAAGTAAAAAAAGATCTACACTTTCATCAGCCAAATCCACAGCTTCTCTTCCATTTGAAGCAACTATAACTTCATATCCTTTTTCTTCGAGAAGAATTTTCACAACATCTCTTATTGCTTCTTCATCATCAGCAATAAGAATTTTATATTTATTAGAATCGTTCATTTTAGCCTCCTGAGTTATTATAAATTATTATTTATATTTTAACATCATACTTCCTTTATGTCATTAAAAAAGACATCTCTTTCAAGATGTCTTAGTAAATTCTATTTATTGTATTATACGTCTAGCTGTTATCATTTTTCTTGCTGATAACTTACTTATTTTTACCACATCACCAGTCTGTGGAGAATGTATATACTGGTCATTTCCAAGATACATACCTACATGAGTTATACGACTACCACTTCCAAAGAATACTAAATCCCCTGGCTTTAAGTCCTCCTTAGATACTTTAACTCCAGCATTTGCCTGATCTCTAGAGACTCTAGGAAGAGTTATGTTTGCACCATTTTTATAAGAATAATACATTAAACCTGAGCAATCAAATGAATTTGGTCCAGTAGCTCCCCATTTATATGGTTTACCCATCTGAGCTTTAGCTACAGATATTACTTTTTCAACTTTTGAACTCACTTCACAATATTCAAGATAAGTTGCATTTACCCAACCTTGAACTCCGTCTTTAGTTTCTATTTTGTCCCAATTTCCATCATCGCCTAAAAGTTTTACAACATCTCCTGTGTATACTTTAGCTTTTATAGCTGAATCTGCATCCGCTTTTTCTCTTATATTAAGGAAATCACATTTTCCTACCTGTGCATAAGTTTCTCCTTTAACTACAGTTCCATCTGCATTAAATCTGAACATTCCCTCTGTAGTCTTTGCTATTTCATTTGAAGCAAGAGTCCCATCTGCTTTAAAATAGTATCTTACTTCCTTTATTGTTCTATACATACTCTTTGCCATTGAGTAATCATTAAGGAAATAGTATTTTTCTCCGTCCTTTTCTACCCAACCTTTAGCTTTTTTCCCATTCACATAGTTATATGTTTTTCCATTTTCTTCTACAAATCCATTTTTAGTAGCAGCTCTTTCTACAGTTGTAACTTCTGATATTTCATCAGCTTTTACATCTAAAGCTCCTCCAAATATAGTTATTGAACCGGCAATCATAACCATTGCCATAAGTTTTGATATATGTTTATTTAACGAATGCATTAAGCTTCCTCCCAATTTTACAAGAATAGTTTTTAATGTATCGAATCATTATCGATTAACTTACAGTAACTATTTTAACATATGAAATATGTCATTACAACCTTTTTTGTAACTTTTTTGTAACTAATTCTTATCAAATCGGTTATATTTTGTAACTTTTGTTGATATATCAATGCTTCTAAATCTTACAATTATTACTTTTATTTACTAAATATATATTTTATCAATTATCAAAATATGAAAGCATATCATCCATAACAAGACCATTATTGAACATAAACACAAGATTATCAGCATTACAATGTGATAATACATAATCAAAATCAAAATCTCCAACTCTAGGATCTACAATATAAACATTCCTAAAAACCTCAGAAAGCATTCCTGTCATAGCAGCCTCATAAGAATCTCTTATTACAAGTATGCTTCTATCTGTTTTAGATTTATTATTTACAATTTTGTAACATTCTTCATTTCCGGTATAGACTTCCTCATAAGATAATTCTTTATTTTTTCTACCTGTTCCAACAATTCTCTCTTTTGATATTTCTTTAAATTTTCCATTTTCAAGAATATAATATTCATAATTTAATTTTGAATCTATCACTGGTATATTCTCTTTTTTAGGAAATATATATGCTAGATTTCTATTATAGCTTCCGTCAAACTCTCTATTATTAAGCCATTCAAGATTATAATTACTTTCATCCAAAGATATATCTATTTTTTCATATTCCGAATATTTTTCTATAAAATATCTGAATGCATTATATGCACCTAATGAGTTCCAGTGATGATCTGTTTTAAAATACATATTTTTTAACTCTTCTTCAGTAAAATTCTTCTTAAAATATTCCCCTATATTTATTGTCTTTATCCCTTTTTTTTCAATACTGGAAAGCATTCTTTTTTCATTTGACATTCCATATTTTTTATCAACAAATTCAGGATACATAAAATCAAGTGTATTTACTTTATGTGGAAGAGAACAATAAAAAACATCCATTCCCTTTTCTTTAGCCTTTTTAGATATTTCATAAATTTTTTCAGACCATATTTTTATATCTTCATTACTTTGTTCACTTTGTTCATTCTGCCCTAAAATCCATCCATCATTAGCTATATAATGTCCATTTATCTGTGTTTTACCAGTTAATAGTTTCCACCTTATATCAAATTCTAAAAGAAGGTCTCTCATAAAGAACTGATCTGAACAATAACTATCCATAAGCTGAGAGAAATCACCACTTTTCATATCAGATATAGTTGGAAGCTGTTGTAATTCCCTATTTTCAACATCACTTGATTCTTTATCAGGTGCAATAATATTTACAGCTGCTATAAAATATATCATCCCTATAAACATTACAATAAGTGTTATATTTTTTTTTCTGTCCATATATCGCACCTCCTAAAATCTAAAATATAAAAATGGATTATATGTTGAATTTACTAACTTGTAAACTGTAACTATAAACATCATACCTAAAATTAAAATTTCATAATATGTTTGAATACATCCTTCACTAAAAATCGCGGATAATTTTATTTTTTTTATTCCAGGTATAATACTGTATGGTAGCGACATAAATATTCCTAAAAGAAATACAAACCAATAGTCATTTATAAAAGCGTATGCTGTTCCATCAAAAAAGTCTACATTTCCTATAAAGAAAACTTTTTTTAATATTTGATATGAAAACTCAAAATTATCAGCTCTGAAAAATATCCATCCTATGGCAACGGCAACTATAAGATAAACATGCGAGAATGCAGATGGCAGTTTAGAAAATACTTTTTCCTTTAAAAATGCCTTTTCCATACATATAAGTATTCCAAAATAAATCCCCCACGCCATAAAAGTCCAGCTAGCCCCATGCCAGAACCCTGTAAGAAGCCATACTATCATAAGATTTATATATGTTCTAATTTTTCCCTTTCTACTCCCTCCTAGAGGTATGTAAACATAATCTCTAAACCATGTACTCAACGATATATGCCATCTTCTCCAAAATTCATCTGCAGATTTTGCAATATATGGATAATTAAAGTTTTCAAGAAATTCAAATCCAAACATTTTTCCTAAACCAATCGCCATATCAGAATATCCGCTAAAATCAAAAAATATCTGAAGAGAGTATCCAATAACTGCAATCCACCGCGAAACTGTAGATATATCCTGTATATTCATAGAAAATATTGTATCTACAGCCATTCCAAGCGAGTTTGCTATTATAACCTTTTTAAAGGCTCCTATAATAAATCTTCTTATTCCCTCAGAAAAACCATCTATTGTTACACTTCTTTTATTTATTTGCTCCTCTATAGTCTGATATCTTACTATAGGACCAGCAACAAGTTGTGGAAAAAGACTTATATAAAGTGCAAGATTAAATATATTTTTCTGAAGAGATGCTTCTTTTCTATATACATCTATAACATAGCTCATTGCCTGGAATGTAAAAAATGATATCCCCAAAGGAAGACTTATGTTTGGATTTTTTATATCTATCCCTGGTATAAGACTAAGATTATCTGCTACAAATCCAGCATATTTAAATATTCCAAGAATAATTATATTAGCTAATACGCATACAAAAACTCCAATTCTTCTTGTTTTTTCATTATTTGAAGAAACTATCCATCCAAATATATAGTTTATAAATATAGAAAATAACATTATAACTATATATTTCGGTTCTCCCCAAGCATAAAATATAAGACTGGCTAAAAGAAGTACTGTATTTTTAAGCTTTTGAGGTGATATAAAATATACTGCAAGTGTAACCGGCAGAAATATGAATAGAAATACTAAACTACTGAATACCATACTTCCTCCTAATTAATTATTTTTCTTTTTTATTTTACTTTTAACCATATCTGTTATTATAGATATTTCATCAATCTTAAGTATAAGCATAAATCCTGCATATACAATAGCCCCTGCTGCAATTGCACATCCAAGGCTTATCATTTCCATTATGAATCCCACACCTAAGATTCCTTTTAATAAATCATATACCAATCTTGCAACAACAGCCATTATGACAGATGATGAAAAAGTCTTTACAAGTACAATAGCTATATTCTTTTGTCCAAAATCTCCTATTTTCCTTCTAAGACTTATCATTAGAAGTATTATACATATTATAGAAGAAAGACTTGTTGCAAGGGCAAGACCTCTATGATCCAGAAATCTTATGAATATAAGATTCATACATATATTCATAATAACTGCAATTCCTGCATTTATCATAGGTGTTTTTGTATCCTGAACCGAATAAAACATTTTTGTCATTATGTCCCTCAGACCTACACCTATAAGACCTATTGCATAAAAAGCAAGTGCTGAAGCTGTCATAGCAGTTGCTCTTTCATCAAATGCTCCTCTTTCAAAAAGAACTCTAACTATTGGTTTTGCAAGGACTATTGCCCCAAAAGTCATCGGCATTATTATAATTATTACAGAGTTGATACTTTTTCTTATAAAATCTTTAAACTCAGTCTTGTCTTCAAGTGATGAGAGTCTCGAAAATTGTGGATATACAACAGCAGAAATAGAAGCTATAAACATGCCCGTTACAAACCCTTTTAATCGATCCGCATAGTTAAGTGCTGAAATACTTCCCTCTGCAAGAGTAGATGCCAACGTCTTATCAACCATTATATTTATCTGGTCTACTGCAACCCCTATAACTATAGGCGCAACAAGTATAAGCATTCTCCTTACATTCTCATCTTTAAGATCTATAAATACTTTATATTTATATCCTTTCTTATATGCGAAGGGAACCTGATAGAAAAACTGACTTGCCATAGCAAGAAGAGCTCCTACAGGCAGAATATATATATTTATCTTTACACTAAGTATCATCGCTGTGATAAGGATTATATTGTACGGTATACCATTAAGCCCCGGAACAACAAAACAGTTTTTAGACTGAAGATATGATTTCATTATATCGCTAAGTCCTGTGAATATTGCCCCAAATATTATAATTCTAGTAAATATAACAGCCTGTCTGAAAGTTTCTCCTTCAAATCCCATGGCAAAAATCTTTACGATTTCCTCTGCAAATATAAAAGATATCGTAGATAAGATTATCCCAAGCACTATAGTTATATTTAAAATATTATTTGAAAATCTTAATGCCTTATCTTCTCCACCCTCTCTAAGATTTTCATAGTAAAGAGGTATAAAAGTTGTAGCAAGGGCTGTAGCTACAATAGTAAAAAGTACTTTAGGTATATTTGATGCAGCTATAAATATATCACTGTACATACTTGCTCCATAAAGAGCTCCTAAAACAAGCTCTCTACCAAATCCAAGAACTTTTGACATCATGGTTACAGCCATTAATCCTACTGTAGCTTTTGCAACTTTGCTCATTATTTCTCTCCTTCCACATAAAATTTATACTCGACTTCAGCTATTTTTTCCCACGAAAAATTATTTCTTGTAAAATCTGATAACTCTTTTCTATTTATTTCACTATGTATTACATCTATTATCCTTTTAGCCATTCTTTTTTCAAAATTCTCACCATCATTGATTACATTATCTTCAATTCCTATAGCCTCTGGAATACCGCCTGCGTCACTTCCTACTACAGATGCACCACATGCATTTGCCTCTGTTACAACACATCCAAAACCTTCTCTTCTACTTGGAATAATCATAACATCCATAACATTCATAAAATCTCTTACTCCATCAGTATCCTGATTTCCTGTAAATACTACATTCAGATTTTTTTCTTTACATCTACTTTCAAGAGATGATTTTAATGGTCCATCTCCTACCACAAGGTATGTATACTCTGTATCAGGATCCTGTTTTTTTATACTCTCAAATATGACATCTATTCTGTCAGCTCTTTTAACTTGATTTACTGCTCCAGCAAATCCTACTACCTTGCCACTTATTTTGTATTTTTCTTTAATTTCTTTTATTTTATCTTCAGATATAATTCCGAATTTTTCTGCATTTACACCATTTCTTGAAGCTGTACAATTATCTTTTGCATGTCCAAGTTCTCTGGCAGTTTCCATAAGTTTTCTACTGACAAAGATATTCTGTACCGCGTTATTCATTACTTCAAGAACTTTTTTCCTTATACTTTCATCTGCAAAAGGCATAGTATGTACATCACTTCCATGATACGTAACTATATATGGCTTTTTATATATTTTATTAGCCCAATAAGCTATTCTTCCATGAGGATATCCCCAATGGCAACTTATCATATCACATTTTTCTATACTATCTGAACATTGCTCGAAAAACTCTTTAAATCTGAATTGATCGTCATCTTTTTTTTCTATTTCTTTACTTTTTAAATCTATACTAAGATATACTTTTCTATATTTGACAGCATCATAGATAAATTCATCTGATGTTCTGTCATATGTTTTTTTACCTGTAAGTTTTTTTAAAAATCGAAAAATACCTTTATCACAGAACTGTACTGATATTATTTCATATTCATTTTCTGGATGACACTTCATTATTTCCTTTATCTTCTCATGTGTTGCCATAAAAAGACCTTTTCTGTTATTCTCATCCATATTGACAATATATAATATTCTCATAATTATCATATTCCTTTCTATATATTGCGAATACACAATAATTTTATTATACATCATCAAACGTAACTTTAATATAAATAAATAGTGAAATATAATAAAAATAAAAAAGATACAGCAAAAACTGCATCTTTTATCTTATAATATTATTTTCAATTATATCTACTATTCTTTTAGATGCAAAACCATCTCCATATGGATTTGAGGCTTTACTCATTCTATCATATTCTTCTTTATTGTCTAGTAATTCCTTGAATTTATAATATACATTGTCTTCATTTGTTCCTATGAGTTTTAATGTTCCAGCCTTTATCCCCTCAGGTCTTTCCGTTGTATCTCTTAGGACTAATACCGGTTTTCCAAGAGATGGTGCTTCTTCCTGTATTCCACCGCTATCCGTAAGTATCAAGAAAGATTTGTTTAAAATATTATGGAAATCTACGACATCGAAAGGATCTACAATTTTTATCCTATCGTGATTTCCTAAAATATCCTTTGCTACCTTTCTTATTTTAGGATTCATATGTATTGGATATATTACTTTTACATCCGTATACTCATCGACGATTCTTTTGATAGCCTTAAAAATATTTTCAAGAGGTTTTCCAAGATTTTCTCTTCTATGAGCTGTAAGTACTACCAATCTGCTCCCTTCAGCCCACTCTATATATTCGTTATAATAACTGTCCTTTATTGTTGTTTTTAAGGCATCTATAGCCGTATTTCCAGTTATATATATATCTTCCGGATTTTTCCCTTCTGAAATTAGATTCATTTTAGATTTTTCAGTCGGCGCAAAGTGATACTTAGCTATTATACCGGTCGCTTGTCTATTAAATTCTTCTGGGAATGGAGAATATATATTATATGTTCTCAAACCAGCTTCCACATGTGCAACTGGTATCTGCATATAAAATGAAGCTAATGAAGTTATAAATGTTGTAGAGGTATCACCATGTACAAATATAATATCCGGTTTTTCTTTTTCAAGAACCATTTGTATTTTGTATAGTATATTCTGTGTTATATCAAATAGTGTCTGATTATCTTTCATTATATTAAGATTGTAATCTGGTACAATATTAAAAACGTCCAAAACCTGATTCAGCATCTCCTTGTGTTGTCCTGTAACACATACTATGGTTTTTATTCCTTTTCTGCTTTTGAACTCATTTACAAGGGGACACATTTTTATTGCTTCTGGCCTTGTACCGAATACAAGCATTACCTTCTTCATTATAATCCTCCATAAAATTACAGTTTATATGTATTGCTTAGATTACATATATTTTTTGTATCTAATATAAACTTACCTTCTAATTTATGCATATTTTCTTTTATATGGTCATGCCCTACCATTATAACTACTATTTCAACATCTTTTATAAATTCTTCAAAATCCATATATTGATTATCCAGTATATTTTCTTTTACAAATGGATCATATGATTTTATTCCATATGCAAGATTTTCCTCCATTTTAGAAATCAACTGAAGTGTAGGACTTTCTCTAGTATCATCTACATTCTCTTTATATGTTATACCATATAATCCTACCTTTGTTACATCTTTTATTCCATGCTCTTTCATAATATCGCTTATTCTCTTTAGTACAAAAGATGGCATAGAATCATTTATCTTTCTGGCTTCCCATATAAGATTGGTAAGTCCAGGATAGTCTCCAACTAAAAACCATGGATCTACTGAAATACAATGACCTCCAACTCCAGGTCCAGGATTTAGTATATTTACCCTTGGATGCATATTAGCTATTTTTATAATCTCGTATACATCCATATTATCTTTTCTACAGATTTTAGTCAGCTCATTTGCAAAGGCTATATTTATATCTCTATATGTATTTTCTATTACTTTTGACATTTCCGCAGATTTGATATCTGTTATAACTATTTCGCCTTTACAGAAACTAGAATATAAATCCTTTACTATATTTCCTATTTCTTTGTCATCACATCCTATAGTTCTTGAGTTATTTTCAAGTTCATAAATCATATTTCCCGGTATTATTCTTTCTGGAGTATGAACTATATGAACGTCTTTTCCTATAACAAATCCCTTTTTCTCTATCTCAGGTCTTATAAATTTATCTATTGTTCCTGGAGACACTGTAGATTCTATACATATTATAGATCCTTTGTCACAAACATCTAGTACACTTTCTACAGCAGCTACCACATAACACGGATCTATTTTTTTACTTTCTTTTATATATGGAGTTGGAACTGCTACCACATACACATCAGCTTTTGTATATTCACTTTTAAACTCTATTCCGTTTTTAATCGCTTTTTCGAATAATTCTTCTAATCCTTCTTCCTCAAATGTAGGAACACCTGAAGTAAGTGTCTCCACAAGTTTTCTGTTATAATCTATTCCGACTGTTTTAACTCCACTTGAGGCAAACATAAGGGCTGTCGGAAGTCCTATATATCCCAATCCTATTACATTTACTTTCTTCATAACAAACCCCTTTCATTCTTTACTTCAGATTATTATATATATTGATAATTCTAGATTTCATAGTATCCCAACAGTATTTATCGTATGCATTTCCAGCATTTATTCCCATACTTTTTACTGTAGTTCTATCACTAATAATTTCTGATATAATTCTCTTAAAATCTTCTTTATCATAATCTATAACATAACCCATATTATTCTCATTTACAATCTTATCCATACCAGTGCCTTTTGCTACTATTATCGGTTTATTAAGTATCATTGCTTCATATATTTTATTTGGCGCTGAATATCTGTGATTTGGAACCTTTGGATCATAGATTGCAAACATAATATCGCAGTCGAGATAAAGTTTTATAGCATCCTCGTAATTAAGTTTACCATAGTAATTTATATTTTCAAATTTTTCAGCACTGTTTTTTACCTCATCTTCAAAAGGCCCAATCCCCGCTATATCCAGATGTAAATTTTTATTTTCAGATATTACCTTTATTACATCTTCTATAAATCTATTTTTACTTAGTTTACCAACATAACACAATCTTAACTTTGAAGAATTCACGTTATTATTATAATTTTTTATATAATCTAGAAGTCCCTCATTTATAACTGGTACATTGTGTACTACTTCTATATTTGGCTGATTACATCCCTTTATCTGTTCAAATCTTTCTTCATTACAAATTATAGTAAAATCACTTTTATCTATAACCTTTATTTCCTGTTTTCTAAAAAATTTTTTTAATACACCTGGCATATTTCTACTTTCTGTATAAAAATCTGCTATATGATATATATGCCTAAACTTTAATTTTTTATTTATAATACTGCATGGAAGACCTGCATCAAAAT
The DNA here is from genome assembly GCF_006861675.1 of Peptacetobacter hominis. GTDB lineage: Bacteria > Bacillota > Clostridia > Peptostreptococcales > Peptostreptococcaceae > Peptacetobacter > Peptacetobacter hominis. The sequence goes on along the minus strand of NZ_SGJB01000019.1, from coordinate 22,736 downwards.
CAAACGAATGAACCATATCGTATTTATCTCTATTTTGTTTTAACCACTTCAATAGTATATATTGATAGATTACCAGCTGAAATATATTTTTTAATCCAGCACCTCTTTTGGCAGGTATGTTTATTTCATAATTGTCTATTGGCTTATCCTTAAAAATATATTCCTTTTTATTTATACTTATCTCGCTGCATTCTCTGTTTCTCGAAAGTATAACCGGAGTATTTCCAGAATCTATTATAGCATCTACAATTCTATAAAAACTCGTAGTTATCTCAGCTTCTGCATTTCTTATTACACAAATCCTCATAAAATAAACATCTACCTTCCTATAGAGTAATACTCTATTCCAGCCTCTTCCATAACTTTAGGAATATAACAGTTTCTTCCATCATATACTAATGGTTCTAGCATTTCATTTTTAAACACTTCCGGTTTTATATTTTTTATTTCAGGCCATTCTGTCATTATAAAACACATACTTGAATCTTTTATTGCTTCTATAATTGACTTAGCGTATATTACCTTATCTCCAAATAATTTTTTTGCATTTTCTTCTCCTACAGGATCATATACTGTTACATGAGCGCCTCTTTCAAGAAGATATTCTATATTAGGTATTGAAGGCGATTCTCTTAAATCGTCAGTCCCAGGCTTAAAAGTAAGTCCTAAAACAGCTACCTTAAGTCCCTCAAAAGAATCAACTCTTTCAGATGCTTTTCTTACAAGCTTCATTTTTTGCTGCTCATTTACTTCTATTGCAGCTCTTACTGTTTTTAATTCATACCCATTTTGAGACGAAAGCCAATGAAGAGCTTTAGTATCTTTTGGGAAACATGAACCTCCATATCCAATACCAGCCTTAAGAAATTTACTTCCTATTCTATCATCATAGCTCATACCTTCAGCTACATCTTCCACATTGGCTCCTACTATTTCACATAAATTAGCTATATCATTCATATATGATATTCTAAGAGCAAGAAAATCATTTGATGCATATTTTATCATTTCAGCACTATTTCTATTTGTAATAATCATAGGTAAATCAAATGGTTTATATATTTCTTTCATTATATTTTCAGCCCACTTACTCTCTACTCCTATTACTATTCTTGATGCATGAAGAGTATCTCTTACAGCTGTCCCCTGTGCTAGAAATTCCGGATTCGATGCAAGTTCCACATATATATCACTTTTTATTTTTTTTCTTAAAAATTCTTCTATTTTTGCATTTGTTCCTATCGGTACTGTAGATTTAATTACAATAAGAGTATTTTTTTCTATTGACTCTGCTATCTCAGATGCAACTTTCCTTATATAATCAAGATTGGCAGATCCATCGCTTCTCTCAGGTGTCCCCACTGCTATAAATATAACGTCAGCATTTTTGTAGGCAAGCGAATAATCCGTTGTATAATCCAATCTTCCATTTGAATAGTTTCTTCTCATTATTTCTTCAAGACCTTCTTCATATATTGGAGAAATGCCTGATTTCATTTTTTTTACTTTATTTTCATCTATATCTACACAAATTACATTATGTCCTTTTTCTGCAAGACATGCTCCTGTTACAAGTCCCACATATCCTGTTCCGGCTACTGCAATTTTCATCACAAACCTCCATAATCAAAAGCATTAAAGTCTTTTCCTTATGGCATTGAATGCATAAAAACAAAACACGTATGCAGATTTTAAAAGTCCTAGACCTTCAACATTTCTGTACATGTTCCAGGTTCTTTTTAATGCCTTTATTTTATTGCTTGATAGTGAATTTCCAACAAGTCTGTAATCTACAAGAGGTTCGTCTATTCCATAGGCATACTTTTCTCTTTTTAAAAGCATAAGCCATGTAGCAGTATCCTGCCCTCTTTTTATCACAGGCATCTCAAATTCACCAATAATATTCCTATCTATCACCACAGTTGAACACCCTATTATAGTATTTTTTAAAAGTCCATTATAATCTATCTTTTTGGGCGCCCTTGCTATTTTATTCGTTTTTATTCCACATTCTCTCATATATCTATATGATGTAAATGTAAAACCTACCTTATTTTTCAACATATAATTTATCTGAGTCTCAAGTTTTTTACTATCCCATACATCATCACTGTCAACAAATGCTATAAACTGCCCCTCTGCATGTTTTATTCCTGTATTTCTTGATATCGCAGCACCAGAATTTTTTTCCATTCTAATATATTTTATTCTATTATCTTTTTTTAAAAACTCTTTTATTATTTCTGGTGAAGAATCCGAAGAACAATCATCTACAAGCAAAAGTTCCCAATTTGTATACGTCTGATTTTTTATAGATATTATTGTTTCTTTCAGAAATTTTTCCGCATTGTAAACGGGAGTTACTATTGATACCATGTACTCTTTCATATTTTCCTCCTCGTTAATTATGCTTTACTAAATCTCTGGTTTTAACATATTTGTAATATCCAAGGGGATACATTAAGATACACATAAATTTATTAAAAAATCCATCAATACCCGATAAATATTTAAATCCAGCCAACTTAGAATATCTTACTCTGTTTATATAATTTTTAATCCACATATACGGATACCTTGTAATTGGATACGTCTGCTGATTTATAAGTATCATAAATTCAGTTGCTTTTCCTCTTACTGCATTTGTACTCATCATATTATATGTAAGACCATCTTCAAGATACTCTCTTATTATCATAGGCTTATTTATACATCTAACAGTATAGTATTTAGAAAGTTCAAACCATACTACACTTTCCGGAAGAAATTTTATTCCGGAAGGCTCTGGAAATTTATATTTCTTTAGTATATCAGTTTTTAATACAAGGGTTTTATCACCTTTTACATTGTATTTAAAATATAAATCAGCAAATTTACATATAGGTTTATCATCAGGCATTTCTGTACCTATTACATCTCCATTTTCATAAATACATAGACCTGATATACCTGATATATTTTCAATATTTTTATTTTCATTCCAAAGATTTATTACTGTTTCAACACTATCCGGTAAAAGACCATCATCACTGTCTACTATGAAAAAAAGCTCTCCGCGTGCTTTATCTACTCCATAATTTATAGCAGTGTGCTTTCCACCATTTTCTTTTTTAAAGTATTTTATATCCAATATATTCTCTTTTATAAATTTTTCTATTACTTCCTCTGTATTATCACTACTTCCGTCATCTACTATAACCCATTCAAAATCTTTTGATGTCTGATTTATAAGATCTTTATAAAGTCTTTCTATCAGATAAGCTCTGTTGTAAGTAGGTGTAAAAATTGTTACTGGTAATTCGTACATTATTTTACGCCCCCCTTTACCTTTGATTTTTTTATGCCATTAACTGCATAATTTATAAAGTAATAAATAGATTTTATAAGTGATATCTTTTCAACATTTCTATATATATTCCAGGTCCACATAGCTGATTTCATTTTATTGCCACTTAGAGACTCTGGTGTTTTTCTGTAAAATGCTAATACATCATTAAGGCCATATGCATAGTACCCCTGTTTAAGAATAGAAAGCCACAATACGTAATCTTCATGTCTATATCCACTCATCTTTATTTCCTGATCAAGATTTTCTCTGTCTATTATGACAGTTAAACATCCCATAATATTGCCTTTTAGTAATGTTTTATAATCTACTTTTTCAGGAACAGATATTATTTTCCCTATTCTTTCATTATCTTCATTTATAAGTTCATATGATGTAAATGATATTGTAGCATTTTCTTTTTTCATAAAATCAATTTGTCTACTTAATTTTTCAGGACTCCATATGTCATCACTGTCAAGAAATGCAATATATCTTCCTGATGCATTTTTTAAAGCCAGATTTCTGGCTTTTGATACACCACCATTTTTCTCAGATCTTATATATTTTATTCTACTGTCTTTATTCGAATATTTTTTTACTATTTCAGTACAGCCATCAGTTGAGCAGTCGTCTACAACTATCATTTCCCATTCCTTATATTCCTGAGATATTACAGATTCTATTGTATCCTTTATATATTTTTCAGCATTATACATAGGAGTAATTATAGATACAAGGTTATTCATCTCTATTCTCCTTATTTATTTTTTCTGTTATGATACTATATATTCTATCACAATTTTTATTATCATTGTATTTAAAGAACATTTTTCTATCATCAATTTGTTTGACTGAAGCTGAAAAATTATTATTTATCATTTCAACTACACCATTTACTGCACCTTCTACATTATATGCAACTGTTCCAAATAGTTCATTATCTAAGTCTATATATGAATCAACTTTTTCTTTGTATTCATCTATGTCAAACTGATAGAAAAGTACAGGTCTATTCATGTAAAGAAAATCTATAGCTACACTTGAATAGTCAGTTATATTTGCAAGAGATTTTCTTATTTCGTCTGCAAGTATAACACTCTTATCTAGAATAATTACTCTTTCATTATGTATATTAGGTTCTATATCATCTATATATTCATGCATAAGATGGTGCATATAGAATTTTATATAAAGATTTCTTTCTTTAAGAATTTCCTCTAACTTTTTATTATTCAGAAAGTCAAGTATACTTTTGCAGTAATCTGTATCAGTAAATTTTTTATCACTATTTTTTATCCAATCTCTCCAGGTAGGTGTATATAAAATTGAATTTGATGAAGTATCTGCTTCATCGTCAATACTTAAAAGATCATATCTTGCATTTCCAACTATTCTTACACTGTTTTCACACATTCCCCACTCATTTACCATTATATTTTTTTCAAAATCAGAGCTGGCAGTTACAAGATTATAGCTTGCAAGAAGTTCATCTATCAGTTTCTTAAATCTGGCGTTCATAGGTTTTCTTTTCTTAAAACTTATTGTTCCATGATTTAAATATACTTTTATCACTTTTTTATGAAATTTGTTTAATACTGGCACTGCGAAATTATAAGGCGCAATATCAGCTGATGGAGAATGAGAAAATACAATTGCATTTGCATTATAATAATAAAGATAATTTTCTACGCTTCCTCTGATAAGTTTATTCCCTGGTATTTTATCTATAGCTTTACTATCATCATTTATAACCCAATAAACTTCTACTTCATCTGATTTATTTGCAATAAGATATTCATAAAAAGCTTTTGAGTTATCATTATATATATCTCCTGCATGTCCACCCACAAGCCATATATTTCTATTTTTAAATTTATTTCTTTTAAATGGATATTCAAAGAAAGCTATTGTCATATTTTTTAAGAAAGATAACTTAGACATGTTAATATTTATCCCCCGTTCTATATTTCATAAAACCATCAATTCTTCCTTTTATTGTGGCTATATGATAATCTCTATTTCCAGATAGAATAATTCCACCTATGTTTCTTACAATTTTTTTGATGAAAATCCATGAAAATCCTAAATCTTTTCTATATATAATCTGTTTTTTACATAAAGCTCCAAATCCTCTTCCATAATTAAAATCTCTTTGAAACTTTTCCTTGGATTTTTTATGTTTTTTTGCAGGATGATATATCACATCTTCACAAAAGTATCTTCCACGATAACCTTTTGATAGAAGTTCTAATATATAATCAATTTCTTCACCTGCTCCAAATTCTGCTCCAACTCCCAGTTTTTCATCAAATAATAAATATGAATCTTTTTTAAAATTCACAAAAAAAGTTATTGATGTTATTGTATCAAATACATTTTTTGCATTTATTTCGCAATTTTGTGGACACATTTTTTTAAATGCATCTATATTATTTTTATCCATAGTTTTACAACTATATATTCTATATTCATCATTAGATTCAAAAAAATCAACAGCTTTTTTTATTGTTTCTTTTTTATAGGTACAATCATCATCTGGAAATGCAATTATTTCTCCTTTTGCTTTTAGAATCCCCAGATTTCTATTATAACTTAATCCTTTTCTATCACTTTTTATGTATTTAAGATCAAGTTTATCTTTATACTTTTCGCTGATTTCCATAACTTTAGAACATTCATTCTGATCAACAACTATAATTTCAAAATCTTTATACTCCTGAATCAGAAGACTTTCAAAGAAAAGCTCTATATCGTCAAATCGGTTCAGCGTCGGCATTATAAGTGATACCATAATTAAACCGCTCTCCTTTTTATTTTATTTTTCAGATATGTTATCATTTCTAAAATACTCATTTCATTTTCAGAGCTCTTCATCACATATTTTATAAGAAGTATTATTGTAAAATTGTAACCTGCTTCAAGAAGAATATTTTCGGCAATAGAGTAAACCAAAAACATCATTACTATTGCTATATATTTTTTATTATCTTTTTTTATAAACTCATCAAGTCCCTTATAAAGTAAATACATAAAAAATACAAATGAACATAATCCAAGCACCGCTATTATATATATATATGAACTGTCAAGTGGATGTATTTCCTTGACCAAATCAGAGTATTTATTTCCAAATAGAGTTAATATGTTTCCTTCTTCAATAAGATAAGCATTCCAATGCATTGGTCTTGAGGCAAGAACATCATTCAGTATAGAAATATTAGAAAATACAGTTCCTACTAATACTGAACCTACAGCAAATAATATTGGTGTTACTTTTATTATAATCCCATATATTTTTTGTTTCTGTAAATCTATATATCTCAATATATCTACTATAATAAGAGCCATTAAAGCTGTTATAAGCCCTGTTCTACTCATCGTATTCATATATATATATATAGTTGTTGCAAATAGTATTCCTCTATCTATCCAATTATATTTTTCAAATCTTAAAAAAATATATGCAGCATATATTGGCAATGTAAATAAAAATACAGAGTTCGGATTTGCAAATCCAAAAGTCTCTCTAAAAACAAATCTTCCATTTGTAAATCTATAATGAATTTCCGGCTGTTTTACAAATTCATCCAACATGTTTCCGGACAATATAGACATAACTACAAATATAACAGAAGCAATCATATATATTTTTATCACATACTCATCATCTATATCTATAACACTCGCTGCTAAAAGAACTATCCGCAGTATAGATCCCTCTTTAGTAAAAAAATAGAGTACTAATGAGAAAAATATTATAACAACTTCTTTTAAACTATGTTTTTTCTTTAAAAGAATTATTATCCCTGGAAGAAGGATCGATAAATAAAAAAGAATTGACATAATATTATCCGGTACAAGATATTCTTTTACCATAGATATTGTATATTTTCTTGTAAGTATAACAAATACCGTTATTGTAAAAAGTATCTTTTGTATTGTATTATATTTATTTTCTAATACTTCCATTCTAAGCTCCTTTTTTAAATCTTATCATAGAGTTTTTTATGAATATTTTAAGAATCTTTATTATTTTTTCTAAACCATGCATATGCTTTGTTTCAAGAAAATAGCTTCTTTTTTTGGCCCAGCTTTTTCCCCACCAGTGTATTCCATATGTATTTTCTTTTATACACGAATAATCAAATTCTTCTGTAAAGTGGAATGGATAAAAATATTCCTGATCATAGATATAAATACCTTCAGAAAAGTTATTTCTATCTATTTGTTTATATTTATTTGAAAGCATATATGTAACTACTTTAGGTATAGTATACAAATCACTTTCCATTATATCCTTTTTATAAAACTCCATAAGGTTCTTACAAAATGGATTTCCCTTCTCTGTTGCTACTATAGCACAGTTTACATATTCTTCACTTTCATATCCAAGTACAACTTTTTTATCTTCAAGAAGCTCTGTTATATCCTTTAGAATCTGCATATCTGTATCAAGATATACGCCACCATATTCATAAAGTTTTTTTATTCTTATATAATCTGAAATAAAAGCCCAAATTTTTCTCTTATAGCACTCTTCAAGAAATCTTATACCTTTTATTTCACTTTCTATATCCATTGTATTCTCATTCCATTCCATTATTTCATAATCTGGAAGTTTCTCTCTCCATGAGTTTATACATATATTTTCAACATTACCTTTTGGTCCACCTATCCACACATAGTGTATTATCTTAGGTATCAATTAAAACAACTCCTTTTATTTATATATATTCCTGTTTATCTTTTTCTTTAAGCATTTCAACTATTTTTTTTACGTCCTGAGCTCTATCTTTTCTACAGACCATAACTGCATCATTTGTAGAAACAACTATTAAGTCATTTATGCCTACAGTAGATATTAACTTATCATCAGAATAAATAATTGAATTTGAAGTATCTATAGTTATAAGATCCCCTCTTTTTATATTTCCTTCCTCATCTGATGGATATATGGCTCCAAGAGAATCCCATGAACCTACATCATTCCATCCAAAATTTCCAGGAACTACAACTACATCATTACTTCTCTCCATTATACCGTAATCTATAGATATAGATTGTAGAGAAGGATATATTTTTTTTACTGTTTCATATTCACAAGGCTTTCCTATATCCATAGAGATTTTTTCAAGCTGATTATAGACTTTAGGAAGATATCTTTTAAAATCCTCTAAAATTTTTGATACTTTCCATACAAACATTCCACTGTTCCATAAGTACTCATTGGAACTTATATATTCCTTTGCCACTTCAAAACTTGGTTTTTCAACAAACTCTATAACATCATATACCTTATCTGAGATTACAGATTCATTATCAAATTTTATATATCCATATCCTGTTGATGGAAATGTAGGAGTTATACCAATTGTAACTAGCTTATTATATTTTTCAGCTGCTTCTATTGCTGTTTTTATAGTTTCTCTGAAATTTATTTCATCTTTGATATAATGATCTGCAGGATATACACACATAACTCCATCTCCATACTTTTTCATTATATTAAATGCAGCAAATCCTATTGCAGCTGCTGTATTTCTTGCAAGAGGTTCCTTTAAAATATTTTCCTTGATACACTTATCTCCTACGATTTCAGAAAGTGCATCAACTTGTTTTTCATTTGTCACAACAAAAAGTTTATCTTTGTCTGAAAGTTCCTCTATTCTTGCTATAGTCTCATTTATAAGCGCATCTTCACCACTTAGATTTATAAGCTGTTTGGGAAGTTCTTGTCTACTAAGAGGCCAGAATCTTGTTCCTCCACCTCCAGCCATTATAACATTATATATATTCATATCATCAACTCCGAATTAATTATATTTAAAATTCTATATACTTTCTATTATATTCATAATATTTTCATACATAGAATTAAGTTTTCTATCAGAATCTTCAATACTATCATCTGATTTTGCTCCAAAATATATCTTTATTTTAGGCTCTGTTCCTGATGGTCTTATTGCAAGCCATGATTTATCCTTCATTATAAATTTAAGTACATTAGATTTTGGAAGTCCATCTATGCCATTTTTATAATCTTTAATCTCTAAAAGATCATTAAATCCAATTTCATTAGGATCGGAATTTCTAAGATATGTCATTATCTCACTTATCTTTTCAACTCCTTTTTTACCCTCTATTACAATTGACTTCAATTTATCTGAATAATAACCATACTTTTCATAAGTATCATACATATATTCATATATACTTATACCTTTTGATTTACAATAAGCAGCAATTTCACATATTATAAGTGCTGATACAACCCGGTCTTTATCTCTGGCATGAGTTCCTATAAGGTAACCATAGCTGTCTTCATATCCCATTATAAAATGCTTTTCATTTGTTTTTTCAAACTCATTTATCTTTTCTCCAATAAACTTGAAACCTGTAAGCGTGTTTATTGTTTCAACACCATATTTTGATGCTATTTCTGCGCCAAGCTCAGATGTTACTATTGTTTTTATTATTACAGAATTTGATGGTATATTCCCGTTCATATTTTCCAATATATATCTTACCATCAATGAGCCTATTTGATTTCCATTTAGAACCTTATATTCCCCTTTCTTATTTTTTACAATAAGACCTACTCTATCGCAGTCAGGATCAGTTCCCATTATTATATCTGCACCCACCTTGTCAGAAAGTTTTTTAGCCATATCAAAAACTGATATTTCTTCAGGATTTGGATATTTTACAGTAGAAAACATAGGATCGTGTATTGTCTGTTCTTCAACAATAGATAAGTTTTTAAATCCGCACTCATTTAAAACCCTTGATATAGGCATCAACCCTGTTCCATGTATAGGTGTATATACTATTTTTAAATCTTTAGCATATTTACAGACTATATCCTCATTTACAATCTGTTCTTTAACAGCATCTATAAATGCATCATCAACGCTATTATCTAGAACCTCTATCATATTCAGTTTTAAATATTCATCATAAGATTTAACTTTTATTGCCGAATAATCCTTTATTGAATTTATCTCTGCTATTATATTATCTGCCACTTCTATACATATTTGTCCGCCATTACTATCATAGACTTTATAACCATTATATTCTTTTGGATTATGGCTTGCTGTTATAACTACTCCCATAGTACATTTCAAATATCTAACAGCAAAAGAAAGTTCTGGGGTTGAACGTAAATCATCAAAGATGTATGATTTTATACCATTTTCAGCCATAACCTTTGCTGTTTCAATACAGAATTCACGTGATTTATATCTATTATCATGAGCTATCACAATTCTGTTATTTTCTTTTCCAAATGATTTTTTTATATATTCACAAAGTCCTGCTGTAGCTCTTCTTATAGTGTACTTGTTTACTCTATTGGTCCCAGCACCTATTTTTCCTCTTAGTCCACCAGTCCCAAATTCAAGATTTTTATAAAATCTTTCTTCTATTTCATTTTCGTCATCTTTTATACTAATAAGCTCTTCTTTTGTTTCTGAATCGAAATATTCCGAAAGCAACCATTTGCTGTATTCTTTTTTATAACACATAATCTTACCTCTCCCTATATATTACTTCTTGATAATTTTTCGTTTCATATTATTCAGTATTTCATATACCATACTAATTTCTTCAACTTTCATCAATTTTATAATTATAAAATAGATTGCAGCACCAATAACTACTGAAATTCCGACAGATATAATTTCATTTATCATACCTGTTCCAATCATCGAATAACTCATATTATATACAAACCATGAAACGATTCCCATAATTAATGATGCTATAAGGCTTTTTATACCTGTTTTCATCATTCTATCTAATCCAAAATATCCTGCTTTCTTTTTAAGTGTATAGAACATAAGAATAATTGTTATTATAGAAGCAATACTTGTAGATACAGCAAGACCCTTATATCCAAATGGTTTTATAAGTATAAAGTTAAGAACAATATTTATTATAAGAGCTATGCTTCCATTTATCATTGGTGTTTTAGTATCTGAAAGCGAATAAAAAACTCTTATAAGAACATCTCTAAGACCCATGGCTACAAGACCCAAAGAATAGAACCTAAGTGCATTATACGTCATTTCAGTAGACTCTGAGTTGAATGCACCCCTTTCAAATAGTATCCTGACTATAGGTTCAGCCAAAACTATTGCTCCTACTGTTATAGGCAACACCAGTAGAACTATAGAGTTTGCAGAAGTTACTATTGTATCAATAAATCGTTCTCTATTTTCATTCTGTGTCATTTGTGCAAGTTTTGGATATATAACTGTGACTATTGATGTTACAAATAGAGCCATAACAAAATCATTTAATTTATTGGCATAATTAAGCGCTGATAGTGGACCATCGCCAAGAGTAGATGCCAAAGTTTTATCTACCATTATATTTATCTGACCTATTGCAACCCCTATAAGTATAGGCATCATCAACACTATCATTTCTTTTATATTTTCATCTTTCAAGTTGAAATACGGCATATATCTGTACTTCTTTTTTATTGCAGCAGGTATCTGAAAAAGCATCTGGCTGGCCATACCTAAGAGAGCACCTATAGCCATTATTTCAATACTTGTTTTTGTACTTAGTACAATTGCAGTTATTATTATTATATTATATGGTAAACCAACAAGACCTGGTATGACAAAATTATCATTTACCTGCAGATATGAGCTTACTATTTTGCTTATACTTAAGAAGATTACACCTGAAAACATTATTTTTGTAAACTTAACCGCAAGATCAAATTTTTCTCCTTCAAATCCAACGGCCAGAATTTCAATTATATTTCCAGTAAAAATAAGCCCTAGAATACATACTATAATAGAAAATACAAGAACTATATTTATCATATTATTGGTAAATCTAAGACTTCCCTCTTCCCCACTTTTTTCTTTTGTTTTAAAATATATAGGGACATATATTGTTGCTATTGCAGTCCCTACAACTGCTATTATAAGACTTGGTATATTAAGAGTAAGCAGAAATACATCTGCGTATTCTCCGGTTCCATAAAAAGTTGCAAGAACAACTTCTCTAAAAAAACCAAGAACTTTTGAAAGCATTGTAGCCATCATTATCCACAATGCTGCTGTTGCTGTATTTGACATATACATCTCTGCCACATCGAAACAATGCGACAATACCTCCTTTTCTATTTTAGTATAATCGCTCTGAAAAATATTATAAAAATAAGCAGTATAAGTATTATCACATTCTTCATACCACTATTCCAGAATATATTTAAAATATTTTGTTTATTATAATCAAAACCAATTGTTATAATATCCTCCAGATTTGATTTTTCTATACATGCTATATCTTTAGATGTAATATACCCCTCTGTAATCATCACATCGTACCCATACTTTGATGCGACTACACATGATGAGATACTTGTAGTTATATCCTCTACTTTATATTTATTTGAGTTTATTGCAAATACTTTTTTAGTATTCTTATCTTCTGCCATATGTATTATTTTATTATAATTTATATTTCGACTAAACTCTCTATCTTTTCCAAAATATGTTATATTATCTTTTCCATACTTTTGTTCAACTTGTTCTATTATATCTCTAGACTCCCATATAACAGGTATATCCCTTTTTAAAGCATCCAAATATATGTGCATGATTTTATTCATACTCATGCTAGGATTTACACAGTAAATCTCATCTACTTCTTTAACAGAAGAAATTTCATCAAGTATTTTCATACTTGTATCATTTCTATCAATACCATGTATTCTTTTCACTTCAACTTCCATATCTTTTAATTTGCCTTCTGTTTCTAGAGATATACTATCTGCTCCACCTATAATAGTTACTTCTTTTATTCCATTCTTTTTTAAAGTGTTCTCCTCTTCAGAAGACATATTTTTCCCTGATATGACAATAACAGGTGTTTCTTTTATATCCGCCAATACTGATGCACTAATTCCATCGAATACAGCAGCTTCACTTATCATAAACACACGACCGGTTTCATGTATATATGGCTCTGATATATCAATAGAGATATTTGTTTTGTTATCTGTTATACTCTTAAATTCATAAGCTTTTACACAATCATTATATAAAAAAACACTTACAAATATAATAAAACCCACAAATAATTTTTTTAACATATATTCTGTATCCTTATCTAAAATCTTATCTGGCTCCATCTCCTGTTAGAACAACGGCTACTGTTTTGAAAAGTATTTTTATATCTAAAAACACACTTCTATTCTGTATATAGTAAAGATCTTCAATCAGCTTTTCTTCTGGTGTTATATCGTATCCACCATTTACCTGAGCCCATCCAGTAAGTCCTGGTTTTATAGATAATCTATTTATAAACCCCGGAATATCTCTGTCAAATTCAATTGTAAATGAAGGTCTTTCTGGTCTTGGGCCAATTATACTCATGTCACCTTTTAATATATTCCATAACTGTGGAAGTTCATCTATTCTGGTTTTTCTTATAAATTTACCTGTTTTTGTTATTCTTGGATCATCTTTTTCTGCCCATTGCATACCAAATTTTTCAGCGTCAGTTCTCATAGATCTAAGCTTATATACATATATCTGCTTTCCTAATTTTCCAACTCTCTCCTGCTTATAAAATATAGGCCCTCTATCTTCAAACTTTATAAAAATACCTGTAATAAATATTATTGGTATAGCTACTACCATTCCGATTGCTGATAAAACTATATCAAGTATTCTCTTATATAAATCGTATAATACACCACCTTTAACCAAGCTTACATCTATATTTTCAAAGTATTTATCAAAATTATCGCTTTCATTATAGCTCACTCTATTCCCTCCGTTAAACAAATTATTTTATACTATCTTTATATTATACTTAATTTCCAAAGCATTATCAACCTATACTTGGCCCGCAGAAATCCCCCTTATAAGCATAAATACAAGCATTGCACTTAATACAATTCCCGAAATTATACCTCTTTGCTCTTCTGTTAATATAATTAGTTCTCTTTTTTCAAGTTTAAATCCTACACTGCATAAATTCTTTATACCATATTCATCTATCATATTTTTAGCTTCCTTTTGAAGATATCCTTCATCATTCAATACAAGTATATTATTTCCTGTAGCAAATTTCGGCATTATAGCTATCCCATTTATAAAATCTGACGATATAGTATATCCTTCTTTGCTTATATTTCCAGCTTTTACAATATATGCTGTATCAGCATTGTCTATATCAAAGAATTTTTTATTAATAACTCTATTAAGTTCAAATTTATCCTTGGTTACAATTCTTTCTACATTTAAATCCATATAAAGTTTTTCAAATGTATCACCGAATTTATTTTCATCACCGATTAAATATATCTTTTCTATTGAATTTTCTCTTACAAAATCAGATGCTTTACTATACCCTGTTTCATCTGTGAATATTATAGGTATATTATATTTTACTGATGCAGGAAGTACACTCATTGCATCTGAATAACCATCTACACTGTTGTATACGAAAAACACCTCTCTCTTTTTATGTTTTTTAATCATCTTTTCAGCTATATCTATAGATGCATTGTCATTGTAATCATTATATATTCTTTCTGTTTCTATGCCTATTCTTTCTATAATTCTTTCTATATTTCTAGGAATCTCATGTATTCCACCATATATATATACTTTTTTAATCTTACTGTTTTTAAGAAACTTATATGTATATTCGGATAACTCTGTATCTCTTGTAAGTAATATTGGTTCGTTATTATTTATAGCATATGAAGATAGAGATATAGCATCTTCTATATTTGAGGTATTCATAAGTATTGCTTCTGTTGAATTTTTCCATTGGCTTTCTCCAGATTTTATAATAGTATCAAATCGATCTATACCTACAATACTACTTTTATTATAATTATTTAAATAAAAATGATTTATTACATCACCTGAAAAATATGATATTATGACTAATATAGCAATCGCAACTGATGCAAATATTTTTTTCTTCATTTTAAATTCTCCTATCCTATAAAATAACATTTAATTTATTATATCATTTATTAACTAATCTTATTTTGAATATTTATTCATAATTCATACTTATTTAAAATCTGAAACATTCCGATTATATCATATATATAATCAACTATCAATCTGATGAATATTCAATATATAATTTCTACAGGTTATATAATATAAAAAGGCGGGAAATATCCCGCCTTTAAATTAAGTATCTATTTTAAAGTCTGAACTATACCTTCTCCTATCTTCTGACCAAGTTTATCAGTTCCACCTTTGTTTGCTATTGCATTCATATCTGTTGAATTATCTATAAACGCACATTCAACAAGTATAGAAGGATAGTTATTTGTTCTAAGTACATAGTAATAATCTGTACCACTGCTGTTTGTCTTATATTTTATTCCTCTGTTTGTAAGCCCAAACTGTCCTATTATCTTATTAAGTACATTAGTAGCTGCTGTTTTTGTTAATCCGCCATTTTTATGTTTTACCTGATAATAGACTTCTGTACCCTTTGCTGTTCCATTAAAAGAGTTGAAATGTATACTTGTAAATAAATCCGGACCAATAGTATTAGATATTGCTGTTCTACTTGCAAGTGTAAGAGTTTTGTCAGTGTCTCTTGTAAGTACAACATTTATTCCGTTACTTCTAAGATATTCACTTGTAGCTAACGTTGTATCAAGCGTATAATCTTTTTCTTTTCTACCAGATGAAGTTGCACCCGAATCACTTCCTCCATGCCCCGCATCCAGTACTACAGTTTTTCCAGTTCCTGTAGAAGTATTTCCACCATCAGATGAATTGTGTTTTGAAACACTTGCTGCAATAGAGCTTATTACAGTTGATTTCATTCCTCCACCTACCTGGTATACTTTATCAGCCTTAAATGTAGAAAGATTTTCTGTATGTCTTGCTGAAACATAATTTGTAGGGTTTATAAGTATTGGAGATTTTTTCTTGGCTGCAAGAGGTCCACATGTAAGTGCATCTATATAATCATCTGATTTAGCAACAAAAAGTGCATCTATATCAGTATCGTAGAATTTTTTCATAACTGCCGCGTTTGTTTCGTGTCTATCAGTACCGTATACTCTATTTCCAGATACATTTTCTGAAGTTATTCCGTTTATACTGCTTATAAGTGTATCTGATATTACATTACTTCCACCTATAAAATAGGCATTCTGAAGGCTTTCTCCTTTTAGCCAGTTATATGTAGATGTTGATGTTGCATTCTTATCTGCAAGTATTATAGGCTGTTTATCCTCCCCAGCTTTTGCAGCTATAGTAAGTGCATCAACCTGTCCTGTAGATCCATTGGCAACATATATTTTATTTACATCGTGATGAGCATCTATTTTCTTAGCTACATTAAGAGACAACTCATAGTTATTAGAACCTGTTATACGACTTACTGTAGCACCTGTAGACTGAAGTCTTGTTACTGCTTTTGATGACACATCATTTGTATCTCCAACTATTATTATTTCCTTTGCACCAAGTCTTTTTATTTCTGTAAGAATTTCATCAGGTACAACATCTTTGCTTGAAAGAAGAATTGGTGCATCATATGTAGTTGCAAGAGGTGTCGATATAATTCCCTCTAAACTTGCATTTCTGTTAACTATTATTACTTTATCAGATTTCGTCCAGCCTTCCTTACTTACTTTTATAGCTGTTCCATATCTATTGTCACCTATAAGCTGAGTAACCGGAGCTGACGTTCTTGTTGCATATCTCTGTATACTCTGAACAGAAGAAAGGTCAACAACTATTTCCTGTGTTATATCGCATGAATCAAGATCAAGTCCCATATCCTCAAGGTCATTTCTATCAAGTGTATATGGAGATGATGAATTGACTACTATATTTTCAAGCTCCCATACATTAAGATTTTCAGGGTCTTTATTAAACTCTATTGTACCCTCATATGCACCTGTTTTTTCATTATAATTTAACACTGCATCAAGTGGCATATCATAACATATAAAATTAAGAACTATACTTTCAGCTCCTGGATTCTCTTTAAATTTTACAGAAACATCAGATGTACTTCCAAGAACGACACTTGTTCTTTCAAGATCTATCTGTATTTCAGAATTTATACTCTCCGCATTTACAACAGCTGTAGACATTGCCGGTGCAACTATTGCAGATGCCATCATTACCGCCGCTACTGATTTGAATTTTCTTTTCATAAATACCTCCTATCTAAATAATGTACAATATTCTATTGATTGCAATACATAACCGCAATCTATAATATTCTCTAAACATACATAATTCATACATACCATATAAATGATGTTGATAAACAAATTCATCTCCATCATCATATTAACCATTATAGCACAAAAGGTTACATTTTGTAACCTTTTGTTTCCATAATTTTTTATTATTATTTTACTCAGTTGTTTCATCTGTAGATTTCTCTTCCTCATCCATATATGGATTTTTTTCTGTAACAGGATTTATAAAGTCAGAGAAAAATCCTTTAACTCCATATTTTGTATAATATGAAATTTCTTCAGCACTATTATATGTATTCATATAAACCATTATATCTCTTTCAGAAAGTTCCTCAACAAATTTTTTATTGAATTTATTTCCTTCTATTACAACAACTTTTATACCATGCTCATATGAAAAATCTATTATATCTTTAGCGTTTAACTCTTCCTGCTTATACAGAGAATAAATCATTGATTTAAATTCATATGTATCCATTATCGCATCGTACATATTCTCATCATAAATCTGTGGAATCATCCTATCCAGCACAGATGCATCAACTTCCTTTGCTATACTTACAAGTTTTTTATAAATTTCTCTTGACTCTTTCGCATCAGTTTTTAAATCTATAACAGAGTACATATCTTTATTTTCTTTCATCTCTTCACATAGATTCCTAAACGACAAGGTTGTATACATACCGTGTATCTTTTGGCCTTTAAAGTCTGAATACCTTACAGCCTTTCCCTCCCATGCTTTTGGAAGTCCAAGATCTTCAGCACCTCCCCATGCATGTAAAAGAACCGGCTCATTATCAAGGGTCATAGCTATATCAGCTTCAAATACCCTATATCCATTTTTATAGTTTCTTTCAAAAGCCTCTAAACTATTTGTATATGTTTTCTGATCTATTCCCCCCATTGCATGAGCAATATATTTATTATCTTTTGTCCATGAGTAATCAAAATTAGATTTAAAACTGTCTATGAAAAGTCTATTTTCTGATGCTTTCATAACATTAAGTGGCATATCTTCAAGTACAAACTCTACAGGTATGTAAATATGACCATTTATCATTTCTACTCTTCCATCCATTTTTATCTCTTTTTCTGAATTTTTTTCTATTACAATATTAGATCCTTTCTTCATCTCATAGACTTTATCCTGATAATTAAATATTATCTTTCCAAAGCTCTTTTCCTCATAATCCACTTTTTCACCTAAAGCTTTTATTACATCATCCAAAGCCACAAATATTATTTCATTTCTTTCTTTATATGGCTCTGATGGAACAAATTTCTTGTTATTTATATATACAGTCTCTGATATTTCTGTATTTTTATACTCCCGAATTCTTTTACTGTCCTTATAATATATAGCTCCCATATATATTCCAGACATGATTATAAAAATCAGGAACAAAACTATAATTTTGTTTACTGCTTTCATCTTAAGAAACATCTGGGTAATTTTTTTTAACGACTCTATACTAAGCACCTCACTTCAATCTAAAAGTATTTTTCTCTAAAAAAACAATACATCTTTTGTAAATCAATATACTACTTAACTCTTATGTATATTTTTCTACTATAAAGCCACATCCCAAATAACAACCATATTACCATATATACACATGAAAATACAATACTTCTGTAAGAACTTCCTACTATTTTTCCTATCATTTCTATTGTAACCCATTCATTAAAGGGAATATAAGTACCTAAAGATATCGAATACAATCTGATAATACTCATAATCTTATATATACCTTCAGCAACAAGTGTTATAAATAAATAAGACGAAGACATAGCAATAAACGGATATGCTAATATAGAAGTGTATTTCCCTTTATGATAATCAAATATTATATACATAACTGTAAAAAATATTATATATACACCACACATAATAAATATATACGGAGTGCATCCTGGATTTAATCGTTCTGAAATGACATATATATACAATATTCCTAAAACAATAATAGAAAATCCTATAAACAATGATGTTTTTATTATTCTCTTTATTCCTCTTTTTCTTCTACAGAACATTATTCCTATAGAAGAAACAATAAATCCGGCAAATATCATAAATACACATATTTTTAAAATTGTATCTATCCCATAAATATTAATTGCAGCAACTAAATTTGATATAAATTTATTACTTATAATAGTTTTTAGTATATTATCCATATATCCCATTTGACCAATACTGCATAATATACCAACAAGTATCCCAAAAGAAAACAACATTTCTGAACTCGTTCTATTTTTTATACCTATTTTTTTCAAAAGCACATATACACTATAAATTATAAAATGAACTACTCCAATCGCTGTAAAAATATACCCTGAAGGTATCATCCCTTCGTTTAAAACAGATAAAACTGTCATTAATATACCTGCAATAAACATATAAAGAGATACTCTTATATTTTTTAAGATACATAGCTTGAAGGATCCAGATTTCTGCATATCATACTCATATTCAAGAGGTATTGTAAACAATATAGTCAATACAAGAAACGATATTGATACACTATACATAGATATTCCTCCATCTAAAGGATTGTATATCCACTTATTAACACTCAACTCTCTTCCCGGACTCATACACAATATAAATAATGCTATTGAAAGTCCAATTATAAAATCAGCTGCCTTTATTTTTTTTATATTATCTTTTTTTACATACTGTTTTATATTTTTATCATCTTTTATATCTATTTCAAATTCATTCACAAAATCTCCTGAATCAGATTTATTTCTGATTTCATCGTTTCGTTCCATATCATCAGACGATTTCATGTGTCCACCTTCTTCTCAAACCTCTTACTTTTTCTTTTTCTTTGATTTTTTCTTTTTCTTCTTCCATGCAAACTGCACTTCTTCCTTCTCATCCTCTTTTTTATTTGGTTTTTTCTTATCAGAAGTGTCTTTTCTAAAATACTTGTTAAAAACTGCTCCTATAAGCCCTCCGACTCCTATACCTAAAGCTATCTCAAACCAGTTATCCTGAATTTTATTCATATACATGCTTATTGGATCTTTCCTCTCAGCTAATACATTAGCTGAACTAAGAGCAAATATAACACAGGCAGTAAATAGTTTTTTTACTTTATTCTTCATATATACTTTCCTTTCAAATCTACATAGTATTACATAATATTCAGTATATCATATACCAGTTATGCAAATATATAATAATATAAAAAAAAGACGGTACAACCGTCTTTTTTTCATTAATGAAAATTTGAATGTTTTAGTTTGGAATTTTGAGTGTTTTGTTCTATAATGGTTTAGTTTTCATTGATATATGAAATCGCTTATTAGAAGCGATATTTAAAAATACTCTATCTTACGATAGAGTATTTTTGACTGGCTGGGGATATAGGATTCGAACCTATGCATGTATGAGTCAGAGTCATATGCCTTACCGCTTGGCGAATCCCCAATATTAATTTCTGGAAGTTTTTATTCCCTTGCCTTTCGACAAGATATATAATACACTAAAAATTAAACTTTGGCAATACCTTTTTTATTCTTTTTTTGTTATTTTTTTAAAAAAAAGAATAAGTGCATTAAAAATGCACTTATTCACCCACTATCTATAAGATAGATATTAAATTGGAAAACCTGATGAGGGTCAGGTTTCACTATGGTAAGCAAACTTATTAGTCCTATAATTATTATAAGTCTTTTTAATAATTATTTCAAGCATATGTCTTTAATATGTTCAAATTTTTCAAAAAAATTACCTGCATAGATCAAAGCCTCTACGCAGGTAAACATATTCGCGACTGATAAACGCGATTCTGTCAATACTAAAACTGAAATTTTCTTGAATAATTGAATAATGTGTACAAAGTATGGAACTACCAATTCCATAAATAATTATAATATTTTTTATATTATTAATCAATCTTTTCTATAACTTTTCTAAACTTTCTTTAATTCTTTTGTATGACATCTTAATATTAATAAGTTATCACGATAATTTTATTTATTCTTTTTCTTTTTTAAGCTTTTTGTAATAACACTAAGCACTCCACCCTTTATATAATCCTTTTTCACAATTTTTATCTCCGCTTTATTCTTTATAAAAGGTTCCTTTTCCTCAAACATAAGATTATATCTCTTGTCTGTATCAAATGTATACGAAACATTATAAACCTGTCTTGCTATACCATGACTTGATTTTATGGCATCTGCAATAAGCATATAAACATTAAATTCATCTATCGGTCTATCCGGAACTATATTGAAAACAGAACTTCCAGCATATCCATCAAAACCTCCGTAAACAGACTCCACAATTATATTTGAAAGATCCTCTACACTTACAGGGAAATATCTCTGACCTGCATTTGTCATAGCTGTTTTCTGTCTGTTTATATCCTTTATTATCCTGTCCATAAATCCACCTTTGAAACAGTATCTCTCTCTTGAAAAAACATCTCCCATTCTAAGCTTCACAAGATTAAGCCCTTCTCTGGCACTTTCATCTACAATTCTCTCAGCTTCCTTGTGAGCTTCATACTTGAGATTAAAATGCAGAATCTCCTTTCTACAAACTTCAAGAGAAGATATATAGACAAATCTTTTTACATTCGAATCTCTGCAAAGTCTAAGAGTTTCTCTAAGACCTTTCATATACTGCCCCCACTCTCCTGATACAGACATCCTGTCAAGAATAATACTTCCTGCAAAAATAACAATATCCGGTGCAAAATTTGAGAAAAATCCCTCAATATTTTTCTCGTGGTATTTTCCGGTATACATCCTTATATTATCTCTTTTGGGTAGAAAATCTGCCTCAAAAGGATCGTAGGATATTATACCAGTCTCAAATTTTCTATCTACAAGTTTTTTTATGAGAACAGATGCAAACACATCCGCCTCTCCTATATATAGTACTTTCATATCAATCAACTCCAACGAACTCTTTTTTATTCTAAAATAATAGTTTTCTCGAATATATTATATCATACGAATTATCTGTATATTTATAATTTTTAAATAAAATATATGTTTCAATAACATTATATAATATACTAATTGTTCGATTTTTGGAATAACTCACTATCTGTGAACTACACTCCACTTATTTCACCTACGGCTCATTGAAGTGGAGGCTTCTTGGTCGAGTAATCCAATGATTACAGCATACCCAAGCTAACAGGCTAGTTC
>NZ_SGJB01000018.1 GCF_006861675.1 Peptacetobacter hominis | reverse complement strand
CGTGGTTGATAGGTCAGAGGTGAAAGTGCAGCAATGTATGCAGCTTACTGATACTAATAGGTCGAGGACTTGACCAAGATAAATGATGGAAGATGTATGTATGCGGTTTTCAGAGTGCAGCTCTGAAACAGAAGATTATGTGGTTACTATAGCAGAGAGGATACACCTGTTCCCATTCCGAACACAGAAGTTAAGCTCTCTAGCGCTGATGGTACTTGGGGCGAAGGCCCCTGGGAGAGTAGGTCGTAGCCACGTAATCTTTTTTTATTATATAAAAAATTTCCAGGAGGTTTTTATGTCTGATAGAAAAGAAATAGAAAAAAAATATCCCGATGTTGATTTTGAGTCGGATATACTTATAAATAAAAGACTAAATGAAATAAGAGATAATATAGTATCGTTTCATATGCCTGGGCACAAATATGGGAAAGTATATAAAATTACTGGATATGATAAGATAATGTCTCAAATATATTCAACAGATACAACAGAAATTCCAGGTACAGATAATCTTCATTCACCAGAGGATATTATAAGAGATGCACAAAATAAAGCCTCAGAAATATTTGACTCAAAAGAAACAAGATTTCTTGTAAATGGAAGTACATGTGGGATACAGGCACGGATAATGGCTGTGTGTAAACCCAAGGATAAAATAATAATAAACAGAGACTGCCATCAGTCATCTATAAATGCATGTATTATGGGAGATATAAATCCTGTGTATATACCTGCTTCTGTCAATGACATAAACTCGATACATTATGGATCGGATGAAGAAACAGTTATAGATATCATAGAAAAAAACAAGGATGCTAAAGCACTTCTTCTTACATATCCCACATATTATGGAAAAGTATTCAATCTTAAAAGAATAACTGATTATGCACATAAATATGGAATTACTGTTATTGTGGATGAGGCTCATGGAGCTCATCTTGGTCTTTCGGATAGACTTCCAAAATCAGTGGGGGAATGTGGAGCGGATATTGCTATTCAAAGTACGCATAAAACACTTCCCGCATTCACACAATCATCTATGCTGCATATATACACTGATAGAGTTGATTCTGACAGATTATCAAAAATGCTTACTATGACAGAAACATCCAGTCCATCATACATACTTATGCAGTCGCTTGAAATTGCCTCTGATATATACTTAAAATATGGAAAACAGTTAATGGAAAATCTGATTTTTAATATAGAAAATTTTATAAAGCAGATAGAAAAACTTCAGGAAAAATATAATGCTAATGAAAAATTCTTTAAAATAGACTGTTCAGACGATATAACAAAGATTTTTGTATCATCATCAGAAATTGGTATAACTGGATATGAATTAGAAAAAATACTAAGAAATAAACACAATATACAGGTAGAGCTTTCAAATTATTATGGAGTACTTCTCATATGTACTATAGGTAATGAGAAAAAAGATTTTGATTCTTTTGCTGATGCATTAGAAAAAATATATCTTGAAAACCAAAATAACGATATAATTAATAGTATAGATTATCCGAAAACTGAAAATAAAATTGTTCTGAATCCAAGAGATGCATTTTATTCAGATATGGAAAGTGTAAAACTTACTGACAGCATAGGAAGAGTCTGTGCAGAAAATATAGTTCCATATCCACCGGGAATATGCCTAATAGCAGCCGGCGAGGAGATAAACAGAGAATGTATAGAATATCTCATCAAATGCAGAGATAAAGGAATGAATATTTCAGGAATGAAGGATGATAATGCAGAATATATACAGGTTATAGTATAATCTGTAAAATACAGATAGGAGAGTTATTATGTCTGGAAAACTTATAATAATAGAAAGTGGTTCTGATGCCAGCGGAAAAGCTACACAGTCTGAACTTATATATGAAAAACTGAAGAATGAAGGAGTAAAGGTAAGGAAAGTACAGTATCCAAACTACGAGTCTGAATCATCTACACTTGTCAAGATGTATCTAAGAGGAGATTTTGGAAAAAATGCGGATGACGTCGATGCATATATAGCATCTACTTTTTTTACTGCGGACAGATACGCATCATACAAAACAGAGTGGGAAGATTTCTATAAAGAGGGCGGTGTTGTAATAGCGGATAGATATACAACATCAAATATGGTGCATCAGGCATCAAAAATGGCAGTGGAAGACAGAGATAAATATCTCGATTGGCTTGATGATTATGAATATGGAATGTTTAAAATGCCAAGACCTGATGTCGTAATATTTCTGAACGTGCCTGTGGAGTTCAGCAGAAAATTAATGGCAGACAGAATGAACAAGTTTACCGGTGAAAAAGAAAAGGATATTCATGAAAGAGACGCTGAGTATCTTGAAAGAACATACAGAAATTCGCTTTATATAGCTGATAAATACGGATGGAAAATAGTTGAATGTATAAAAGATGGTGAACTGAGAAGTATAGATGATATAAACAATGAAATATATAAGATAGTACATGAAGTTTTGTAGGTGGAAAGTATGTATTTTGAAAATATAATAGGTCAGGTATTTGCAAAAAGGTATATAACAAATGCTCTAACAAAGAATATGCTTAATAATGCCTATATTTTTGAGGGGATAAAAGGTATAGGAAAGATGAGCTTTGCAAAGGAACTTGCTAATACTCTGATTGGTATTACACCGGAAAATAGTCCGGATTTTATTGTTATAGAAAAAGAAGATAAATCCCATAGAATAAAAATAGAGCAGATAAGAAATATGAAATCCGGTGTATATGAAAAGCCGATTTCTGATTATAAGATATATATTATAAAAGATGCACATCTAATGAGTGAAGAGGCTCAGAATGCTATTCTGAAGACAATAGAAGAACCGCCATCATATGCAATATTTATATTTATTACAGAAAATCTTGAGTCCCTACTTCCTACAATAAGATCCAGATGTGATATAGTCAGATTTACACCGCTGAAAAGGGAAGAAATAAAACTGTATCTGACTGATAAATACAGTCTTGACGATAAATCGGCTCTTGTATATTCTGCCTTCTCAGGAGGAAGTATATCCAGAGCGGAAGAACTTATGAATGATTCTGATTTCAGAGAGATGAGGGAGGATATTCAGAACTGTATATCTGTAATATCTGATAGAAACAGAATGAAGATAGAATTCCTTGCAGATGGAATAGAAAAATATGAAAAAGAAATTATAAATCTTCTCGATATTATGATAAACTATTTAAGAGATATAATAATAATAAAAGAAAAGCTTGATACAGACCTTATTACCAATATAGACCGAATAACATTTATAGAAAATATGAGCAGAAAAATAAGCTGTTCACAGATAGCGTCTATTATTGATATAATAGAGGATACCAAGGAAAAGCTAAGAGGATATTGCAGCTTTAAAATGAGTATACAGGTTATGTTCTTAAATATATATGAGGTGATTAAATGATAAAAATAGTAGGAGTCAGATTTAAAAAAGCGGGCAAGATATATTATTTTAATCCGCTTGATTTCAATATAGAAAAAGGTGACGATGTAATCGTCGAAACAGCAAGAGGACTTGAATTTGGGAAAGTTGTGATAGGTGTAAAGGAAGTTGATGAATCAGAACTTGTATCGCCACTTAAGCCAATAATAAGAATAGCTGATGAAAATGACAGAAAAAAATACGACGATAACAAGGAAAAAGCAAAAGAAACATTTGCTATATGTCAGGAGAAGATAAAAGAACATGGATTATCGATGTTTCTTATAGATTGTGAATATACATTTGACAGAAATAAACTGATATTTTATTTTACAGCAGAAGGAAGAATAGACTTCAGAGATCTTGTGAAGGATCTTGCTTCTATATTCAAAACAAGAATAGAGCTTAGACAGATAGGTGTAAGGGATGAGGCAAAAGCGATTGGAGGACTTGGAACTTGTGGAAGAAAACTTTGCTGTTCTTCATGGCTTGGTGATTTCCGGCCTGTATCTATAAAAATGGCAAAAGATCAGAGTCTATCTCTAAACCCTACAAAAATTTCCGGAATATGCGGTAGACTTTTCTGCTGTCTGAAGTATGAACATGAGGTATATGCTGCAGCAATTGAAAAAATGCCGGGTGTAGGTTCACTTGTACTTACAGAGGATGGAAAAGGAAAAGTTATAGAGGTAAATGCTATTCTTGAACAGATAAGAGTTGAGTTTAACGATAAAACTATAAAAGTCTATCCTGGAGAAAGTGTAAAAGTTCTAAAAGAGGCAAGAGCAAAGGATAAGCACGGTGAATATATAGATGCCGAAACCATGAGAGAACTTAAAAAACTTGAAGACTAAAAGTTAGGGGCTGTTTTACAGCTCCTTTTTAATGTATAAATACAAATAAAATCTGATATTTGTGCCTATATATTGTATAATATATAGTACAATCATAAAAAGTGCGTGGAGGAAAGAATGGAGATAACACTCAAAGAAAACGAAAGAATAGATGACCTTCAGTTAAAAGGTCTTAAAATAATACAGAATACAGAAGGCTTTTGTTTTGGGATGGATGCAGTACTTCTTGCAAACTTTGCAACGGTAAAAAGAGGAGCAAAAGTTGCAGATCTTGGAACTGGAACGGGAATAATACCCATACTTATATCCGGCAAAAGTAGAGCTGAAATCATCTACGGGGTTGAAATACAGGAAGAAGTCTATGAAATGGCATGCAGATCAGTTGAAATGAACGGGATTTCAGACAGAGTAAAGATAATAAATGCCGATATAAAGAATATTGAGGATAGTCTTGGTAAAAACAGTTTTTCGGTTATAACATCAAATCCGCCGTATATGCATGCTGACGGAGTAAAAAATCCTGATGATAGAAAAATGATTTCGAGACATGAAGTAAAATGCAACCTTGATGATGTAGTAAGAGCAGCGTCTTTACTTCTTCAGGAAAGAGGAAAATTCTATATGGTTCACAGACCAACTAGACTTATAGATATAATAACAGCTGGAAGGAAATACAGAATGGAGCCTAAAGTTATGAGATTTGTACATCCGAGATACGGAAAAGCTCCAAATATGATTCTTGTTGAATTTGTAAAAGGTGGAAAACCTGACCTTAAAATAATGGATCCACTTTATGTTTATAACGAGGATGGAAGTTATACAGAGGAGATAAACGAGATTTATTCAAATGAGAGTATAGAAAGATAAATTTGCAGGAGGGGATTATGGCAGGAAAATTATATATATGCCCGACGCCAATCGGGAATCTTGAAGATATAACGTATAGAACTCTTAGAGTTTTAAATGAGGCAGATTTAATAGCTGCGGAAGATACAAGACACAGTCTTCAGCTTCTGAATCATTTTGATATATCGAAGCCGCTTACGAGTTACCATGAACACAATAAGGATTCAAAGGGTGGATATCTTATATCAAAACTTCTGGAAGGTGAAACAATAGCTCTTATAAGTGATGCTGGTATGCCTGGTATATCAGATCCCGGAGCGGATATTGTAAAAGAGGCGATAGAAAATAATATAGAAATAGAAGTACTTCCCGGAGCTACAGCTTTTGCAACGGCTCTTGTTGGTTCTGGTCTTGATACAAACAAATTTGTATTTGAAGGATTTCTTGATAGAGATAAAAAGCTTAGAAGAAGAAGACTTGAGGAAATATGCGAAGAGAGAAGAACTCTTATATTCTATGAATCTCCTCACAGATTAAAAGAAACTCTTAAGGATATGCTGAAATACCTTGGGAACAGAAAGATTGCCGTAAACAGAGAACTTACTAAGAAATATCAGGAAATCATAAGAGAAGATATAGAAACTGTTATAGAAATATTTGGAAACAGAGAAATAAGAGGAGAGTTTGTACTTGTAGTTGAGGGATTTAGTGGAGAAACCTCTCAGAAAAATGAATATGACTCTCTAAATGAAAGAGAATATGTAATCAAACTTATGGATCAGGGAATGAGCAAAAAAGATGCTATAAAGGCTGTATGTAAGGATAGAAAACTTAAAAAGGATATTGTATATAAACAGGTTCTTGATTTATAAAATAGCATCAAGGGTATATTTAATATTATAGACGAAGGGTTGAAAAAACTTTTAGAGGTGATTTTATGGAGAATCTCAGAAAAAATTTTATAGATGCTTTGAAATGTGAAAACACAGCAGAGCGCATAATGGATATGGATAAGCTGGGGGAGCTTGAAAAGATATTTCCGCATATAAAGGAAATGAAAAAGATAGGAAAATGCAGATTTCATGCAGTTGATAGTTTTACACACTCGATAAATGCTCTAAAGGAGTTTGAATATATAAAGCGGTCTGACAACTTCCTTCCAAAATATATAAGAGAGATTGTAAAAGACGATATGGAAACTGTTCTGGATGACGGAATGAAGAAAGAGGAGCTTTTAAAATTTGCTTTATTTCTTCATGATATGGGAAAACCTGCAAGCCTTAAGCTTGATAAGGATGGAAATGCACATTTTAAAGGGCATGAAACTGTAGGGGCAAACATGGTTCACTCAGTTATATCCGGATTTGGACTTTGTAAAGCATCAGAGGATCTTATATACAGTTATGTAAAAAATCATATGCAGCTTCTGATATTATACAAAACAAATGATTTGAGCAAAAATATAATATATGGTATTTTTGAATATCTTGGAGATGATGTAACCGGTGTTATGCTTATCGGATATTCGGATATAGTGTGTACAAGGAGACTTATATATGAGAACGAAAATTATGGAGTTCTAAGAGTTTATATGGAGTATGTACTTACAAACTATTATTACAGATATGGAGAAGAATAATAAAAAGGCAGCGATTTAATTTATCGCTGCCTTTGATTTTTTTATAATATAGATTTTGCCTGTATAGGAGTAGAAAGTATAACAGATGTCTTAGTAGCACCTATTTTCTTTATACTGTCTATTACATTTTCAAGTTCATGCATATCTTTTACTAAAACTTTTAGAAGAGAACAGTCGTCTCCTGTTATATGATGACATTCAACTATTCTAGGATCGTTTTTAGCAGATTCTATAAAATCTGAATAGCTCTGGCTTCCTACAAGAGATATATGTATAAAAGCTTTTATATTTCTTCCAAGAGCATCAGGATTTATGATAGCTTTATATCCTGATATTATACCACAGTTTTCAAGTCTTTTTATTCTTTCAGAAACAGCAGGAGAAGTAAGTCCTATAAGTTTTCCAAGATCCTTCATAGAAATTCTACCGTCTTCCTGAAGTATTTCGATTATTTTTCTATCTGTTTCATCAAGCTTTTTTATTGTATTTTCCATACGTAAAACACCCCTCTCTTTTTAAAAGAATAATATTCTATACCAAAATAACAAAAAACCCTATAACTATAATAAATCATAATATTAATAAAGTTTCAAGGGTAAAAAGTAAAAAAATCAAAAATATATTAAAATATAGCAAAAATAAATACGTTTGCATGATAATAAAATCTAATATATATGTTAATATAATAAATATAAAATAAAAAAATGTAGTAAAAAATGAAAAATAAAATAAAAATAGCAAATAATATTAATATATACAATAATTGAGAAAAATGAATGAAAAATAAAAAAACATTCATAATATATATTTATAAGCAAAAATAGAAAAGAAAAAGTAATATCTAATATACAGATAAATACTAATAAAAATAAGTATAAAATGAAGAATATATTATAAATGCATATATTTTAAAAATATAGAAAACTTAAAGATATTAAGTTGTGAATATGCAAGATGTATTATTTCAAAAATCATAATCTTACAAAGATTGTATGCTATATAGGATAAAATAATTGACAAACAGACAACTATTTTATATCATTAAATTGATAGACATAAATAAAGGCAATGATGAGAAGAGTAGGAATACATGTATTCAAAAGAGAGCCGATGTATGCTGAGAATCGGTGTTTACAGTATTTTGAAGATGGACTTTGAGCCTCTTATCTGAAAATGAAGTAGGATAAGACGTATACAGCGCGTTAAGCTGAAGAGATATTCCTTTATGGAATAATTAGGGTGGTACCGCGAGATATGTCGCCCCTATGCAGTGCATGGGAGGTGGCTTTTTTTATGTCTTTCATAAATGATAAGAACGGAAATACCGTTTAATAGATTGGGAGGGATTCTTAAATGAGCAAACCAAAATTTTATGTAACAACACCTATATACTATCCAAGTGGAAACCTTCATATAGGTCATACTTATACTACTGTTGCAGCTGATGCAATAGCAAGATTCAAAAGATTCTGTGGATACGATGTAAAATTCCTTACAGGAACAGATGAACACGGAGAAAAAATACAGAAGAAAGCTCAGGAAGCTGGTATATCTGAAATGGAATACCTTGACGGAATGATAGCTGATATAAAGAAATTATGGAAAACAATGGATATATCTTATGATGACTTTATAAGAACAACAGAAGACAGACACAAGGATATAATACAGAAGATATTTACTAAGCTTTACGAGCAGGGAGATATATACAAAGGAACTTATACAGGAAGATACTGTACTCCTTGTGAAAGTTTCTGGACTGAGTCTCAGCTTCTTGAAGGAAATAGATGTCCTGACTGTGGAAGAGAGACTTATGAAGCTAAAGAAGAAGCTTATTTCTTCAGACTATCAAAATACGAAGACAGATTAAAAGAACTTTTTGCAGATCCTGATTTCTGTTTCCCTGTTGCCAGAAAAAATGAGATGGTTGCAAACTTCCTTGATAAAGGACTTGAGGATTTATGTGTAACAAGAACATCTTTTGACTGGGGTATAAAAGTTCCATTTGATGAAAAGCATGTAATATATGTATGGGTTGACGCACTTTGCAACTATATAACAGCTTTAGGATATATGACAGATCACGATGAGGAATTCAAAAAATACTGGCCGGCAGATGTACATATAGTAGGAAAAGAAATAATAAGATTCCATACTATAATATGGCCTGCAATACTTATGGCATTAGGTCTAGAAGTACCAAAACAGGTATACGGACATGGATGGATAATGTTCGACAACGACAAGATGAGTAAATCAAAAGGAAATATAGTATATCCTGAGCAGATGATAGAAAGATACGGAGTTGACGCTCTTAAATATTTCCTTCTTAGAGAATTTGCTTTCGGTCAGGATGGAAACTACACTCATAGAAACTTTGTAGGAAGACTTAACTCTGACCTTGCAAACGACCTTGGAAACCTTGTAAGCAGAACTGTATCAATGGTTGAAAAATACAACGAAGGAAAAATACCTTCAGCTAAAGCTGCTACAGAGTTTGATGAAGATCTTGTAAATACAGCAAAAGAGGCTGTTGAAGGATTTGAAGATGGAATGAACAGAATGCAGTTCAATGAAGCATTAGAATCTGCATGGAAACTTATAAGAAGAACAAACAAATATATAGACGAAACAATGCCTTGGGCACTTGCAAAAGACGAGGAGAAAAAAGACGTTCTTGATACAGTACTATACAACCTTTGCGAGTCTATAAGAACAGTTGCAACTCTTATAAATCCAATAATGAATGAAACTGCAAACAAAATATACGCACAGCTTGGAATAGAGGACAAAGACATTATGACTTGGGAAAGTATACAGTCTTTCGGACTTATAAAAGAAGGAACAGAAGTTAAGAAAGGTGAAGCACTATTCCCAAGACTTGATGTTGAAAAAGAAGTTGAAGAACTTTGTGAACTTTTCGCTGAAAAGAAAGATACGGTAGAGCCTCTAAAACACAAAGAAGAAATAACTATAGACGATTTTGATAAATGTGAACTTAGAGTCGGTGAAATAGTTAAATGTGAAAAACATCCTAAGGCTGACAAACTTCTTGTATCTCAGGTAAATCTTGGACCAGAAACAAGACAGATAGTATCAGGAATAGCAAAATGGTACAAGTCTGAAGAGATGGTTGGTAAAAAAGTAATAGTAGTATGCAACCTAAAACCAGTAAAATTAAGAGGGGTTGAATCTCAGGGTATGATACTTGCAGCAGGAGATGACGGTGACGATTTAGTTATACCGGTTGCTGAAAATGCAAAACCTGGATGCGAAGTATGCTAGTATCGGAGGTATTTAGATGCTTTTTGATTCACATGCACATTTAAATGACGAAAAATTCGATGAGGATAGAGAAGAACTGATTGCCTCATTAAAAGAGAGTGGTATAGAATATGTCGTAAATCCTGGAGCTGATATGGAAAGTTCAAGAACAGCTGTAGAACTTGGAGAAAAATACGACTTCATATATCCGGCAGTAGGAGTTCATCCTCACGATGTTGAAAACATGACAGAAGAAGATATAGAAGAACTCAGAGAAATGGTAAAAAACAACGACAAAATCGTTGCAATAGGAGAAATAGGTCTAGACTATTACTATGATTTCTCACCAAGAGACCTTCAGAAGAAATGGTTCAAAAGACAGATAGAACTGGCAAACGAACTGAATCTTCCATTTATAGTTCACGACAGAGATGCCCACGGGGATACTATGGATATAATAAAAAGTACAAAAGCAGAACATACTGGATGTCTACTTCACTGCTATAGTGGAGAGATAGAACTTGCCAGAGAATATGTAAAAATGGGATGCTATATATCTATTCCGGGAACTATAACATTTAAAAACAATAGAAAAACGAGAGAGGTTGCAAGACTTATACCTCTTGAATATCTTATGATAGAGACCGATTCGCCGTATATGGCACCTGTTCCTCACAGAGGAAAGAGAAATGATCCGTCACTTGTAAGATATGTCGCTGAGAAAATAGCTCAGGAAAAGGGAATAAGCTATGAGGAAGTATGCAGAGTTACTTCTGAAAATGCAAAGAAATTTTTCGGCATAAAATAACAGATAGAATAAAGCTGTCAGAGACTGTTCTCTGGCAGCTTCTTTTGTAAAAAGATTTGTCTTTTAAAAAAAATTATACTAATATATAATTTATCATATAGATATATAAATATAATGAATGAAGGAGATGTAAGGAATGCTAAAACCAGTAAAATTAAAACCTGCATATCAGGATTATTTATGGGGTGGAACAAAACTTAAAGAGGAATACAACAAGGTAAGCGACCTTGATATAGTAGCTGAAAGCTGGGAACTTTCAAACCACAAAAATGGACAGAGTATAGTCGACTCTGGAGAATACAAAGGCCTTAAATTCGGTGAATATATAGAAAAACTTGGAGCAGAAGGACTTGGAACAAACTGTGATAGATTCGAGTTTTTCCCAATACTTATAAAATTCATAGATGCAAAGGGATCTCTATCAATACAGGTTCATCCTGATGACGAGTATGCTTTAAGAGTTGAAAAAGAATATGGTAAAACAGAAATGTGGTATGTTCTTGAAGCTGAAGAGGGATCATATCTTTACTATGGAGTAAATAAAGAAATAAGCAAAGAAGAATTTGCTGAAAGAATAGAAAACGATACAATACTTGAAGTTTTAAACAAAGTGGAAGTTAAAAAAGGAGATGTATTCTTCATAGAGTCAGGAACTATACATGCAATAGGTGCAGGACTTGTAATATGTGAAATACAGCAGAACTCAAACACTACATACAGAGTTTACGATTTTGGAAGACTTGGAGCAGATGGAAAACCTAGAGAACTTCATGTTGAAAAAGCAATAGATGTAACAAACCTTAAACCAAATGCAAAAAGTGCAGAGCCTATGGGTGCACCTGAAAAATTTGACGGATATACAAAAACTCTTTTAAGTGAGTGCCAGTACTTTACAACTTACAGATATGATGTAGAGGATAGCTGTGAAGTTTTATCTGATACAAAATCATTCAACTCAGTAATAATAACTGAAGGTGAGGGAACTCTTTCTATGGGAGATACTGTACTTGAATTCATAAAAGGAAACAGTATATTTGTACCTGCACAGGATGGAAAATTTGAAATAAAAGGAAAATGTGAATTTATACTTTCAAGAGTATAAGAGGTGAGTAATATGCCCGAAACAAAGTGTAATCTTCCTGTAATAAAAGGAGTAATATTCGATATGGACGGTACTATTCTTGATACTGAAAGTCTTTCTTTGGGATTCTGGATAGAAACTCTTAAAAAATATGGAATAGAACTTGATAAAAATATCGTAATATCTCTTATGGGAACAAGCAAAAAGGCTATAATAGACGGTATGAATCAGAGATATGGGGATAGAGTAGACATAGAAAAAGTATATGAAGAAAAAAACGAAGCGATGCTTGAGTATATGGAAAAACAGGCTCCAGATGTTAAAAAGGGATATTATGAACTTAAAAAATATCTCGACGATAATGGATATAAAACAGCTATAGCCACTGCTACTGTAAAAGATAAGGTAGCATTGAGAATGAAGTTTCTTAAACTGGATGAGGATTTCGATTTTGTCGTATGTGGAAGCGACATAAAAAACAGCAAACCGGATCCGGAAATATTTTTAAAGGCAGCTGAAGGAATAGGACTTAAACCTGAGGAATGTGTTGTACTTGAAGACTCAAAAGCGGGAGTTACCGCTGCATATAGAGGTGGATTCAAGTGCATAAATATTCCAGACCTTAAAATACCGGATGACGATATGAAGCATATGGCCGATGCAGAACTTGAGTCATTGGACAAAGTTGTTGAATATCTTGAAAAAATAAATAGAAGATAATAAAAGAGGGAAGAATTACGATGTTATAAGTGACACGGTTCTTCCCTTTGTCATATAATATAAGTATATACACAGAGGGGAGAGATTTTATGAAAAAAGTCAGATTTGGTGTAGTTGGAACAAGTGGAATAACCGAGTGGTTTTTACAGGCTGCAAAAAATGTAGAGGAGTTTGAACTTGTATCTGTTTATTCTAGAAGTATAGAAAAGGCAGAACAGTTTGCCAAAAAGCATGGAGCAAAGAAATTCTTCGACAACCTTGAAGAGATGTCATCGGATGCTGATATAGATGCCGTTTATATTGCATCTCCAAACTTCATGCACAAAGAACAGGCTATAACATGTATGAACAACAAAAAGGCTGTACTATGTGAAAAGGCATTTGCATCAAATGCAAAAGAAGCCAGAGAGATGATAGAGTGTGCAAAGAAAAACGACGTTCTTCTTATGGAGGAGATGAGACTTACATGTACTCCAAACTTCAGAAATATAAAAGAGAATCTTGATAAAATAGGTACTATAAGAAGATACTCTGCAAACTTCTGTCAGTATTCATCAAGATACGATAACTTCAAAAAAGGGATAATAGAAAATGCATTCAAACCAGAGCTTTCAAACGGAGCTCTTATGGATATAGGAGTCTACTGCATACATCCTCTTGTAGCTTTATTTGGAAAACCAGACAGAATACATGCTGATGCTACAAAACTTCATACAGGGGTAGATGGACAGGGAGTAGCTATAATGAGCTATGACAGTGGAATACTTGCCGATATAAGATATTCAAAAATAACTAAATCAGATGTACCATCAGAGATACAGGGAGAAGATGGAAGCATAATAATAGATGGAATAAGTAGAATGAGCGGTGTAAAAATAGCATATAGAAACGGAGATAGTGAGTCTCTTGAAATACCTATAAATATAGGAGAAACAGATAGATATGAGATAGAAAGTCTATACTGTGTTGCCAGGGAATTTGTAGGTCTTGTGCTTGAAGGAAAGAAAGAATCATCTCTTAACACACATGCGAATACTATAGCTGTTATGGAAATAATGGACGAAATAAGAAGACAGATAGGTCTTGTATTCCCTGCAGATGAAAAATAATATAAATAATTAAAAAAAGAGGCTGAGACAGAAAGAATCTGAATCAGCCTTTTTATATTATTCCTGTTCGTATTTTTTTAGATATGAGAAAACATCTACGAATGAATATATGCATAGAGATAATAGTAGAGAGTTAAATTTTCCGTCAAAAAATGGAGGTTCAAAAATATTAAATATTATAAGTATAGCTATTGTAGTTATAAGTAACAATATGAATTTGTTTGAAAATTTCATGGGAGGTCTGTAGTCAGCTTTTGCAAGCCGGAAAAAGTAAAACACGACAGAAGCTGCAAATATAAATACATTAAAAAATCCCGTATAAAATTTTATAAAACATACTGCCCAAAACACAAAAATCGACAAAATAAAAATTCTGTTTCTATTCACAAAATCATCTCCTCTCAATACAGTATATAAAAATAGTATAGAAATCTTCTTAAGATAAACATCAGATGAATCTTAATTATTCTTTGTATACCTTGAAATATCCACAAAAAACACTTAAAATAGTATGAGTATATAAAAATGGAAAGAGGAAAATTGATGATAAAAGAGATAATAGTAGTAGAGGGAAGAGACGATGTCACAGCTGTAAAAAGAGCTGTAGATGCCGAACTTATAACAACAGGCGGATTCGGATTTCCCAAAGGAGTAATGGAGAGAATAAAAGAAGCCCAGAAAAGAAGAGGGGTTATAATATTTACAGATCCTGATTTTGCGGGAGAAAAAATAAGAAAGACAATAACTGCAGAGGTACCGGGATGTAAACACGCATTTCTTCCTAGGGAAGAGGCTAAAAAAGATGGAGATATAGGAATAGAAAATGCATCTCCAGAAAGTATAAGAGCAGCACTTGACAAAGTGAGAACTGAAAGTACGGAAAAGAGAAATGAGTTTTCACAGGCTGACCTTGTCAGAAACGGACTTATAGGAAGTGGAAATGCTTCAGATAGAAGAGATAGACTTGGACAGATAATGGGTATAGGATACGGAAATGCGAAACAGTTTTTAAATAGATTAAACAACTACGGTGTAACAAGAGAAGAATTTGAAAATGCACTAAATGAAATAGATAAATAAAAGGAGGAAATTTATGGACAGACTGTCTTCACACAAGGCTACGAAAGATATAGTACAGAAACACGGATTCAGATTTTCAAAATCGCTTGGACAGAACTTTTTAATAGATGACAACGTAATAGATAGAATACTTGAGGGCGCGAGAGTATCTGAAGGAGATAAAATAATAGAAGTAGGTCCGGGAATAGGAACACTTACTAGAGAAATGGCAAAAAAGGCTGAAAAGGTGACTGCGATAGAAATAGATAAAAACCTTATACCTATACTTGAGGAAACATTAAGCGACTTTGATAATGTGGAGGTTGTAAACGAGGATATACTAAAAGTAGATATAGAAAAACTTGTAGAGGAGAAACTTTCGGGAGGACCTGTAAAACTTATAGCAAACCTTCCATACTATATAACAACTCCTATAGTTATGAAATTTCTTGAAGAGGATATACCGGTAACGGATATAGTTGTAATGGTTCAGAAAGAGGTTGCAGACAGAATGAATGCCGTACCTTCTACAAAGGATTACGGTGCACTTTCTGTTGCAGTTCAGTATTACTGCGACACTGAAATAGTTGCAAAGGCTCCGAGACATATGTTTATACCTCAGCCGAATGTAGACTCTACAGTAATAGGACTTCACATAAGAGAAGAGAAAAAATACAATGCAGAAAATGAGGATATATTCTTCAAAACTGTAAAGGCTGCATTTGGTCAGAGAAGAAAGACTCTTTTAAATTCACTATCTAGTATGGGTATGCTTGATAAAGCTTCTGTAAAAGAAGTGCTTTCTGATGCAGGGATAGATGAAAAGAGAAGAGGAGAAACTCTGAGTATAGAAGAATTTGCTCATCTTTCAAATATAATAAATGAAAGACTGAATGCAAAATAAGCTTCCTT
Organism: Peptacetobacter hominis; assembly: GCF_006861675.1. Lineage (GTDB taxonomy): Bacteria > Bacillota > Clostridia > Peptostreptococcales > Peptostreptococcaceae > Peptacetobacter > Peptacetobacter hominis. The sequence goes on along the minus strand of NZ_SGJB01000018.1, from coordinate 43,398 downwards.
AATACAAAAAAGGGGGATTTTTATGTCAGGAAAATCGAGTTTTAATACAAAGTTCTATGTTGTCGTCGGTCTTACAGTATTTATAGTATTGTATCTGATAGGATTTTTTATAATCGGTGGAAGAATGAATAAAAATGATGAAGATGAAACAGATAATACTATTCAGGTTGAGGAAAATAATTCACAAAATGAAGAGTATAGTCTTCTATCAAAACTTGAATCCAGCTCTGATATATATCTATCAACTGAAGGTGGAGATGATATAAAGCTGGAAAAAGAAAGATGGGAAGAAATGGAATATTATTTTGATGAAATGGTCAAAATAAGAGGTGCTGAATCATATAAACCAGTGGTAAGCGGTCATACATCTTCAGGAATAAAATTTTCTACAGATTTTGAGTTTCTTAGAATATACAATGTAGAAAAAGAAGAATATTATAAAATACCTGTAAGTAAAAAAGAGGAATTCAAAGGTATTGTAAATGGTGCTATATATACATCTTTTGACTTTGTAATGAACGAGGCAAACTGGAAAAAATTATATATATCAAAAGGCGAAGACGTAAAAACGATACATGGCTGGAAATACAAGGAAGTATCCGAAAAAATAAGATACAAAAGGCTTGTAGGTAAGATACAGCCTGAAAAAGCGAAAGAAAGAACAGATGTCAATTATGTCATGGTTATAGAAGGCGAAGGATTTGAAGCAAAAGTTGAAACTATGGGTCCGGATTATATAAAAATAACATCTAATGACTGTGTGGCATATTATGAGATATATGAAGATTTCTATAATTATTTGACAGATGATATTTTCAGTTAATAAAAAAGCTATCACGATAAATTTAATTATCATGATAGCTTTTATTTTTTAGATTAATTATTGTATTTTTTAACTAGAGCTTCTGCTATTTTGAAAACAGGACCAGCTCCGGCAGTAATAACAAGATCATCAGGTTTTACATTTTCAGCAAGATATTCTACTATATCGTCGAATTCTTTTATGTACTGAGCATCTATATTATTCTGATAAAGTTTTTTGACAAGATCTTTTGAATGTATATCTCCAGGATTTGTTTCTCTGGCAGCATATATGTCTGTTACAATAACTTTATCTGCAGCAAAGAACGCATCTGAGAATTCATTTAAAAGAGATTTTGTTCTTGAATATGTATGTGGCTGGAATACACACCATAATGTATTTTTCTTTATTCTCTTGGCAGTTGAAAGAGTGGCTTTCAGTTCTGTTGGATGGTGTGCATAATCATCTACAACAGTGGCTCCATTATATTTTCCTTTAAGCTCGAATCTTCTTCCGACACCACGGTATTTTTTTATATTTTCTCTTATTGTATCGGCAGGAATTCCTGATATAAGAGATGTTATTATTGCAGCGGCTGCATTATATATGTTATGAAGTCCCCGCACAGAAAGTTCAAATTTACCTAAATCCTCACCATTATATTCAAGAGTGAATATTCCGAATCCCTCTTCTGAGAATTCTATATCTTTTATAATTGCATCATTATGGCTATCTCTTCCGTATTTTATTATAGTGGCTTTTACATCATAAAGTATGTCCTCTGTATTTTCATCATCGCCATTTATAATAAAGTATCCATCTGAAGGAAGCAGTTTACCGAATTTATTGAAAGAAGCTTTTATTTCATCTATACCTGAGAAATAATCAAGATGATCTTCTTCTATATTAAGTACAATAGATATCTTAGGGTTAAAGTTAAGGAAACTGTCTACGTATTCGCATGCTTCAGTTATAAAGTTTTCTGAATGACCTATCTTTACGTTTCCTCCTATCATACTAAGGTTTCCACCGACAAGTATTGTAGGATCAAGATTTGCATATTCAAATATTGCAGAAAGCATAGAAGTAGTAGATGTCTTTCCATGAGTACCTGAAACAGCTATTGAGTTTTTATATTCTCTCATTATCTGTCCAAGAAAAGCGGCACGATTTACAATCAGCTTGTTGGCTTTTCTTGCAGCTACAAGTTCCTCATTATCCGGATGTATGGCTGCAGTATATACAACCATATTTATATCATCTGTAATATTTTCTTTTTTCTGACCTATATATATTTTTGCACCCTGAGAACGAAGTTTCTCTGTCATAGGAGATTCCTGTGAATCAGAACCTGATACATTGTATCCTTTATTAAGACAGATTTCGGCAAGTGCACTCATACTTATTCCACCAATACCTATAAAATGTATATTCACAATAAAACAACCCTTTCTTATATTAAAGTTATACAATCTGAACGATTTTTATGATATAATGAATTAATGTACGATATTTTTTAAACATAGAATTAAAAATATAATTCCGATGTACAAAATTCAAGATACTCATCTAATTATTATATCACAATTAAAGATGAGGTGCATCAGTTTTAGATAAAGATAAAATTCTGGCAGGAGGCTGTATTATATGAAATTTAAAAGGACCGAAAGAATAGGTGCGATCGTAAAAATACTATCAGATAATCCGAACAAAATATATACGCTTAGCTATTTTACAGAACAGTTTAATGCAGCAAAGTCTACCATAAGTGAGGATCTTCTGGTTGTTAAAAACGTATTTGAAAAGCTTCATCTTGGTAAAGTAATAACAATATCAGGTGCAGCAGGGGGAGTAAAATATATACCCAAGACATCAAAGGAAGAGAATGCGGAGTTTCTTATAGATTTATGCAATAGAATAAATGACAGTGAGAGACTTCTTTCAGGAAGTTTTCTATATCTCATAGATCTTATATATGATCCAGGTATAGCTTCAAGAATAGGAAAGATATTTGCATCAAATATAGATTATTCAGATGCGGATTATGTTGTTACAATGGAGACAAAGGGAATACCGATGGCTCTTATGACTGCAAATGCTATGAACCTTCCGCTTGTAATAATAAGAAAGGATATAAAGGTATCTGAAGGACCTACACTTAGCATGACATATGCGAGTGGAAACAATGGAAAGCTTGAAAGCATGAGTCTTCCTAGAAGAGCATTAAAACCAAACAGCAAAGTAATAATAATAGACGACTTTATGAGAGGCGGAGGAACAATAAAAGGAATGATAGACCTTATGAAAGAGTTCAATGCCGAAGTTGCGGGTATTGGTGTATTTATATCAATGATGAAACCTGAAAAGAAAATGGTGGAGGATTATATTTCTCTGATACAACTTGATGTAGAGGGAGATGAGATAATCGTAAAACCGAACAGGGATATTCTTGAGGGAACAGAAGAATAATACATCGATATATGTCTGTGAAAATGTTTTTACAAAATATTCGTAAAAAAAAGGATATTCACTTTATTATATAGAAATAATTGTTTAAAGAGTTATTCTTATATAAATCAATCATTATAACCAGGATATGATATGTGTTTTGCCTTAAGGATACTCTACATTAATCTTGGCGGGAAGCATACTCACTAGAATCTGCTTTGACGTATAAAGGGGGATATTGCAAATGAAAATAACAGACATAAAGGTTCGAAAAATAGCTGATGAGGGAAAAATGAAATGTATAGTTTCAGTAACGTTTGACGATTTATTTGTAGTTCACGACATAAAGGTTATAGAGGGGCAGAACGGTCTATTTATTGCCATGCCAAGCAGAAAGGTTAAAGAAGGCGTATTCAGAGATATAGCACATCCTATAAATGCAGAGATGAGAAAAATTGTAGAGGACGCTATAATAGAGGCATATCAAAAGGCTGTTGAAAGTTCAGAAACTTCCGGATATAACGATGAAGAGTCAGAGGCCTAAAACTATATAAAAAATAATGAAGATGTGTAAATATGCGGGGTACAGATAATATATACTGTACCCTTTTTTAGTAATAAATACGTATAATAAAGAACTTTGAGTTTAAAATGTATGTACATTTTACAAAAAAAATGATATATTTATAGTAATAATGTATATTTTAAAGTGGATTTAACAAAGGTTTTATAAGACCTGACACGATTGATGAGGAGATGTAAGATGAAATTTAAATCAATAATACTTGCCGCGGGAAAAGGAACTAGAATGAAATCAAAGTATCCTAAAGTTGTACACAAAGTATGCGGTAAAGAAATGGTAAATCATGTTATAGATACATCAAAAGAAGCTGGTGTTGAGGATGTTGTTGTTGTCCTTGGACACGGAGCGGATTCTGTGGAGAAAGTCCTTCACGATGGAGTTTCAACTGTTATGCAGACTGAGCAGCTTGGAACAGCTCATGCAGTAAGAATGGCTGAAGAATATATAAACGATGACGATACAATCGTAGTTTTATGTGGAGACACTCCGCTTATAAAAGAGGACACTCTAAAAAAACTTTTCGATTTCCATGTAAAGAACGAATGTCATACAACAGTTCTTACAACTGTAGTTGATGATCCTACAGGATATGGAAGAATAATAAGAAATGAAAACGGAGATCTTCTGAAAATAGTAGAGCAGAAAGATGCTACTGATGAAGAAAAAGCAGTGTGCGAGATAAATTCAGGAATATATTGTTTCAATGGAAAGAGCCTAAAGGAATCTCTTGCACTTATAAATAATGACAATGCACAGGGAGAATACTATCTTCCGGATACAATAAAAATAATGAACGAAAAAGGACTTAAAGTAGGTGCTTTTGCAGGTTCGACAATAGAAGAGCTTATGGGAGTTAACTCAAGAGTTCAGCTTTCTCAGGCAGAAGCTGCTATGAGAAAAAGAATAAATGAAAAACACATGGACAATGGTGTTACAATAATAGATCCTTCAAATACATATATAGAATCAGATGTAGAGATAGGGTCTGATACAATAGTATATCCGGGAGCAATGCTTATAGGAAATACTGTTATAGGTGAAGAATGTATAATAGGAATGAACTGTTCAATAACAAATTCTATAGTGGGAGATAGAACAGAAATCAAATCTTCAACTCTTCTTGATGCAAAAGTTGGAACTGATACAAAAGTTGGTCCTTATGCATATCTTAGACCAAAAGCAGATGTAGGTAATGGATGTAAAATAGGAGACTTTGTAGAAGTTAAAAATGCAAAATTCGGTGATGGATCAAAAGCATCTCATCTTTCATATATAGGTGATGCCGAAGTAGGAAAGAATGTAAATGTAGGATGCGGAGTTGTATTTGTAAACTACGATGGAGTAAATAAATTCAGATCTGTTGTAAAAGATAATGCATTTATAGGCTCAAACTCAAATCTTGTTGCTCCTGTTACAGTTGAAGAACAGGGATATATAGCTACAGGATCTACAATAACAGATGATGTACCGAGAAGAGCTCTTGCAATAGCCAGAGAAAGACAGGTTATAAAAGAGAACTGGATGGACAAAAAAGAAAAAAGAGACAGAGAAAGAGCAAAAGAAAAAAATAAATAGGATTTCTTTTTAGACTAAAAAGTCTAATTAGTGATATATAGCCAAAACAGTTACAATAAGTTAAAGAAAGTTTGGAGGGTTACTTAAATGAACACTAGCGGTAGCGAAATAAAAATACTTGCAGGTAACGCATCAAAAGCCCTAGCTGAAGAAATAGCAAATAAACTTGGAATATCAGTTCTTGACTGTGAAGTAGGAACTTTCAGCGACGGTGAAATATGTGTAAACATGAACGAAAGTGTAAGAGGATGCGACGTTTTCGTTGTACAGTCAACTAACAGTCCTGTAAACAACAATCTTATGGAACTTCTAATAATGATAGATGCACTTAAGAGAGCATCTGCAGGAAGAATAACAGCAGTAATACCATACTATGGATATGCAAGACAGGACAGAAAAGCTAAGGCAAGAGATCCAATCACAGCTAAATTAGTTGCAAACCTAATAGTTGCAGCTGGAGCAGACAGAGTTCTTACAATGGACTTACATGCAGCACAGATACAGGGATACTTTGATATACCACTAGATCACCTTATGGGTGGACCACTTCTAGCAGAATACTTCAATGACAAGAACATAGAAGATCTTGTTGTAGTATCTCCTGACCTTGGAAGTGTTACAAGATCTAGAAAATTTGCAAACACATTAAACGGTGAAGTGCCTATAGCAATAATAGACAAGAGAAGACCTAGAGCAAACGTATGTGAAGTTATGAACCTTATAGGTGATGTAGAAGGTAAAAACGTAATACTTCTTGACGATATGATAGATACAGCAGGAACAATAGTAAACGCTGTTGAAGCTCTTAAGAAATTCGGAGCAAAAGATGTATACGCATGCTGTACACACGCAGTTTTATCAGGTCCAGCTATAGAAAGAATAGCTAATTCTTCAATGAAAGAGCTAGTAGTTCTTGATACTATACAGCTTCCAGAAGAAAAACAGATAGACAAGATAAAAATAAAATCAGTAGCAGATATATTCGCTCAGGCTATAGAAAAAATATTCTCAAACGAAGCAGTAAGTGAATTATTCTAATTAAAGACATATACCGCAGTCATAAGACTGCGGTATTTTTTTGTTTTTATTATAAAATCCGGATAAATGTAAAGACTATCTATATAACAGGAGGTGGTTGTGTGGATGGCAGAAATATAGTTGAATATGCATATAAAAAAGGAGCATCGGATATACATATTTCTGATTTTGTATATCTCAGAGTAAACGGAGAACTTGAAAAAACAGAATGGAATAAAGAGAAAGCTCTGGGATTTATAATAGAAAGTTTTGTAGATCAAAATTCAAAGGAAATACTTGAAAAAACAGGAGAAGTGGATATAGGAGCAGGAATTTCAGACACAAGACTGAGGATAAATCTGTTCAGACAGAGAATAGGTATATCAGCTTCAATAAGAATAATTCCATCATCTATAAAAGATATAAAACATCTGGGAATTCCGGATGTAATATACGAACTTACAGAATATAGAAATGGAATAATACTTGTTACAGGAGCTACTGGGTCAGGGAAAAGTACAACTCTTGCATCTATAATAGATTATATAAACTCGAATATGAAAAAGCATATAATAACACTTGAAGACCCTATAGAATACATACACAAAAATAAAAGAAGTATAATAACTCAGAGAGAAATCGGAAAAGATACCATAGACTATAAATCAGGTCTTAGAAGTGCACTCAGACAGGACCCGGATATTATAATGATAGGTGAAATGAGAGATTCTGAAACCATGAAAACAGCAATATATGCTTCTGAAACAGGGCATCTTGTATTTTCTACACTTCATACAGGAAATGCATCAAAAACAGTTGAAAGAATTGTAGATTCATGTGAGGGGATGAGAGGAATAAGAGATGCAATTGCATCGCAGCTGAGAGCAGTTATATCACAGAAACTTATAAAAAGTGCATATGGGAGAAGTGCTGTATTTGAAATAATGAAAAACATTCCGGCTATAGAAAATATGATAAGAGAAGGAAACACATCTTCTATAGAAAATGCGATAAAAACCGGAAAAAGATATAAAATGCAGAGTTTCAGAGAAGATATAGAAAGATTATATCGAAAAGGTATTATAAGCGAGGAAATATACAGAGCGGAAAGTGAAGTACTAAGATGATATTATGTGGAGAATTTATAATATTTTTGGTTGTATATATAACATCATGTAAAATTATTGAAGAAGATAGAGATTTCAACAGAAAAAAACTGGCATTATTTATATTTTTTTCCTCGCTGATAATGAGTTATTTGATTTATAATATTAATATACCTATGTACGATAAATTCAGAGGTATGTTGTTTATATTATTCGCGGTGTTTATATCATCTGTGGATATATGGACATTTTATATATATGATATAGTATCGGTAGTCTCGACTATATTTTTTATAATACTTAATATACCGTGTGGTGCCACAGATGTATCAGCATCTATATCAGGAGCTGTTTTCTGTGGAATTTTGTCGTGGGCTATGAAAATAGTATCAAATGGAATAGGAGATGGCGATATAGGTATATTTGCGATGTGTGGAGCATTTATAGGAGGATATGGATCCATAATCATAATACCGGAATCGTTTATGCTTGCATCGCTTATATATGTAGTTGTATATATTCTGGGTTACAGGGAAAAACAACTGGCATTTTCTCCATTTATACTAGGTGCAACATTTGCAAAATTCATAGGCTCTGATATAATAGAAATCTATATGGAAACAATAAAATATATTTTATGAGGAGGAAAAAATGTACATAATAATAGGACTTGGAAATCCGGGAACAAAATATGAAAGAACAAGACACAACGCCGGATTTGATGTAATAGATATGCTTGCAGATAGATATGGAATAAGTGTAACTAAAATAAAACACAAAGCTCTTATAGGAGAGGGAAGAGTAGGAACAGAAAAAGTGATTCTCGTGAAACCTCAGACTTATATGAATTTAAGTGGAGAATCTGTAATAAGTCTTTATCAGTTCTATAAAACAGATCTTGATAGAATTGTAGTTGTATATGACGATATAGACCTTGATGCAGGAAGAATAAGAATAAGAAAAAAAGGAAGTCCGGGAACTCACAATGGAATGAAATCGATAACTCAGTGCCTGGGAAGCAAGGATTTCCCAAGAGTAAGAGTAGGAGTATCAAAACCGCAGAAAGGACAGGATCTGGCGGATTTTGTACTTTCAAGAGTTCCGAAAGAACTTGAGGAGGATATGAAAAGTGGACTTGAAAAAGCATCTGATGCAGTAGATGCAATTATAAGAGAAGGAATAGACAAATCAATGAATAAATACAATGGGTAAATAAAACGGGGGTGTTCTTATGAAAGATATATTTACCTATCCCCTGGAAAACTCAAGGGAATACGAAAAGCTGAGAGAAAGTGTTCAAAAGAAAGAAGGAAGATGTATCCTTGTAAATGGTCTACTTCAGGCTCAAAAGGCCCATACGGCATACGCTCTCTTCAAGGATATTTCAAAACAGACTGTTATAATAGCTTCAAGTGAGCTTGAAGCATCAAAAATATATGAGGATCTAAAAATATATGCAAAGACAAAGGTCGAATATTTGAGATCTGATGAAATAAAATTCTATCATCTTGATGCAAGAGATAGAAAACATGAGGCGGGAAAACTAAAGGCACTTATGAGAATTGCATCAGGCGAAAAAATAATGATAGTAATGTCTGCCGATTCAATTCTTAGAAAATATATGCCAAAGAAAATACTTCTCGACAACATGAAAAAGTATAAAGTGGGAGATATAGTAGACCTTGAAAAACTGTCTGAAAAACTTATAAAACTCGGATACGAAAGAGTATCAAAGGTAGAGGGATACGGTCAGTTCAGTATAAGAGGTGGAATAGTGGATATATTCTCTCTTGAATATACAAATCCTATACGTATAGAGCTGTTTGACGAGGAAATAGACTCTATAAGAACATTTGATGTATTTTCACAGAAATCGGTTGAAAAACTGAAAAGCTTTGAAATATCTCCATCGAGAGAATTCATATATCCCGACGATACAAAGCCTGCAGTAGATAGAATAAAAAAAGAAATGACTTCATCTACAAGCGACGATATATCAGCGGTATCTGATAAGATTTTCAGAAAAGAGTATTTTGACGGTGCAGAAAACTTTATAGATTATCTGTATCCTGAAAAAGAAAAAAGTATATTTGACTATCTTGCAAAGGACGCGCTTGTATTTGTAAGTGATGCAGGAAGAATGAAGGAAAGATGTGAGAATTTCTCTTATGAATTCAGAGACAGCTACAAAATGAATCTGGAAAGAGGAACTGCACTCAAAGGTCAGGGTAAAATGGTATTTTCATATATAGACCTTGAATGGATGCTTGAGGATAGAAATATAATATTAAACTCACTTCTTCCAAAGGCTGTAAAGGGATTTAATGTAAATGAAATACTGAATTTTGAAAGCAGGGAAATTCCTTCGTTCAATGGAAAAATGGAGGTTCTTGCCGATGAACTTTCCAGAATGAGATATGCCGGATATAAAACAATACTTGCTACAGGTTCGCCGGAAAGAGCTAAAAAACTTAAAAAAGCTCTGATGGAATATGATATAGCTACTGAAATATGTAAAAAAAGAGATTTTGAGATAAAAAGTTCACAGATAATAATAGTAGAAGCCGGTATAAGTTCGGGATTCCAGTACAGAGATATCAAATTCAATATAATAACAGACAATGAAATGATAGGTGTACAGAGAAGTACATCACCAAAAAGAAAGAAAAAAGTAAAAGATACACAGGCTCAGAAGATAGATTCGTTCCTTGACCTGAATGTAGGGGACTATGTAGTACACGAGAGCAGTGGAATAGGAAGATACACAGGAATAGAGCAGATAAGTGTAAACAACACAAGAAAAGATTATCTGAAAATAGTCTACAGGGGTGGAGACAATCTGTATGTACCGATAGATCAGATGGATAAAGTTCAGAAATATATCGGTGCTGAAGCGGATAAAGTAAAACTCAGCAGACTTGGAACACAGGAATGGAACAAGGCAAAGGCAAAGGTAAGAAAAGAAATAGAGGATATGACGCGGGAACTTATAGACCTTTATGCAAAAAGGGAAAAAATAAAGGGATACAGATTCTCAAAAGATACTCCTTGGCAGTCTGAATTTGAGGAAAAATTCCCATATCAGGAAACAGACGATCAGCTAAGAGCAATAAAAGAGACAAAGAAAGACATGGAATCCTCAAAAGTAATGGACAGACTTATATGTGGTGATGTCGGATATGGAAAAACAGAGGTTGCAATAAGAGCTGCATTCAAGGCGTGTATGGATCAGAAACAGGTCGCAATACTTGTCCCTACGACAATACTTGCACAGCAGCATTACAACAACTTCAAAGAGAGATTTGCAGATTATCCGATAAGAGTCGAGGTTCTAAGCAGATTCAAAACACCAAAACAGCAGAAACAGATAATAGAAGATGCAAAAAAAGGTCTAGTAGATATCCTTATAGGTACTCACAGAATAATATCAAAGGATATAAATCTTCCAAATCTGGGACTTGTTGTAATAGACGAGGAACAGCGTTTTGGAGTCAAGCACAAGGAAACATTAAAACAGATAAAAAACACAGTGGATGTTCTGACTTTATCGGCAACACCGATACCGAGAACTCTTCATATGTCTCTTTCTGGAATAAGGGATATGACTGTGCTTGAAGAACCGCCTCAGGAAAGACATCCTGTAATAACATACGTTACAGAGGCGAGAGAAAGTATAATACAGGACGAAATAGAAAAAGAGATAGCCAGAGGTGGGCAGGTATTTTTCGTATACAACAGAGTAAACGGAATAGAAGAAATAGCAGCCAAAATAGGAAAACTTGTACCCGATGCGAGAATAGCGGTTGCACATGGACAGATGAGCTCAAAGGCACTGGAGGATATAATCCTTTCATTTATGCAAAAGGAATACGACGTACTTGTGTGTACGACAATAATTGAAACAGGAATGGACATCTCAAATGCCAATACAATGATAATATACGATGCCGATAACATGGGACTTGCACAGCTTTATCAGCTTAGAGGTAGGGTTGGAAGAAGTACAAGACAGGGATATGCCTATCTGATGTATGAAAAGAACAAGAGCCTGAGTGAAATAGCAGAAAAAAGGCTAAAGGCAATAAAGGAATTCACAGAATTTGGTTCTGGATTCAAGATTGCGATGAGAGACCTCGAAATAAGGGGAGCTGGAGATGTCTTGGGTTCTCAGCAGCATGGACATATGGCTGTAATAGGATACGACCTTTACGTGAAAATGCTGAATGAGGCAATAAGAAAAATAAAAGGAGAACCTGAAATAGAGGAATTTGATGTTGAAATAGATCTTTCTGTGGATGCATATATACCTTCGAGATATATAGAAGACGAAATGACAAAAATAGAAATGTACAAAAAAATTGCGTCAATAGACAGCAAAGAGGATATGTACGAAATACAGGAGGAGCTTGAGGACAGATTTTCTGATATACCTAGATCTGTTCAGACTCTTCTTTCAATAGCGTATATAAAATCTATGTGCAAAAAGATGAAGGTATCAAAAGTGAGACAGGTAAAAAATGAAATTATTCTGGAACCACTTACAAAGTACAGAACTAGAGAAAAAATAGGATTTAAAATAATAGAGGAACTTCAGACACTCATGGAGAAATTCATAGAGAAAAAAGAAGAACAGAAAAAAGGAAACTAAGGAGGAAAACATGAAAAAAAGAATACTTGCGCTTGTAACTGCGGGAATACTTGCATTTTCACTTGCCGGATGCAGCGGAACAAAAGATCCAAACGCTGTTGCAGCAACTGTAAACGGAGAGGAAATAACTCTTGGACAGCTTGAATTTATGCTTAGAATGAATAAATCTTCAGTGGAGGCTTCCATGACTGATGAATCTATGTGGGAGCAGGAAATAGAGGATGGAGTAACATACAGAGATAAATTCAAAGAGCTTATGATAGACCAGATGGTAAACACTGCTCTTATAGCTCAGGCAGCAGAAAAAGATGGACTTAAACCTTCAGATAAAGAGGTCGAATCATCATACAATGAGCTTAGAACAACAATAAACTCAGATGAAGATCTGAAAAAATCAGCAGAAGAGCTTGGTGTTACAGACGAGTTTCTAAAATCACAGGCAAAAACAAATCTGCTTATACAGGCATATCAGAATAAATTCAATGAAGAGACAAAAGTTTCAGAATCAGAAATGGAAAAATACTACGAAGAAAATAAAGACAGTTATAAAGTAGATGAAGTGGAAGCATCTCATATACTTATAAAAATAACAGATGACGATGGAAATGCAATGTCTGATGCAGACAAGAAAAAAGCAAAGGCAAAAGCTGAAAAGATACTTAAGGAAGTAAAAAATGGCGGAGACTTTGCGGAACTTGCCAAGAAATATTCTGAGGATCCAGGAAGTGCAGAAAACGGTGGTTCTCTTGGAACATTCGGAAAAGGTCAGATGGTAGAGCCTTTCGAAGAAGCAGCATTTTCTATGGAGCCTGGAGAAATATCAGACCTTGTAGAAACAGACTATGGATACCATATAATAAAAGTTACAGATAAGATAAATAAAACTACTTCTTATGAGGAAGCGAAGGATGGAATCAAGACTCAGCTTCTAAATAATATGTATGGTGAGAAGATAGAAGAACTTCAGAAAGATGCCAAGATAGAAAAAGATACAAAAATAATTGATTCAGCAGAATTCTAATTAATTTAATAAAATATTATGAAATACCGATTATATAAAAGAAATTAACTCTTAAAAATATAATCGGTATTTTTATATTTAAAATAGAATAGAAATTTTAAAGTAAATGAGTTATAATGTATTTGTATTCAGAAGATTTGCATTTTTTATTTCAGACAAAAAAATAAACCTGCCGAAGCAAGTTATTTTAGTGCCGCCAATGCGGGCAAACGATTTGAAAAAATTTTATTTGAACTTTTGATGTAATTTAAGATGTGTGTAAATCATCTTATTTATATTAATTATAATCCTATGATTGTAAATGTGTCAAGTATTATTACAAATGGAGATGGAGGGGGTATTTATAATGAGTAAAAAAGATATAAAATATTATCTTGGTTTGGATATAGGAACAAACTCAGTAGGTTGGGCTGTAACCGATAAAAATTACAATCTTTTAAGAGCTAAAGGAAAAGATTTATGGGGAGTAAGACTCTTTGACGAAGCAAGTACTGCTGCAGAGAGAAGAGGATTCAGATCATCGAGAAGAAGGAATGCAAGAAAGAAAGAGAGAATAAAACTTCTTCAAGAGATGTTTGCTGAGGAAATATACAAAGTTGATCCAGCATTTTTTGAGAGGCTAAAAGACAGCAAGTTTTTAAAAGAAGATAAAACAGATAAAGAATGTATATTCTCGCTTTTCAATGATGAAGGATTTACAGATAGAGAATATCATGAAAAATATCCAACAATATATCATCTTAGAAAAAAACTTATAGAGAGTAACGAAAAACACGATATAAGACTTATCTATCTTGCTATAGCTCATATAATAAAAAACAGAGGACATTTTCTTTTTGGAGATAAGAATATAGAATCCGTAAAAAACTTCGACGAGGCAAAAGAGAGTTTTAAATCGGGATTAAATGATTTGGAGATAACAGTAAATATATTGGATGAAGAAAAATTAGAGAATCTAATAAAAACTAAAAATATGACTAAAAAGGATAAATCTGCTGAAATATTTAACATTATTAGCATAAAGTATGAAAATAAAATAGATTTGAAACTTGATGAAGGTAAAATCAAAGAAGTAATAAAATTGATAACAGGACAAAAGGCAAATCTAAAAAAACTATTTGATGATGAGAGTATTATAGATGAATCAGACAAAGCTATATCTATAACATTCGATGGAGATAAATACGAAGAAGAAATAGGAAAGTATGAATCTATATTAAGTGACGAAAAAATAGGTATATTAAATAAATTCAAGAGAGTTTATGATTGGTCTATTCTAGCTAATATACTTGATGGAGAAGAAAATATATCAGATGCAAAAGTAAAAATATACGAAAAGCATAAACGTGATTTAAAAGATTTGAAAAAAATTGTAAAACAATATATACCAGAAGTTGAAAAAGAAATTTTTGATATTCCAGGAAAAGAAAATTATGTAGCATATACAGGATACTGTATAAAAAATAAAAGAAAAGTATATGTAAAAGACTCATGCACACAGGAAGAATTCTGTGATTATCTAAATAAGAAATTAAAAAATATAGAAAATAACGATGATGAAGTATTATGCAGAATAAAAGAGCAGATTTCATCGGATAAATATTCATTCATGCCTAAGCAGGTATCAAAGAAAAATTCTGTAATACCATATCAGTTAAATTTAGCTGAATTAGAAAAAATTCTCAAAAATGCATCTAAACACTATGATTTTCTAAATGAAAAGGATAGTAAAGGATATGTAACAAGAGAAAAAATAGAAAAGCTACTTACATTTAGAATACCGTACTATGTAGGACCACTTAATGATAGACATAAAGAAAGTGGATTCTGTTGGATAGAGAAAAAATCAAATGAAAAAATATACCCATGGAATTTTGATGAGATTGTCGATAAGGAAGCAAGTGCTGAAAAATTTATAATGAGAATGACAAATAAGTGTACATATCTACTAGGGGAAGATGTACTTCCGGATCAATCAATACTGTATAGTAAATTTAAAGTATTAAATGAACTTAATAACCTGAAAATAAATGGGGTAAAGCCGCCAGTAGAAACTAAAAAGAAGATATTTAAAGAACTATTCCTTAGAGAAACAAAAATAACAGAAAAGAAGATAAAAACATTTTTCAAAAGAGAATACGGAGAGGATGTAAAAATCTCTGGAATAGATGGAGATTTTAAAAATAATATGTCTTCGTACATAAAACTATCTAAGATAATTGATGACATAGATAACAACATGGATATGGTTGAGAATATAATACTATGGTCAACTGTTCTTGGAAGCGAAAAGAAAATGCTTAAAAAGAAAATTTCAAAAGAATATGGCTCATGTCTATCAGAGAATAAAATAAACAATATAGTTAATATACAATTCAGTGGTTGGGGACGACTTTCAAGAAAATTACTTACTGAAATAAAATCAAATATAGATGGAAATGAAAATGTTGGAATTATAGATGCTATGTATAATACAAATTACAATCTTATGCAGCTTCTATCAAATGAATTTTCATATAAAGAAGAAATAGAATCTATAAATAGAAAAATAAATGAATCAAAAGAAATAGAAAACATAGATTATGAACGGATTATGGAGGACTTATATGTATCTCCTGCAGTAAAAAGATCTATATGGCAGACAGTACTTATAGTAGAAGAAATAAAAGAAGTACTTGGATGTGATCCTGAAAAAATATTTGTAGAGATGACTAGAAAAGACGGTGAGAAAAAAAGAACTGTTTCCAGAAAAAAAGACATTGAAGATAAACTTAAGAAATGTAAAGAGAGTGAGCATGAGTATATAAAAGAGTTTAAATCAAGAGAAATGTCTAGCTTAGAAAGTCTTGATGAGAGCCAACTTAGAAGTAAAAAGATATATCTATACTACACTCAGATGGGTAGAGATATATATACAGGGGAAGTGATAGAGTTTTCTGAACTAATCAAAAACAATAATAAGTATGATATAGACCATATATACCCAAGATCTAAAACAAAGGATGATAGTATAATTAAAAACCTTGTCCTTACAAATAGTCAATCTAATAAAGATAAAGGTGATAAATACCCTATTTCACCATCTATACAAAATAAGATGGCGTCATTCTGGAAAATATTAAAAGATAAAGATCTTATATCAAATGAAAAATACAATAGACTTATGAGAAAAGATGAACTTACAGAAAATGAACTTGCAAGTTTCATAGAAAGACAGCTTGTATTTACAGCACAGAGTACAAAAGCAGTAACAAATATTCTTCAAAGAATAATGAAGAACAGCCAGATAGTATACGCAAAGGCTGAAAACACATCAGATTTCAGAAAAGAGATAATAGACTTTGTAAAAGTGAGAGAGGTAAATGACTATCATCACGCACATGATGCATATCTTGCTATAGTAGTTGGAAATGTATATGATGTTAAATTTACAAGAAATGCTCTTAAGTTTATAAAAAGTGGAAAAGAGTATTCTCTAAAAGATGAAGTTCTATATTCTAAGGATATAAAATCAAAAGATGAAATTGCTTGGATTCCAGAAGATGATGGAACAAAGAAAACTGTAATGAACACTCTTAATAAAAATAGTATTTTATTTACAAGATATGCATACTGTGAAAAAGGACAGTTATTTGATCAAAATATAGTAGATAAGAATACATGTGAAAAAGGTAAGGGATATCTTCCTATAAAAATGAGTGGTAAAGATATGCCTACGAATAAATATGGTGGATATAACAAAGCAAAGGGTTCTTTCTTTGTATGTGTTGAACATTCAGATAAAAAGGGAAATAGAATAAGAACACTTGAACATATACCTGTATATCTAATTCTTCAGTCAAAAACAGAGGATGAAGCAATAGATAAATATATTAACGATATCCTAAAATTAAAAAATCCAAAAGTGATAGTAAATAAAATAAGAAAAAATAGCCTATTGGAAGTAAATGGATATAGAGTACATATTACAGGAAGAACTAATGACAGAATTTCTGTAAGAAATGCAGAACAATTTAAATTATCACATGAGAAATTAAAATATATAAAGTCTATAATTAAATATAATAAAGATAAAATGGAAGAAAAAAATGGTATATCAAATATAGAAAATAAAAATATATATGAAGAACTAGTAATGAGATTGAACAATTCAAAATATATAAATAGACCAGGAGTAGATTCTGTTATAAAAACTATAGAAAGTCAAGGTGATGAGTTCTATAATTTGAGTATAGAAAAACAATGTGATTTAATAAATGAAATATTGAATTTATTTAAATGTGAAAACTTAACCTCTAATTTATCTTCTATAAAAGGAAAGAAAGAAACAGGAAAGATGTCTATCAATAAAAATATAAATAAGCTCAAAAGTATAAATTTAATAAGTCAATCACCAACAGGAATATATGAAAGAAGAATAAACTTATTATCAGATGAGTTGGCGAACAGTTGTAATAAGAAATAGAGCAAAACTTGATTTAAAATTAAATTATATGGTTGTCAGAGGAGAGGAAACCAGGAGAGTATATCTTGGGGAACTCTCTACTCTGATAATCGAGACAACATCTGTATCTATAACATCTTGTCTTTTATGCGAACTTGCAAAAAGGAAGATAAAAGTAATATTCTGTGATGAAAAAAGAAATCCTTGTTTTGAAGCTGTTCCGTATTATGGAAGTCATGATACAAGTGCAAAAATAAGAAAGCAATCAGTATGGGATAAAAATATAACTGATTATGTATGGACTGAAATTGTAAAAGAAAAAATAAATCAGCAGGCTGAATTTCTTGAAAAACTTGAACTTGATGAGTATATGATGCTTGAAAATTATGCAAGAGAGGTAGAACTTAAAGACATAACCAATAGAGAGGGGCATGCATCAAAAGTATATTTTAATGCTCTATTTGGAATGGAGTTTACAAGGAGTGCAGAAAATTCAATAAATTCAGCATTGAATTATGGATATAGCATTATTCTTTCAGCATTTAATAGAGAAATAGTGTCAAATGGATACGTAACACAGATTGGAATATGGCACGATAATATGTTTAATCAGTTTAATTTATCTTCTGATTTTATGGAACCATTTAGAATTCTTGTAGATAAGGAAGTTTATTTTATGAATCCAGAAAAATTTGATAATGAGAATAAGATGAGACTTGTAAATATAATGAACAAAGAAGTAAAAATCGGAGGGAAAACAAGTACAGTAAATAATGCTATAAAAACATATTGCAAGAGTATATTTGATGCAATAAATGAAAAGGATATTTCATTGATTAAATTTTATAAAGATGAGTTATAGATTTATGAGAACTATAGTATTTTTTGATCTTCCGATGACAACTTCAGAAAATATAAGGGAGTATAACAAGTTTAGAAAGTTTCTTATTAAAAGTGGATTTATGATGATGCAGGAATCGGTATATACAAAAATTCTTCTGAATACTACAGCAGTTAATGCAGTTGTAGAAAATATAAAGAAGAACAGACCTAAAGAAGGTTTGGTACAGGTGTTGACTGTTACAGAAAAACAGTTTTCAAAAATGGAATTTGTTGTTGGTGAAAAGAAAAGCGATGTACTTGATAGTGATGAAAGGTTGGTTATATTATGAAATTAGTCCATCCGGATTTTGAATATAAAATAGAGTTTGAAGAAAATAAATTCAATCTGATTATATTAGAAGATAAAAAAGTATTTCTCAAGTATACAGAGGAAATATACAATCAATGTAATATATCTGAAGAAATGGGAGGATTTGTACTATCAGATGATAAAGGTAAAATTCAAAAACTTTCTAAAGTGGCGGATATTATAGTAGATATATATAATTTAGATATAAATAATAGAAAAATACTTACAAAACTTTATAGCAATCTGAGAGAATTATCAAATCAGGATGAACTATATATTGAAACAGGAAAAATAGTATCTGAAATAATAAGATATGTTGATCTAGTAACAAATGAGGCGGAATATTCACTTGAATATTCCGTTGAATTTGATGTATCAGAATTATTTAAGATAACCGATGTCAAGTTTGAATCTTATAGTAGTACAATAATAGAGAGATTATGTGAATATGTAAATGTATCGTCTCAAATTCTTGGCAAAAGAATATTTATATTTGTAAATATGAGAAATTTCTTTGATAGAGATGTAATAGAGGAATTTTATAGATATTTATCGTATAAAAAAATTTTTGCGATAATGATTGAAAATAGTATAGATTATACTATTCAAGATTATGAAAAAGTGTTTGTACTTGATAGTGATTTATGTGAGATATATTGAAAACACTTGTTTTAAATGGTATATTTTATTATATACATATCTTAGTTACCATGCTGTGATGGGCATGATAATTTCAATTTGAGGTTTGAGATTGATGTAATTTAAGATGTGTGTAAAACGGAAAAAGAAGGAGATAAACCATCAACTTAGTTTGAGATTGATGTAATTTAAGATGTGTGTAAAACATCTTAGCAAGAAGAAATGGCTTACTCTTTGTTTGAGATTGATGTAATTTAAGATGTGTGTAAAACGAGATGTATACCGGGTGATAGTATAACACCGTTTGAGATTGATGTAATTTAAGATGTGTGTAAAACTTCGACAAAAATAGATAAATCAAAGACTAAGTTTGAGATTGATGTAATTTAAGATGTGTGTAAAACGAGATGTATACCGGGTGATAGTATAACACCGTTTGAGATTGATGTAATTTAAGATGTGTGTAAAACTTCGACAAAAATAGATAAATCAAAGACTAAGTTTGAGATTGATGTAATTTAAGATGTGTGTAAAACGAGATGTATACCGGGTGATAGTATAACACCGTTTGAGATTGATGTAATTTAAGATGTGTGTAAAACTTCGACAAAAATAGATAAATCAAAGACTAAGTTTGAGATTGATGTAATTTAAGATGTGTGTAAAACATACACTAAAGAGTCAACATCTGCAATGGAGTTTGAGATTGATGTAATTTAAGATGTGTGTAAAACAGTATGATGAAATGAATGAAGATTGGGGTGGTTTGAGATTGATGTAATTTAAGATGTGTGTAAAACTAGAAGATGCGATAACTATTTTAAAAGATTTGTTTGAGATTGATGTAATTTAAGATGTGTGTAAAACTTTTATATGAAGTTTCATCTTTAGCCCTATGTTTGAGATTGATGTAATTTAAGATGTGTGTAAAACAAGGTATGGATATTTGATAAGAAAGCACTTGTTTGAGATTGATGTAATTTAAGATGTGTGTAAAACCAATCTCTATTCCATCAACCATATTTTCTTGTTTGAGATTGATGTAATTTAAGATGTGTGTAAAACTATATCTTGAACGAGTATTATCTGTCATATGTTTGAGATTGATGTAATTTAAGATGTGTGTAAAACAAGCCTCTGTTATTATTCTCTCCATCTCCGGTTTGAGATTGATGTAATTTAAGATGTGTGTAAAACAAAAACAGGAAAAGCCACAGTATAAAAAGAGTTTGAGATTGATGTAATTTAAGATATTTGTAAAACAGATTTAACTAATTTTGATACAAGTAAAGTGTTTGAAATTGATGTAATTTAAATTGCGTGTAAAAATAAACCTGTAAAACAGGTTTATTTTTTTTGTAACTTTTTCGCTCCGATATTGAAGTTTCAAAGAAATTTACCCCATAAACTTGAACAACACACAGAAACTGTGATATATTAAACTCTGTTAATCAAATAAACGGAGGTAAAATCATGGGCAAAGATAAAAGCAAAGACTCCTTTTTAAAAGGGGCCTTGATCCTTGGTATAGCAGGGGTTGCTGTAAAAATAATCGGGGCATTCTTCAGAATACCTCTAGGAAACATAATAGGATCAACAGGTATGGGATATTATCAGTCTGCATACCCGGTATATACATTATTCCTTACACTTGCCACAGCAGGATTTCCAACAGCTGTTGCAAAACTTGTATCGGAAAAAATAGCTATAGGTGATGATAAGGGAGCTCACAAAGTATTTACTGTATCCAGTAGAGTTCTTTTCTTTACTGGGATAGTTTCATTCTGTATATTCTTCTTTGGTGCTGAATGGATAGTAACAGTATTTATAAAAAATCCGGAAGCTATATATAGTATGAAAGCAATAGCACCGGCTCTTATAATAGTTCCTCTTATGTCTGCATACAGAGGATATTTCCAGGGGCAGAAGGATATGACTCAGATAGCAGTATCACAGGTTGTTGAACAGCTTTTCAGAGTTGTTCTTGGACTAGGACTTGCATATGCTCTTATGAAGGCTTCAGGGCCTGAATTTGGTGCAGCAGGAGCTATATCAGGAGCTGCAATAGGTTCTTTTGCATCTATCTTATATCTTATATTTGCATATCTTAGAACAGCAAAAGACAGAAAAGCTAAAATAGCAAAGAGTAAAGGATTTGAAGAAGAAGGCGTTTCAAAAATAATAAAAAGCTTATTGGTAGTTGCAATTCCTATAACAATAGGAGCATCTGTAATGCCTCTTGTAAACATGGTGGACAATGGTATAGTTATAAGAAGACTTATGGTTGCTGGATTTACTCATTCTGAGGCGAACTCAATGTTTGGTCAGCTTACAGGTATGGCTATGCCGATAATAAATCTTCCTTCAGTAATTACAACAGCGCTTAGTATGAGTCTTGTGCCATCTATTTCTCAGGCATATGCTGTAGGAGACAGGGACAAAGCAAGAAAAGATACGCTTAATGCTGTAAAGGTAACACTTCTTATAGTGCTTCCATGTGCATTCGGTATGGCATCACTTGCAGTTCCAATAATGAAACTTTTATATCCTACTCAGCCTGAATCTATAGGTATAATACTGTTTACACTTACTCCTTGTGTAATATTCCTTGGTCTTATACAGACTCTTACAGGAATACTTCAGGGTATGGGAAAACCTATGATACCTGTAATTGCGCTTGTGATAGGTATGGCATTTAAAATAATAATAAGTTATACTCTAACAGCAGTACCTTCAATAAATGTACTTGGATCGGCTCTTGGTACTGTTACGGCGTATACAGTTGCAGCCCTTATAAATATATACTGTGTTAAAAAATATATGGGTGTTAAATTCTCAATAAGAGACTTTATAATAAAACCTCTTGTAACAGTTATATCAATGTTTGTAGCTGTTAAGATTGTATATATGCTTGTATCTTCAGTTACAGGTAACAGTATATCAACTATAATTTCGATAGCTGCAGGAGCATTCGTATATGCGGTTGTTCTTCTTGGAATTGGAGGTATAACAAAAGAGGAAATACTTACAATGCCTAAAGGATCAAAAATATACTCTTTACTAAAGAAGCTAAGACTTGTAAAATAAAAGACACAGGGACTAATTAGAATAGGTACATAATAAAAAATATCTATTTTGAAAAGTTTGATGAATGTTAATATATTAATGAAAATGTTGACAAGGGTGGTAATATGAGTAGAATTAATATTATAGGCCTTGGACCAGGCGATATGTCGCTTATAAGCCGGGGAGCTATGGATGAACTAAAAAAATCAGATAGAATATTTCTAAGAACCGAAAAGCACCCGATGGTTGATGAACTTAGAAAGACAATCAAATTTGAATCTCTGGACAGATTTTACGATGAAAATGAAGATTTCGAACATGTATATAGAAATATTGCGGAATTTGTAGTCGAAAAAGCAGAGGAGGGAGACCTTGTATACGCTGTTCCCGGTCATCCTAGAGTCGCTGAAAAAACTGTCGGTATAATAGAGTCAATTGCATCAGAAAAAGGCATAGACGTTGTTACAACACCTTCTATGAGTTTTGTGGATGCTATGTTTGATTATCTGGGATTTGATCCTTCTGAAGGATTCAGACTTATAGATGCGTTTGAGCTTGAAGAATCATATATAGATTCAGATACAGCTCTTATAGTTACTCAGGTGTATGATGAGTTTATCGCATCAAATGTAAAGCTTCAGCTTATGGAAGTATACGGAGATGAGCAGGATGTTTATATTGTCAGAAGTGCGGGTATAAAAGGACAGGAGTTCAAAAAGAAAATAAAGCTTTATGAGCTTGATTGGAAGGATAACAGCTTTGATTATCTGACAAGTCTTTATATACCAAGAAGCGATAAAAAGCGCTACAACAAGGTTCACGATCTTGAACTTATAATGGCTAAACTAAGATCAGAGGACGGTTGTGACTGGGACAAAAAACAGACTCATGAATCTCTGAAAAATTCTATAATAGAAGAAGCATATGAGTTATACAATGCTATAGAAAATAACGATATAGACGAGATGATAGAAGAGCTTGGCGATGTACTTTTACAGGTTGTTTTCCAGTGTCAGATAGGAAAAGAAGAGGGTATGTTTGACATTGGTGAGGTGTCTGAGGGTATATGTAAAAAGCTTATAACAAGACATCCGCATATATTCGGAGATGCTGAAATAGACAGAGAAAATTTTGAAAAAACATGGGAAGATATAAAGAAAAAGGAAAAAGGTGAAAGTACCGTATCAGAGGGTCTAAGAAGAATACCTGTTTATCTTCCTGCACTTATGAAAGCTGAAAAAGTACAGCATAAAGCAGCCCTTGTTGGTTTCGATTGGGATAATATAGACGATGTATTTAAAAAAGTTGAGGAAGAATACTCGGAACTGCTTGACGAATACCGCAAAGGGAATATACAATACATAAAGGAAGAACTGGGAGACCTGTTGTTTTCAATAGTCAATCTTGCAAGATTCCTTGAAGCTGATACCACAGAAGCATTGAATATGACTACAGAAAAATTCGTAAGAAGGTTCAGTTTCGTAGAAGACGAACTTGTGAAGTCAGGAAAGACGTTTAATGAATCCAATCTTGAAGAGATGGATAAACTATGGAATCAGGCTAAAGATAAAGAAAAAAATTAAAATATCATAATTTCCGGAAAACCGGCATGATAAAAATATTAGGAGGTAGATACTGTGAACAAGGCTGAATTAGTATCAAAAATGGCAGAAAAAAGTGGATTAACTAAAAAGGAAGCTGAATTAGCGTTAAACTCTTTCATGGAGTCTGTTGAAGAAGCTTTAGTATCAGGAGAAAAAGTACAGCTAGTAGGATTCGGAACTTTCGAAACTAGAGCAAGAGCTGCAAGACAGGGAAGAAACCCAAGAGATCCTGAGCAGGTAATAGATATACCAGCTTCAAAAGCACCTGTATTCAAAGCAGGAAAAGGACTAAAAGATAAAGTTAACGCTTAATTAAAAAAGCGTAGGCATAATTTTTGAATAGTGAAAAGTGCAGCGCCTGCTGCACTTTTTCTTTTTATCCGGGGGTGAAAATATGAGAATAGACAAATATCTTAAGGTATCAAGAATAATAAAAAGAAGAACCGTAGCAAAGGATGCATGCGACAAAGGTATAGTTAAAATAAATGGAAAAGTTGTAAAATCATCAGCAGAAGTAAAACCGGGAGATATAATAGAAATACAGTTTGGTGAGAAGCTGATGAAGTTCAAAGTTACAGAGATAAGAGAACATGTTCTTAAAAATGATGCAAAAGAACTTTATGAAATGCTTTAAAAAAGACAGCCTGAGAGCTGTCTTCTTTTGTATAAAAAATAATTTATAGAAAATTCCCAAAATGTGTATATGTTGATAAAATGTGGAAAAGTTGTCGATAAGCGTTGTATAAACGGTGTATAATATGTGTATATATGTTTATAAAATGTTAATAAAAAGGAGAGAGTTATGAAATTAGGAGCAATCGATATAGGAACAAATTCCATGAGACTTCTTGTAGCAGATGTGCAGGATAAAAAGCTGGTTTCAAGGGAAAAGTATATAAATACTACAAGAATAGGTCAGGGTGTAGATGAAAACGGATATATAACAGATGAGGCTATGGAGAGAAACATAACTGCACTGTATGAATTTTCACAGATGTGTAAAGAAAAAGGTTGTGAAAAAGTAAGATGTATGGGAACATCAGCACTGAGAGATGCTGTAAACAGAGATGTATTTATAGAAAAGGCAAGAGAAAAATCAGGTATAAAAGTTGAGGTAATAGCTGGAGAGAAGGAGGCTGAACTTGGGTTCAGAGGAGTTCTTATGGGAGCATCTGCTGAAGGAAATCTTCTTATTCTGGATATAGGAGGAGGATCTACTGAATTTATATTTGGAAACAACAATGGAATAATAAAAAGTGTAAGTATAGATATTGGAGCGCTTAGACTTACAGAAAAGTTCAGGGGATTTGAAAAAGATGCAGAACTTTATTCAGAAATGATAAATTTTATAAAAGAAAAAACAAACGATATAATAGAATATCTTAGGGAGTGTGAAATTTCCACAGTGTGTGGTATAGGTGGAACTATAACTTCAATGTCTGCAATAAATCAGAAACTGGAAGTATATTCAATGGAAAAAGTGCATCAGAGTGTAATAACAGCAGAGGATGCGGATAGTATATCTGAAATGCTTAGACATTCAACAGAAGAAGACAGAAAATCCATGAAAGGACTTCAGCCGAAAAGAGCAGATATAATAACTGCAGGTGCAGTAATACTTGATACGATAATAAAATCGCTTGATATAGATAGAGTAGTTGTAAGTGAATATGACAATCTTGAAGGTCTTGTATCTGAAATGATTTATGTCGATTAATTATTGTTGATAATATGTTAATAAAGTGTAAAAAATAGTGGATATACAACTATTTATCAACATATATGTGTATAAATATGTTGATAGTTTGTTAATACTGTAAAAATAAATGTTGATAATAAAATTGAATGTACGACCGTAAAACTATATATAGTGTTTATTTTTGAAAAAAATATAAAAATATAGCATATATAGTGTGGATATGTTGACGAATATGTGGATAAGTATTTGTAATAATTGAAATAACTCAATTAGGATAGAAAAACATATTCATAAATGGTAGAATATATATGATAACAGGGGAAATTGTAATGTTCAAATAAATTTTATGGAGGTAAGGATATGCAGAGAAAAGTAAGAAAAGCTGTAATACCTGCAGCGGGACTTGGAACAAGATTCCTTCCCGCAACAAAAGCTCAGCCAAAGGAGATGCTTCCTATAGTTGATAAACCGACTCTACAGTACATAATAGAAGAGGCTGTTGCGTCTGGTATAGAGGAGATACTTATAATAACAGGAAGAAATAAAAAATCAATAGAGGATCACTTTGACAAATCTGTTGAGCTTGAACTTGAACTTGAGCAGAAGGGAAAAACAGAGCTTCTTGAAATAGTTCAGAACATATCAAATATGATAAACATACACTATATAAGACAGAAAGAGCCAAGAGGACTTGGCGACGCAATATACTGTGCAAGACACTTCATAGGAGATGAGCCGTTTGCGGTTATGCTTGGAGACGATATAGTGGAAAACAAAAAGCCATGTCTTCTTCAGCTTATGGATGCCTATGAAGAATACAGAACAACAATACTTGGAGTTCAGAAGGTAGAAAGAGAAAATACTGATAAATACGGTATAATTGATGGAAAATTCATAGAGGACAGAGTATATAAGGTAAAAGACCTTGTTGAAAAACCTGATGCCGATAAAGCTCCATCAAATATAGCTATACTTGGAAGATATATAATAACTCCGGAAATATTTGATGTACTTTCAGATCTTCCTCCAGGAAAAGGAAATGAAATACAGCTTACAGATGCACTGAAAATTCTTTCTCAGAAAGAAGCAATGTATGCATATGAGTTTGAAGGAAGAAGATATGATGTAGGTGACAAGCTTGGATTCCTTGAAGCTACAGTTGATTTTGCACTTAAGAGAGATGATCTTAAAGAAGGATTCCTTGACTATCTTAAAAAAGTATGCGAAAGAGAAAATGTATGTAAGACAGGGATAAAAGCAAATCCGGAAAACAAAGAAAAATAGATTCCGCGAAAATGTGAGGTGAACAGATTGGCAGGAAAAAAGACAAAGATGATGAATAAAATTATAGCCATAGGTGCTGCAGGTGTCATGGTGCTTACCAGTATAACAATAGTTCTATCACTTATAGCGAGTATGTAAAAGAGGGGGATATTCTCCCTCTTTATTTTGAGTTGAAAAATATATCTTTATAAATTACGGTGTCAGTGGTTGACCACAGATAAAGCTGATGATATTATATAAAGTACTATTAAAAATAAGCTGATTGCAGATAGTTATTGAATAAGCTTATAAATGGGGGGATTTTTTTGTATACAACGGAAAAACTCGAAGCGAAAAATTTAAGCGAGCTTCGAGAAATTGCAAAATCCATGAATATAAAATCTATAACAAAGTATAAAAAAAGCGAACTGATAGAAGTTATAATAAAATCAGAGCAGGAAAATACTATAGAAGAAAATAATAATTCAAATGATGAAAAATCAGATTTAAATAAAGAAGAAACTCAAAAGAATAATAGGCAATCTGAAGATAAAAAACCGGAAAGAACCTATTCACAGAAACAGACAGATAAGAATCCTGTAGATATAAAAACCGGAGAAAAGCGGTATGGAATACTTGAAATACTTCCGGATGGATTCGGGTTCCTGAGAGGAGAAAACTATCTTTCGACAGAACAGGACGTATATGTAGCGCCATCTCAGATAAGACTTTTCAATATGAAGACCGGAGACAAAATAACAGGAATAACAAGACTTCCAAACAGCGGAGAAAGATTCAGAGCGCTTAAATATGTAAGCGCAATAAATGACGAAAATCCTATGGAGTCAAAGAAGAGAAGCAGTTTTGAAACACTTACTCCTATATATCCGGAAGAAAGGCTTACACTTGAAAATAGGCAGTCAAATATAGCAATGAGACTGATAGATCTTATATCTCCTATAGGAAAAGGTCAGAGAGGGCTTATAGTTGCACCGCCAAAGGCAGGTAAAACAATGCTTCTTAAAAATATAGCAAACAGTATAAAGGGCAATCATCCGGAAGTCGAGCTTATAGTACTTCTTATAGATGAAAGACCGGAAGAGGTAACAGATATAAAAGAATCAATTCAGGGAGATGTAATATACTCTACATTTGATCAGGTTTCATCGCATCATGTAAAGGTTGCAGAAATGGTTTTAAGCAGAGCACAAAGACTTGTTGAACAGGGCAGGGATGTTGTGATATTATTAGATAGTATAACCCGTCTTGCAAGAGCATATAATATGACGATTTCCCCAACGGGAAGAACTCTTTCTGGAGGTCTTGATCCAGGAGCTCTTCACGGACCGAAGAAATTCTTTGGTGCGGCCAGAAATATAAGACAGGGCGGTTCGCTTACTATCCTTGGAACTGCGCTTGTGGAAACCGGTTCAAGAATGGATGATGTTATATATGAAGAGTTTAAGGGAACTGGAAATATGGAACTTCATCTGGATAGAAAACTTGCTGAAAAGAGAATATTCCCGGCAGTTGATATATACAAGTCAGGAACAAGAAGAGAGGATCTTCTTTTAAGCGATGAAGAAAAATCAGCGCTATGGAAACTTAGAAGACAGATGAGCAATGAATCTGTTGCAGAAGTGACAGATAGAGTGCTTGAACTGCTTAAGAGAACAAAGAACAACCGGGAATTTATAGACAGATTAAAACAGATTTAATTAGCTGAAAAACTTCTTGAACAGTATCATATATTGTGATATAATGATGTAGTTGATATTGTAAAAGATTAGTTTACATACTTATAAAATAAAGAAAGAGGTGAATTAAATGAAAAAGGATATACAGCCAAACTACGCTCCAGTAGAAGTTCGTTGCGCATGCGGAAACACTTTCGTAGCTGGATCAACTAAGGACGAAATAAGAGTTGAGATATGTTCAGAGTGCCACCCATTCTACACTGGAAAACAGAAGAACATAGAAAAAGGTGGAAGAATCGACAAATTCAAGAAAAGATTCAACATGGAATAAGATGCCGATCGTACGAGAGGTTTATAAGGCAGGTGTATATATATTTTCGATTTATAATTGAGAGTATATATACATCTGCCTTTGTTTTTGGAAAAAATGATGAAGTTCATCACCTTTAATTATTGTGTGGTATAATATATAATTAAACAAATATTGAATATAAAAAGGGGGATGACATGTCATATAAAGCAGTTGGCGGACAGGCCGTAATAGAAGGCGTAATGATGCAGTCTGATAAAAAAAGAGCAGTTGCGATAAGAAAAACAGACGGAGATATAGATGTAAAGGTAAAAAATATAAAAAGCTGGGTAAAAGATAAGCATATAGACAAAGTTCCTTTTCTTAGAGGAATGTTCATACTTATAGAAACCATGATAGAGGGAATGAAATGTCTTAATTACTCATCTGAGCGGTTTATGGATGCTGCAGACGAGGAAGAGGATGCAATAGACAGATTCATAAAAAGAATTTTCGGAGATAAGGCAAATGAAGCACTGATTGCCGTATCTATGATAATAGCGGTTGTAATGTCTGTAGGTCTTTTTATACTTATACCTACATATGCAGGAGGTCTTTTTGCAGCGGTTACAGAAAACAATGTTATTCTGAACCTTATAGAAGGCTTAATAAGAATAGCAATACTGTTTGTATATATACTTCTGATATCAAAAAACAAGGATATACATAGGGTATATCAGTATCATGGAGCAGAGCACAAAAGTATACACTGTTACGAAAGTGGTGAAGAACTTACAGTTGAAAATGCGAGAAAACATACAAGACTTCATCCAAGATGTGGAACAAACTTTCTTTTTATAGTTATGTTCACGTCTATAATACTGTTTGCATTTTTGGGGTGGCCGAATCCTGTGATGAGAATACTTATGAGAATAGTATGTATACCGGTTGTGGCAGGAGTTGCATATGAGATAATAAGAATTCTTGGTAAATACGATAACTTTGTTACAAGAGCTGTTGCATATCCGGGAATGATGCTTCAGTATCTTACAACAAGAGAGCCTGATGATGATCAGCTGGAAGTCGCAATAGCTTCAATAAAGGCTGTTATATAAAACTTGAAAAAGGATGATTGTATGACTATAAGAGATATTATAATAAAATACACTGAAAAACTTGCTGAAATAAGTGACACTCCAAGACTTGATACGGAAGTAATGCTTTTATCTGCACTTGGAGAAGAAAACAGATTGTATCTTCATATAAATCTGAATAAGGAAATCGATGAAGAGACAATAAATAAATTTGAAAAAATGGCTGAGGAAAGACTGAATGGAAGACCGATTGCATATATAGTTGGCAACAGGGAATTTATGGGACTTGATTTTTATGTACATGAAGGTGTACTTATACCAAGACCGGATACAGAGCCTCTTGTAGAGGAGATAATAGATATATGCTCAGCCGATGAATACAGAAAAAAAGAAACTATAGATATAATAGATATAGGAACCGGATCAGGGGCTATAACAGTCAGCCTTGCCTACTATATAAAAAACAGCTTTGTAACATCATGTGATATATCTGAATATGCATCTGAAATAGGAAAGAAAAATGCGGATTCAAATGGAGTATCTGAAAATACGGAATTTCTTGTATCTGATCTGTTTTCATCTGTAGAAGACGGAAAAAAATTCGATATAATAGTTTCAAATCCTCCATATATAAGAAAAGATGTAATAGAAACACTTCACACACAGGTAAAGGACTATGAGCCTTATAATGCGCTTGAAGGTGGAGAGGATGGATTGGATTTCTATAGAAGAATAACAGCGGATTCAATCGATTACATAAAAGACGGCGGAATACTTGCCTATGAAGTAGGACATGACCAGGCGGAGGATGTATCGGAAATAATGAAGGGATACGGATACGGAAAAATATATACAAAGAAGGATATACAGGGCATTGATAGAGTTGTTATAGGAACAAAACTGTGATATAATGATAAATTGAATTGATGTGAAACGAGAATAATAATGAGGTGAAATATATGCTAAAGAAACTGGGTGTATTAGAAGATACATACAAGGATTTAACGGAAAAAATATCTGATCCAGAAATAATAAATGATCAGAAAACATGGCAGAAGTATGTAAAAGAGCATGCTGAACTTGAGCCTATAATAATGAAATACAGAGAATATAAAAATGTAATGGATAGTATAGAAGAATCAAAAGCTATACTTCAGGAAGAGTCAGATGAAGAGCTTAGAGAGCTTGCAAAAATGGAACTTTCTGATATGGAGGCAAAAGTGGAGCCTCTTGAAACAGAGCTTAAGTTACTTCTTGTTCCAAAGGACCCTAACGATGATAAGAACGTTATAGTAGAGATAAGAGGTGGAGCAGGTGGAGACGAAGCAGCTCTATTTGCAGGAGACCTTCTAAGAATGTATTCAAGATATGCAGAAAGAATGAAATGGAAAGTATCAATACTTAGTGCAAACGAAACTGGTGTTGGAGGATACAAGGAAGTTTCTTTCATGATAAAAGGTAAGGGTGCATACTCAAGACTTAAATATGAATCAGGTGTTCACAGAGTTCAGAGAATACCTGCAACTGAATCAGGCGGAAGAATACACACATCTACTGCAACTGTTGCGGTTTTACCAGAGGTAGAGGATGTTGAAGTAGAAATAAATGACAATGATTTAAGAATAGACGTTTTCAGAGCTTCTGGAAACGGTGGACAGTGTGTCAATACTACTGACTCTGCGGTAAGAATAACTCATATACCAACAGGAGAAGTGGTATCATGTCAGGACGAAAAGTCACAGCTTAAGAACAAGGAAAAAGCTATGAAGGTACTTAAGGCAAGACTTTATGACAGAGCACTGGCTGAACAGCAGAAAGAAATATCTGCAGAGAGAAAGAGTCAGGTAGGTACAGGGGACAGATCTGAGAGAATAAGAACATACAATTTCCCACAGGGAAGAATAAGTGATCACAGAATAAACCTTACTCTTTATAAACTTGATTCATTCCTTGATGGAGATATAGACGAAATGATAGATGCTCTGATTACAGTTGATCAGACAGAAAAAATGACAGCTATATAATAGAGTAAAATCAAAAAACAGGTGCCTTATATATGAATTATCATTTATAGGGCACTTTTTAATGAAAGGTAATAAGAAATGATTTGGGAAATAACACTTATAGGATTGCTTGCAGGTGTTGTAGGTACCGGACTTGGAGGATTACTGGCTTCTATATTCAAAAAAGGTGTTGAAAGATATATAAGCTTTTTTATGGGACTTTCAGGAGGAGTAATGCTTGCTGTTGTGGTATTTGATCTTATGCCTGAAGCAATGGAAAAAATAGGAACAATAGAAACAGTAATAGCCGCATTTGCGGGGGCACTTATAACCATGCTTATGAAAAATAAACTCGATTTCAGAGGAAACATGGCATCAGGATATCTTATATTTGTAAGTATACTGTTTCATAATCTTCCAGAGGGACTTGCCATAGGTTCATCTTTTATGTCGGCAAAGGAACTTGGGGTAGCAATAGCAATAATAATAGGAATACACAATGTACCAGAGGGACTTGCAATGGCATTGGGAATGGTATGTAACAAAATGAGTATGAGAAAAGTACTTTTTCTTACAATGATAGCCGGAGTTCCAATGGGTATAGGTAGTTTTTTTGGAGCTTGTTTCGGAGCTGCATTTACACCGCTTATAGGAATATTTCTTGCAATTGCAGCAGGAACAATGCTTTATGTTGTAATAGAGGAACTGTTTCCTGCATCTAAAAGCATGTACAGCATATTTGGAATTCTTATAGGAACGATTATAGTAAAATTTATATAAAAAGGAAGTGTGTATATGGAGACACTTATAAAAAAAATAGATGAAAACAACATAGATTCAGAAATAATAGAAGAGATGGCAAAACTTCTGAGAGATGGTAAAACTGTAATATTTCCGACAGAAACTGTCTATGGACTTGGAGCAAATGCACTTGATGAAGAAGCTGCAAAGAAAATATATGAAGCAAAGGGACGCCCAAGTGACAATCCTCTTATAGTACATATAGCAGAAAAGAAGGAAATTTATTCTCTTGTTGAATCGGTAAATGAAAAAGCGGAAAAACTTATAAATGAATTCTGGCCGGGACCTCTTACAGTAATACTTCCTAAAAAGGATATAATTCCGGATGTTACAAGTGGAGGACTTGAAACAGTAGCGGTAAGAATGCCGTCAAATAAAATTGCAAATGCACTTATAAAGGCTGCAGGAATACCGATAGCTGCACCATCTGCAAATATATCAGGAAGGCCGTCTCCAACAAGAGCGGAACATGTAAAAAAAGAAATGACAGGAAGAGTATCTGGAATAATAATGGGTGGAGACTGCTGTTTTGGTCTTGAATCCACTGTTGTAGACTTGACAGGGGAAACTCCTATGATACTTAGACCGGGAAGTATAACAAAGGAAATGATGGAAGAAATCGTAGGAAATGTGGATATGGATTCATCACTTCTTAAAAAAGAAGACAATATAAAGGCAAAGGCGCCTGGAATGAAATATACTCACTATTCTCCAAAAGCGGATGTATTTATAATAAGAGGAGAAAAGGAAAGTATAATCAGAAAAATAAATGAACTATATGAAGAAAAATCCGACGAAAATCAGAAAATAGGCGTAATATGCATGTCGGATATTGCTCGGAAAATAAAAACTGATGAAATAATAGATCTTGGAGATACATATGAAAAAGTAGCTGCAAATCTTTTTGATTCTCTTATACAGATGGATGAAAAGGGAGCAGACATTGTCTATGCGGAAGCATTTTCCACAGAGGGAGTAGGTCAGGCAATAATGAACAGACTCATGAAATCAGCGGGATACAAGGTAATAGAGGCTGAATAAATATACAAAATTATAGAATTTAAATATAGAAAAATGTGATATAATTATAGTGTATGAATAAATAAAATATACAGGAGGATACTTATAATGAAAATAGTATTAGCATGTGACCACGGCGGATACGAATTAAAGATGGATATAATAGCTCATCTTAAAGAGAGAGGAATAGAGGTTCTTGACCTTGGAACTAACAACGGAACTGATTCAGTTGATTATCCAAAATACGGAGAAGCAGCTGCAAATGCTGTAGTTTCAGGAGAAGCAGACTGCGGAATAGTAGTATGTGGAACTGGTATAGGAATATCATATGCTGCAAATAAAGTACCTGGAATAAGATGTGCAGTACTTACTGATACATTCTCAGCTAGAATGACAAAAGCACATAACAACTCAAATATGATAGCTCTTGGTGGAAGAGTTGTAGGAAAAGGACTTGCACTTGACATAGTTGATGCATACCTTGACACAGAATTTGAAGGTGGAAGACATCAGAAGAGAATAGACCTTCTTACAGAAATAGAAAAGAAACATTCAAAGTAATGTCGAGATAAATTTAAGGACCAGGAAAGATATCGCCCTTTTGGGCGATATTTTTTTAAAATACAGGAGAAAAATTGTATAAATGAATAATTCAAACATCGATTATTCATTATTGTAGAATATGAATAAAATATAAAATTCTATTCATATTAACCATTAAAAATAAAAATAAAAGCCATTAAAAATACGAATATTTAAAGTCGATAGAAACGATGTATAATAAGAATGTGATTTTGAAAGGAGATTTTGATATGAGACCATCTTGGGATGAATATTTCATGGAAATAGCAGAGGTTGTTAAAAAAAGATCAACTTGTGTGAGAAGACAGGTAGGGGCGATAATAGTAAAAGATAAGCAGATACTTACAACAGGATATAATGGAGCTCCCAAAAACCTTGAACACTGCCAGAATATAGGCTGTAAAAGAGAGCAGATGAATGTTCCATCAGGCGAAAGACATGAACTCTGCAGGGCTCTTCATGCGGAACAGAACGCAATAATACAGGCGGCATATAACGGTGTCAGTATAAAAGGAGCGACTCTTTATGTAACAACAAGACCTTGTGTACTATGTGCAAAGATGTGCATAAACGCGGGAATAACAAAAATTGTATATAGCGGAGACTATCCGGATGAGATGTCGACACAGCTTTTAAATGAAGCTAATGTGAAAATGGTGAAATTTGAGAGCGGTAAAAATTCAACTGTATAATATTATCTAAAAATAGAAAACAACTCTTTTTTTAAAAGAAGTTGTAGGAAAACGAAACCATTGGAATAAATGGGATACAGAGGATAACAGATAATTAAAATTTATCAAAAAAAGAAATTTTTATTGTTGAATGATTGGGATAAATGGTATATACTGAATGAGTTTTAAAAAAGGAAATTTGATACATTTGTAACAAATTAGTATATAAGAAAAATAATACTAAATTTAATTTGGAAAGGGAGATAAGTATGGATAACTGTTTAAAAAAACAGATAAAATCCGTAGCAAAGGGAATAGCGGTATTTGATATTGTTGTGATGGCAGTGATTTTTGCAGTATCAAAGGTCGTATCAGATCAGCGGTCAAATCCACTTATATCAGAACTTGGTAAATTTGATATTGCATCGGTGTCCGGAATACTTCTGGGCAGTATAGTTGCGATATTTAATTTTTATATGCTTACATCAGCAACGGAGAACCTGGTTAACAGTAGAACAGGAGGCAGCGGGGTACAGTTTGCAGGAGGATATTTTCTGAGATTTGCCCTATGTGCAGTTGTACTTTTAATCGGTGCGAAGGTGGACTCTGTAAGTATGTTAACTGCGGCACTAGGACTTCTGAGTACTCAGATAGTTCTTATGGTACAGAAAGCAGCAGCTACGATTTTCGCAGGAAAGGAGGAATAAGCTATGAATACACAGGCAAGATGGCTTCTGTATATCGGAGACTTCAAACTTAGTGAAACAGTAATAGTAAGCTGGATTATAATGGCGGTACTTGCTGTGGCATCATATCTTCTTACAAGAAATCTGAAAAAAGTGCCTGAAACAAAGAGACAGATATTTCTTGAGTATATAGTACTTAAGCTTTATGGACTTGTAGAAGATACAATGGGAAAAGAACTTGTAAAAAGAGTTCCAAATATTGTCCCATATATAGGGAGTCTGTTTGTTTTCTTTGCATGTTCAAACCTTGCCCCATTATTAGGGCTTAGATCACCTACAGTGGATCTTGATACTACGCTTGCACTGTCTACAATAACAGCGGTGCTTATATATTCAATATCAATAAGATTCAGTGGAGCACACTATTTCAAGGAAATGACAGAACCGACTCCGTTTCTTCTTCCAATACATCTGGTTGGAGAAATAGCAAGACCGGTTTCAATGGCATTCCGTCCATTTGGTAATATAATGGGTGGTACGCTGATAATGACATTATTCTATCAGCTGATGGCCTATATTTCAGAGCTTATACCTGGAGTAGGTATACCGTTTTTACAGTTTATAATACCAATACCGCTTCATATGTACTTTGATATATTTGACGGTCTAATTCAGGCATTTATATTTATAATGCTTACTATGGTATTTATTGGAAATTCAGTTGAATTCAAAGAAGAAAAAATAAAGAAATAAAATAAGTTGGTAAAACACGTTTGACGTGGAGGAGGAAATAATTATGGATATGTCTACAGCAATAGCAGTTGCAGGAACAGCAATAGGAGCAGGAATAGCAGTATTTACAGGATGTGGAGCAGGTCTTGGACAGGGTTATGCAGCAGGTAAGCTTGCAGAAGCCGTAGCAAACCAGCCTGAAGCAAAAAGTGATATAATGTCTTCATTTATAGTTGGTGCTGCCATAGCAGAATCAACAGCTATATACGGGCTTATAATAGCTATAATCCTTATATTCGTAAACCCTTGGTTATAGAATAGATTTTAAAATATCACGGTGTTTATCGGAATGGAGGTATAAATATGGAACTTAAACCGCTTGTAGGTTTGACCTGGGAATACTTCTTTCAGATAGTAAATACAATAGTCATCTTTCTGATACTGAAATACCTTCTATTCAAACCTGTATTAAAAATAATAAAGGAAAGAGAAGAAGATATAGCAAATGAAATCCGGGAAGGTGAAAGAATGAAGGCAGAAGGTGCTGCCTATAAAGCCGAATATGAAGAAAAAATCGGCGGTGCTGAAGAAGAAGGAAGAAAAATTATTGAAACAGCAGTAGCCCGGGCAAAAGAAAAATCAGATATGATAATAGACGATGCAAAAAAAGATGCAGAGCTTATTTCACAGAGAGCTATGAGAGAAATAGAAGAAGAAAAGATACGGTCTATGAACGAGATGAAAGGCGAAATGTCAAATCTTGTAATACTTGCAGCATCAAAAGTGCTTGAAGATGAAATCGATGAAGAAAAACACAGAGAGCTTATAAAAGACTTCATAGATAGAACAGGAGACGCAGTATGATAGACGAAACAGCAGCGGTATATGCAAAGGCGATGTTCGATGTCTCAGAGGAGATGGGCAGAACAAACGAGGTACTAAAGCAGTTTTCTGAAATTGTGGAAACAATAGAAAAAAACAGAGAACTTTCTGGAGTAATGTATACACCGTTTATAAAGGATGTTGACAAGAAGGAAATAATCGAAAAGATTTTTTCAGAAACATCAGACCGATACCTTTTAAATTTTATAAAACTGCTTATAGATAAGAAGAAAACAAGATCCCTTAGAGATATATACAACAGATTTGCAAAAATGGTTGATGAAAAGAATATTATAGAAAAGGGAATAGTAATAAGTGCAGTAAAACTGACAGATGAAGAGGTAAGAAACCTTGAAGAGAAACTGTCAAAGAAATTCAGCAGAAAAGTTGAACTAGAAAACAAAGTCGATGAATCCATAATAGGAGGAATCTTCGTAAAAGTTGGAAACAGAGAAATTGACGGTACAGTAAAAGGCAGAATGAAAGGTCTTAAAAAAGAACTGTCAAAAATGATATAAGGAAACGGCGGTGAGATTATGAGTTTAAAACCTGAAGAAATAAGCTCCATAATCAGACAGCAGATAAAGGACTACGAAAACAGAATAGAACTTTCAGATACAGGAACTATACTTAATGTCGGTGACAATATAGCCAGTATATATGGACTAGACAATGTAATGGCCGGAGAACTTCTTGAATTCCCTGGTGAAGTATACGGTATAGCTCTGAATCTTGAAAAGGAAACAGTAGGTGCTGTTCTGCTTGGAGATGAAGAAGGAATAAAAGAGGACGACACAGTAAAAAGAACAGGAAAAATAGTTGAGGTTCCTGTTGGGGACGCCCTTATAGGAAGAGTTGTAGATGCTCTTGGAAATCCTATAGATGGAAGAGGAAAAATAGAAACAGAAAAAACAAGACCTATAGAAACAGAAGCTCCTGGAATAATGGACAGAAGATCTGTATATCAGCCTCTACAGACTGGAATAAAGGCTATAGACGCAATGGTTCCAATCGGTAAAGGGCAGAGAGAGCTTGTAATAGGTGATAAACAGACAGGTAAAACATCAATACTTGCCGATACAATAATAAACCAGAAGGGCAAGGATATAATATGTATATATGTTGCAATAGGTCAGAAAAGATCTACTGTTGCACAGCTTGTAAGAACACTTCAGGATTACGGTGCAATGGACTACACAATAGTAGTATCAGCTACAGCATCTGAAACTGCACCACTTCAGTACATAGCACCATATGCCGGTACTGCAATGGGTGAAGAGTTCATGTATCAGGGTAAAGATGTACTTATAATATACGATGACTTAAGTAAACATGCGGTTGCATACAGAGAAATGTCTCTATTACTTAGAAGACCGCCAGGACGTGAGGCATATCCTGGAGACGTATTCTATCTTCATTCAAGACTTCTTGAAAGATCTGCAAAACTTTCAGATGAGCTTGGCGGAGGATCTATGACTGCAATACCGGTAATAGAAACTCAGGAAGGTGACGTTTCTTCATATATACCTACAAACGTAATATCTATAACAGATGGTCAGATATATCTTCAGCCTGAACTTTTCCACTCAGGTATAAGACCTGCAGTAGACCCTGGTATATCAGTATCAAGGGTTGGTGGTTCAGCTCAGATAAAATCAATGAAGAGACTTGCATCAGACCTTAAACTTGCATACTCTCAGTACAGAGAGCTTGCTTCATTTGCTCAGTTCGGTTCAGACCTTGATGCAGATACAAAAGCAAGACTTGCACAGGGAGAAAGAATAGTTGAGGTTCTTAAGCAAGGTGAACATAAACCTATGGATGTAAAAGAGCAGGTTGTAATAATCTACTCTGTACTTAACGGAATTCTGGATGATGTAGAACTTAATGAAATAGACTCATTTGAAAAAGAGTTCTGCAGATATATAGAAAAGAACAGACCAGAAATATACGACAAGATTCTTGCAGGAGAGGATTACGGAAAAGAACTCACAGAGGCAGCTGAAGTCTTCAAAAAAGAGGTGAGATAAATGTCCGGCGTAGGAGTTAAGGAAATAAAAAGAAGAAAAGCCGGTATCGAAAGTACAAGACAGATAACAAACGCCATGAACCTTGTATCATCTTCAAAGCTTATAAGAGCGAGAGAAGCAGCAGAACTTTCAAAACCATATGCATATTTCCTATATGACATGGTTCTTGAAACAGCTGCCGATGTAAAAAAGGCGTGCAGAGAATTTGTCGAAAAGAGAGAAGTAAAGAGAAGATGTTTCATAGTAGTTGCAGGTGACAGAGGTCTTGCCGGTGGATACAATATGAACATATTCAGAGAAGCTGAATCTCTAATGAACAAAGATACCGACATGGTTATTCCAATAGGTAAAAAATCATGCGAATTCTTCAGAAAAAGAGGATACAACGTTGTCGATGAAATAAACAGCGTCGAGACATGCAAGTATGATGAAATCGACAGAATAACCAAACTTATAACAGAAAAATATAAAAACAAAGAGGTCGACGATGTAACTTTTATATATACAAAGTTCAGATCGGCTATAATACAGACGGTAAGAGTAAAAACACTCTTCCCTGTAGCTCTTGAAATGATGAAACCTTACGGAAAGGAAAAGTCAGGAGATGAGAAAAAGGTATCTCCAAGAAGACAGTATTATCCGTCAGCAGAAGAGGTTTTCAGAGAACTTATATCAGAGTATACAGCGTCTCAGATATACAATGGAATAAAGGAATCATTTGCATCAGAGCAGGCATCCAGAAGAAATGCAATGCAGTCTGCAACAGACAGTGCGGATGATATGCTTGCAAAACTTGATTCTGAATTCAATAGAGCAAGACAGGCTTCAATCACCCGGGAAATAACAGAAATTGCTGGTGGAGCAGAGGCTCTGAAATAGGGAGGTTTTTGATAAATGTCAAATAAAGGAAAAGTAGTACAGATAATAGGTGCTGTAATAGACATAAAATTCAATAGTGGAAAAGAACTTCCAAACCTTCTTAACGCCGTTGAGATAAATATGCCGGACGGAAAAAGAGTCGTGGCAGAAGTAACTCAGCATATGGGAGATGATACAGTAAGATGTATCTCTATGAATGCCACAGACGGTATGGTAAGAGGAATGGAAGCAATAGATACAGGGGCTCCTATAAGTGTTCCTGTAGGTGAGGAAACTCTTGGAAGAGTATTCAATGTACTTGGAGATACAGTAGATAAAAAAGAAGAGATAAAAGACGTACAGAAAATGCCAATACATAGACAGTCTCCGGATTTTGATGAACTTGAGACAAAATCTGAAATACTTGAAACAGGTATAAAAGTAGTAGACCTTCTTGCACCATATCTAAAAGGTGGAAAAATCGGTCTATTCGGAGGTGCCGGTGTAGGTAAGACAGTTCTTATACAGGAACTTATAAACAATATAGCAAAACAGCATGGTGGTATATCAGTATTCTCAGGAGTTGGAGAGAGAACAAGAGAAGGTAACGACCTTTATACTGAGATGACTGAGTCAGGAGTTATAGAAAAAACTGCCATGGTATTCGGACAGATGAACGAGCCGCCGGGAGCAAGAATGAGAGTTGCTCTTACAGGACTTACAATGGCTGAATACTTCAGAGATGAAAAACATCAGGACGTTCTTCTTTTCATAGATAACATATTCAGATTTACACAGGCTGGTTCAGAGGTTTCAGCACTTCTTGGACGTATGCCTTCAGCAGTTGGTTACCAGCCTACACTTGCAACTGAAATGGGTACACTTCAGGAAAGAA
The DNA here is from genome assembly GCF_006861675.1 of Peptacetobacter hominis. Classification (GTDB taxonomy): domain Bacteria; phylum Bacillota; class Clostridia; order Peptostreptococcales; family Peptostreptococcaceae; genus Peptacetobacter; species Peptacetobacter hominis. The sequence continues at coordinate 2,051 of NZ_SGJB01000018.1, read as the reverse complement.
TAACATCTACAAAGAACGGATCAATAACATCTGTTCAGGCAGTATATGTACCGGCAGACGACCTTACTGACCCGGCTCCGGCTACAACATTCTCACACCTTGATGCAAAAACTGTCCTATCAAGACAGATATCATCACTTGGTATATATCCTGCTGTCGATCCTCTTGAATCTACATCAAGAGTACTTAGCCCGGATATAGTTGGAAAAGAACACTACGAAACAGCAAGAAGAGTTCAGTCTATACTTCAGAGATATAGAGAACTTCAGGATATAATAGCAATACTTGGTATGGACGAGTTATCAGACGAGGATAAACTTATAGTATCAAGAGCAAGAAAAATACAGAGATTCCTATCTCAGCCGTTTACAGTTGCTGAGCAGTTTACAGGAAAACCTGGTAAATACGTTCCAGTAAAAGAAACAGTAAGAGGATTCAAGGAAATACTTGACGGAAAACACGACGATATACCTGAATCTGCATTCCTTTTTGCCGGAACAATAGATGACGTAGTAGAAAGAGTAAAAAACGAACAGTAACATATAGATTATGAAAGGCGGTGAAATAATGCGGGATTCACTGCACGTAAAAATAATGACACCGGATCGGATATTCTTTGAAGGAGAATCTGAGTCTGTAACAGTCAAAACCGGTGGAGGAGATAGACAGATACTTCTTAACAGAAGACCTTTCTCTTCAAAAATAAATCCCGGAATAGTAAAATTAAAAATAGACGGGAAAGAAAAGAAGCTTGCAACTGCAGGCGGATTTATAAACACTGAATATAAAAGTGTAACTATAGTAACTCACTATGCTACATGGGAAACAGAACAGGCATAGCAAAATTAAGATATAAAAAGGGAATCGAATCACCATTATAGAATAATATAATATGGGAGTTTCGATTCCCTTATTTTGTAACAGTATGAAATGGAGATAGTATGGAAATATTTGGAATAGGAACAGATATAATAGAGATAGACAGAATAAAAAAGGCAGCGGAAAAAGGTAGATTTCTCGAAAAAATATTTACAGAGGCGGAGAGAGAATATTTCAGAAAAAGAAATATGAAAGCAGAAAGTATAGCAGGTACATTTGCAGCAAAGGAAGCTGTAAGCAAATCTGTAGGTACAGGAATAAGAGAGTTTTCGTTCTGTGATATAGAAATTCTGAGAGATGAAAATGGAAGACCTTTTGTAAATCCGAAAAAAGGATTGAAGGATTTCTGTGAAAAAATGAATATCTGTGAAATCAAGGTTTCCATATCTCACAGTAGAGAATATGCCGTTGCAAATGCGATGGCCTTGACCAGGGAGTGATATATATGAAAAACAGTCTAAAAGCAAAAGATATAATGACAACAGATGTCAAAGTTGTAAAAAAAGATGCGACAATAGCAGATGTAGCAAAAATGCTTATTCATGACAAAATAGGTGGTCTTCCGGTAGTGGATGACGACAACAGAGTTATAGGAATCATCTCAGAAACGGATATTCTTAAAAAAGAGAAGTACGTCGAGCCTCCTCTTGCTATAAATCTTCTTCAGGGAATAATACTTCTTGATGATATGAAGAGACTTGAAAAGGATCTGAAAAATATTGCAGCATACAAGGTTGAAGATATGATGACAACAAAGATTGTAAAGGTAAATGAGGAAGACAGCTTCGATGATGTTGCTAATATTATGATTAAAAAGTCTATAAACAGGGTTCCTGTTGTGGATGAGAACGATGTGATAAAGGGTATTATATGTAGATATGATATAATCAGAGCTCTTTATGATGATAAAAATGAATAATAGATAAAAGCCAGTATAGTTTTTATACTGGCTTTTGTGTGTTAAAACAGTAAAAACAATTTAAATTAAAATAAAATATAGAAATAGTTAGGTTTTTATGATAAAATACAAAATATATAAGGATTTTAAGTTTTGAAAGGGTGTTGACTGATATGTATGAAAATGTGATAATGTCTAGACAGACAGACAGACAGACAGACAGACAGACAGACAGACAGACAGACAGACAGACAGACAGACAGACAGACAGACA
>NZ_SGJB01000017.1 GCF_006861675.1 Peptacetobacter hominis | reverse complement strand
AAAAAGGGATTTCAAATAAATCATAAAACAGTTTATAAATTAATGAAAGAAATGGGATTGAAAAGTATTGTTCGTCCAAAAAAATACCGTTCATACAAAGGTAATATTGGAAAAGTGGCTCCAAATTTGATAAATCGAAAATTTGAAGCATGCAAACCATTACAAAAACTTGCAACTGATATTACACAGATAAACATCTGTGGAGAAAAAATATATTTATCTCCTGTTTTGGACATGTTTAATAGTGAAATAATAGCGTATGATGTAAGTAGAAATCCTGATTTCAATCAAGTTTTAAATATGTTAAATTTTTTATTTAAGATAATGCCTAACGGCTCTAATGCAGTTTTACATTCCGATCAAGGTTGGCAGTATCAACATAAGAGATACCAGCATTTATTAAAAGAAAAGGGAATAAGACAAAGCATGTCTAGAAAAGGAAATTGTTTAGATAATTCTATAATGGAGAATTTTTTTGCAATTTTAAAATCAGAATTTGTTTATATCGAAGATTTCTCAAATGTTGATGAGTTTATTAGTAGATTAGATGAATATATATTATATTATAATAATAAAAGGATTAAATCAAAATTAAAAGGACTGAGTCCTGTTGAATACAGGATTCAGTCCGTGTCTTAAAATATGTACCACTCCATGTCTAACTTTTTGGGTTAAGTTCAAAGTTTGGCGACCGTAAGAGTGGTAAAACTTCTTCTAAAAAAGAAGATTAATTTTATTTCTTCGTGAGCCACTTGTCGTGGTTCCTTTTTATACATTGATTATATCACATCTACTATTTATTTTCTATCTTTATATAGAGTCTATACTTTCTTATATAACAAAAAGGCTGTCGCAAAACACTATATAAGTGTTTATACGACAGCCTTTATATTTTTATTGATTAAAGAACTCTTGAAGACCCTTTGTATATTATACCTGCTTTTGAATCAACAGTTATCATATCTCCATCTTTAACATTTTTTGTTATTCCTGCTACTGATACTACTACAGGAGTATTCATATTAAGTCCTACTATAGCTGCATGAGAAGTCATTCCTCCAAATTCAGTTACTATAGCGGCTGCATCTTCTATATACACGTTCATATCCTTGTCTGTGTTTGTTGCAACTATTATATCACCTTTTTTGAAGTTTTCTATTTTTCCGTTTTCATCAGCTACTCTTGCTCTACCTTCAACAGTTACTCCACCGATTCCAACACCATTTCCTAAAACTTCGCTTATTACGTGAACTTTTATAAGGTTTGTTGTTCCGCTTACTCCAACTGGTACACCTGCTGTTATTACAACAAGTTCTCCGTTGTTTACGTATCCTGCTTCTGTAGCTGCTTTTATAGATTTTTCTATTACTTCATCAGTGTTTCCTGCTGAATCAGCTTTTATTGGATATACACCCCAAGTAAGTGCAAGTTTTTTCATTACTCCTTCGTTGTGAGTTGCTGCTATTATTGGAGACTGTGGTCTGAATTTAGAAACCATTTTTGCAGTATGTCCTGAAGAAGTTGATGTTATTATTGCTGATGCATTAAGGTCAACAGCTGTTGTACAAGTAGCGTGGCTTATTGCGTCTGTTACTGTTGAGTTGTTTTTACCTTTTGCTTTAAGTATTCTTGCGTAGTCAAGAGTCTGCTCTGTTCTGTATGCTATTCTTGACATTACTTTTACAGCTTCTACAGGGTATTTTCCTGCTGCTGTTTCTCCAGAAAGCATTATTGCATCTGTTCCATCGTATATTGCGTTTGCAACGTCTGTAACCTCAGCTCTTGTAGGTCTTGGGTTTCTTATCATAGAGTCAAGCATCTGAGTAGCTGTTATTACAGGTTTTGCAAGCTCGTTACATTTTCTTATTATCATTTTCTGAACTATTGGTATTTCTTCTGTTGGTATTTCAACACCAAGGTCACCTCTGGCAACCATTATACCATCTGAAACCTGAAGGATTTCGTCTATATTTTCAACACCTTCCTGGTTTTCTATTTTAGATATTATCATTACGTCTTCTGCGTTGTTTCTTTCAAGAACTTCTCTTATAGCAAGTACGTCTGAAGCCTTTCTTACGAAAGATGCTGCTATAAAGTCTATTCCTTCTTTTATACCGAATTCTATATCAGATACGTCTTTTGGAGTAAGTGCTGGAAGGTTTATTTTTACACCAGGTACGTTTACACCCTTGTGGTTTTTAACTATTCCTGAGTTTTCAACCTTACATTTTATTTCAGCACCTTCAACAGATACAACTCTAAGTCCTACAAGACCGTCATCTATAAGTATTGTATCTCCTGCTTTTACGTCATCTGCAAGACCTTTGTAGCTTACTGTACATATTTCTTTTGTACCAACTACTTCGTCCATTGTTATTGTAAAGTCTGCACCCTCTTCTAATAGAACCTCTGGATCTGCAAAGTTTCCTGTTCTTATTTCAGGACCTTTTGTATCAAGAAGTATTGCGACTGGTTTATTAAGTTTTTCTCTTACTTTTTTAACCATATCCATTCTTCCCTTGTGCTCTTCATGAGAACCGTGTGAGAAGTTGAATCTGCATACGTTTAATCCATTTTCCATAAGTTCTGTTAAAGTCTCTTCACTCTGTGAAGCAGGACCAAGTGTACATACTATTTTTGTTTTTTTCATGCAACTTAACATATTTGCTTTCCTCCTGTATATTTAAAACAAGTATTATCCAGTATTACTAAATAATTATTATATAGATAATACTTTTGCCATTTCGTATAAATCTTTTTTGAAAGTTTTCTTCATAGATAGAGCTTCCTGTATGTCCATATCTATTATCTGATTATCTCTTATACCTACAACTCTTGCAGATTTTCCATCAAGAAGAAGTTCAACTGCTCTTGAACCAAGTCTACTTGCAAGTATTCTATCAAATGCTGTAGGGCTTCCACCTCTCTGAACATGTCCAAGAACTGTTACTCTTACGTCAGCTCCTGCCTCTTCAGTAAGTTTTTTCTTAAGGTCGTTTGCACTTCCTATTTTTTCAACACCCTCAGCCATTACTATTATACTGTGTCTTTTTCCTCTCTTCTGAGTAGTTTTTAGTCTCTGAGTTATTTCGTCTGATGATATTTCCATTTCAGGAACTATTATAGTTTCAGCTCCCCCTGCTATTCCTGAATAAAGAGCAAGGTCTCCACAATGTCTACCCATAACCTCTACTATGTTAACTCTTTCGTGAGAAGATGATGTATCTCTTATTTTACTTATAGCATCTATTACAGTGTTCATAGCTGTATCAAATCCTATTGTGTAATCTGTATATTCAAGGTCGTTGTCTATTGTTCCAGGTATACCTATTGCCGGGAATCCCATTTCGCTAAGTTTATTAGCTCCATTGAAAGATCCGTCTCCACCTATTACAACAAGACAGTCTATTTTATATTTTTTAAGTATTTTTACACCTTTAAGTCTTCCTTCTTCTGTTTTGAACTCTTCACATCTTGAAGATTTAAGTACTGTTCCACCTCTCTGGATTATATCACCAACAGATGAAAGGTTCATTTCCTCTAAATCTTCCTCTAAAAGTCCTTTGTATCCTCTGTTTATTCCATATACCTTGCATCCATAGTATATAGCTGATCTTACAACTGCTCTTATGGCAGCATTCATTCCTGGTGCATCTCCACCACTAGTTAAAACTCCGATAGTTTTCATTGTTTTGCCTCCTGTTTCATTCATTATTTATATATGCTTTAATTTTGTTGTCATTATAGATTATGTCATTTTTATAGGACGTTCCACGTCCCTATATGTATTTTTTATCCCACGTCGGTTAAAAAATTAAAATGTCCTTAGTTAAAAGTCCATTTTGTGTTATTATATCACAAAAACGTGTGTAAAGTTGCATAATTCGACATAAAAATTAAATTTTATCCAATCTATTTGAATATATCTTACTGTATTAATTTTACTCTTTTTGAATCTCAAGTAGAAGTGGTAAATTTATTTTTAACCTATGCTTTACATAAAAAAACAGCGAGATTAATTTCCCACTGTTTTTATGTATTTCAATTATAGAATATATGGATGTTTAAGCTTTTTATTTATCAGTATATTTTATCTTCCACATCAATATTATTTTTATTTTCTATAGTTTATTTGTACAAATGACAGTATACCGTTCTATCATTATCCAAATTCATTCCTTCAGGTTCTTTTTGTCTACATATATCAGATACATATGGACATCTTGTACTGAATCTACATCCTGCAGGAATTTCTACTGCGCTTGGTATACTTCCTGTCAATCTTATTCTTTCTTTCTTTTCATCCGGTGAATTTCTTGGAACTGAAGATATAAGCGCCTGAGTATAAGGATGCTTAGGATTTTTATAAATTTTTTCAGCTGGTCCATATTCAACTATTTTCCCCAGATACATTACAGCTATTTCATCACAGAATGATTTAACTACATTAAAGTTGTGAGATATAAAAATATATGTAAGTCCCATTTTTTCCTTCAGATCCAGCATAAGATTAAGTATCTGAGACTGTATCGATACATCAAGTGCCGCAGTCGGTTCATCGCAGACTACAAATTTTGGATTTATGGCAAGAGATCTTGCTATACCTATTCTCTGTCTTTGACCACCACTGAATTCATGCGGATATCTTACCATACATGCTCTGTCCATTCCACACAACTCCAGTATTTCTGCTGCTTTTTCTCTTATTTCATCTTTTGTGAGATTTCTGTGTTTTTTTATTCCTTCTGATACTATACTTTCTATACTTTTTCTTGGATCAAGACTTGCATATGGATCCTGAAATATCATCTGCATTTCGCCTCTGAGTTTTGTCATCTCGGATTTTGATATACACTCTTTTTTGTCATTGCTGTATATTATTTTTCCGTTATATATTACTCTTCCATCTGTGGGTTCTATAAGATTCAGTATTGCTTTTCCCATAGTAGATTTTCCACAGCCCGATTCTCCTACTACTCCCAGTATAGTATTTTCCTTTACAGAAAAGCTGATTCCGTCTACAGATTTTACATATTCTTCCGTTTTGCCGAATGCTTTTTTCCTTATTGGATAATATTTTTTCAGATTTTCCACTTCAAGTATAATCTTTTCTTTATCTGTATTCATAAGCTATACCTCCTGTTGTTCTGCTCTGTGGCATCTGACTGAATGATTTCCTGATATTTTTATTACAGGCGGTTCTTCTTTTTTGCATATTTCAGAAGCATAGCTGCACCTACTGAAATATGGACATCCCTTCACTTCCTCGTACATTCCCGGAACATTTCCCTCTATAGACTTGAATCTTCCATCAAAGTTGTCAGGCATTGCTCCTATAAGGTCTTTTGAATACGGATGACATGCATTTTTGAAAAATTCTTCTGTTGAACAGTTTTCCACTATTTTTCCAAAATACATTACAGATACTCTATCCGCAATCTCTGCAACAACTCCCAGATCATGCGTTATAATCATTACACTTTTTTTCTGTGTTGTACTTATATCCTTCAGTATATCAAGGATTTCAGCCTGTGTCGTTACATCAAGTGCCGTGGTCGGTTCGTCAGCTATTATAAGCTTCGGATTGCATATAAGCCCCATAGCTATCATTATCCTCTGTTTAAGTCCTCCACTAAGCTCAAACGGATATTTCTTTAGTATTTTTTCTGCATCTGGTATATTGAGTTTTTCCAGAAGCTCTATTATCTCTTCTCGACAATTGTCTTTTTTCTCGGGCATATGAATTTTGTAGACTTCTCTCAACTGTTTGTATATTGTTACCACAGGATTCAGAGATGTCATAGGTTCCTGAAATATCATTGATATATCATTTCCTCTTATTTCGCACATTTCTTTTTCTGTAAGTCCAAGTATATCTTTTCCATCAAAAATTATTTCTCCGTTTTCTATCTTTCCCCCTGAAAGCCCCATTACTGCAAGAGATGTAACACTTTTCCCACTTCCAGATTCTCCTACTACTGCAAGTATTTCTCCTTTGTCTACAGATATATCAACCCCTCTTACAACACTTACTCTGCCCATTACTGTATCAAAGGAAACTTCAAGATTTTTTATTTCCAGCAAACTACTCATCATCACACCCCCTATGCCTTAGTTCTTGGATCAAGAGCATCTCTTAAGCCATCTCCAACAAAGTTGATAGATAATACCATTAGTATTATTAAAGCTCCGGCCGGCATCCATAGCCACCATTCTCTCTGAAGCGTTCCTATATTCTGAGCTGCTATAAGCATATTTCCCCAGCTTGGTTCAGGAAGCCTTACACCTATTCCCAGAAAGCTCAGAGATGCCTCTGTAAGTATTCCATTTGCAATTGCAAGTGTTGATGCAACAAGAACCGGAGACATTATATTTGGAAGTACATGAGATTTTATTATCTCAAATGACGAAAGCCCCATGGCTTTTGCTGCCATTATATAGTCATTTTCCTTTATTGATAATATCTCAGCCCTTACAATTCTGGCTATATTAGGCCACATAAGAAATCCTATTATTATGATAAGGTTTTTTATTCCTGGCCCTACCACTGCTGCAACTGAAACTGCTATTACAAAAAACGGGAAACACATTATTATATCTATTATTCTCATTATGATTTTGTCTGTTATACCACCAAAATATCCGGCAATAGCTCCCATTGTTACACCGATTACTACCTGAACACACATTGATGCTATTCCGACAAGTATCGATACTCTTCCCCCATATAAAAGCCTTGCGAATACATCTCTCCCAAGCTCATCCGTTCCAAGTATATGTGATGAATCCGGACTGTTGCTTATATTCATAAGATCTGTCCGACTTATTGAATAGTCTGTTATAAGTGGAGCAGCAGCTGACATCAGAACAAGCAATGCTATAACTATAATCCCTGCTACTGCAAGTCTGTTTTTCATAAATTTTCTAAATGATATTTCATTTAATGAAACATATTCTGTATTCTTCTTTTTTCTCATTATCATATCTGCACCCCCTTTATTCCATGACTTTTATTCTAGGATCTACAACTGCATAAAGTACATCAGCCAGTATATTTGCAATTACTATTACTACAGCTATCATCATTGTTATTCCCATTATAAGCATATAATCTCTGTTCATAATGGCATTGTAATTGAGAGTACCTATTCCAGGCCATACAAATACTGTCTCTGTTATAAGTGCTCCGGATACGAGTGTAGGCAACTGAAGACATAGAACTGTTACTATTGATATAAGCGAATTTCTAAGTCCATGAGTCCATATCGCCTGCTTTCTTGTAAGTCCTTTTGCCTGTGCCGTTCTCATATAGTCCTGAGATAAGGCATCAAGCATTGAAGAACGTGTATATCTTATAAGTGTTGCTGTCTGAGTAAGAGAAAGTACTGTAACTGGAAGTATCATATGTTTTATTACATCAAATATATATGCTATTCCGGTATAGCTTTCTGTAAGTGTCTCCATCCCGGAAGAAGGAAGAATTGCAAGGTCATATCCGAATATTTTTATAAGGATAAGTGCAAAGAAGAATGTAGGTATTGATATCCCTATAAAAGAAAGTACTGTAACAAGATAATCCACCCATGTACCTGATTTTTCAGCAGTTATTATCCCAATTACTATTGCAAGTACAGAGCTTACAATAAATGATGCAACTGATATAAGTATTGTATTTCCAAGTGCATCAAGTATTATCGAAAATACAGGTGCATTAAACTGAGTGGAATATCCAAAATCACCTGTAATAGCTCTTCCTATCCATTTCATATATTGAATATATATCGGATCATAATATCCAAGTTCTCTGAGCTTCTGCTCTACAACATCCGGTGACATGCTCGGATCTATCATATTAAGATATGGATTTCCAGGCTGAAGATGTATAAGAGTAAATACTATTACTGATACACCAAACAGTACTATAAGTGCTACTCCCAGCCTTTTTAAGAGGAATTTTCTCATATATTTTCTCCTTTCATAAAATAAGGACTGCCCTCAGAAGAACAGCCCTTTTATTTAATCAAACTATTTTATAACCCAGTTGTTTACATTATAGAATTCATTGAATGTTGATGGTGTATATCCTTCAAGTTTACTGTTGTATACTCTTTCTATGTTCTGGCAGAATAGATACATTTCAGGAACATCTTCATTTAATTTTTTACCGAATTCCGCATATGCAGATTTTCTTTCTTCCTGATCTAGTGTTGCATTTCCTTTTTCTATTAACGCATCAGTTTCAGGATTGTTGTATGCAACTATATTGTATCCTATAACACCTGCTTCGTTTGATATTGCTTCAGAATGCCACATTGGTCTTGGGTCTGGATCAAGAGATAATGTGTTACCCATCATGTAAAGATCATAATCGTGATTTGCTACAACTTTATCCATAACTGCTGAATATTCCATAGAGTCAATTTCTATTTCAACTCCAACAGCTTTCATCGCTTCCTGTATTGAAACTGCCACCTTCTGTCTTATATCGTTGTCTGTCTGACAAACAAGGCTGAATTTTAGTTTTTCTCCAGCTGAATTTTCTACAAATCCATCTCCGTCCTTATCTTCATATCCGGCAGCTTTTAAAAGTTCTTTTGCTTTTTCTGTGTCGTATTTGTATGCATTAAGTTCTGATTCCTCAGGATATGCCCAGCTTGATGGAAGCATTGGAGTATTTACTATTTCTCCTCTTCCTTCAACTATATTATCAAGTATACTCTGACGGTCTACCGCATACATAAATGCCTGACGTATATTTTTGTCCCGAAGTTTTTCGTTTCTAAGGTTGAATCCCATGTATGTAAACATATAGTTAGGGAATTCAACAAGCTTATACCCTTCATTTTCAAGTGCTGATACATCATCTTTTTTAAGTGCTTCAACATTTGCTATATCTATAGATCCGCTTTTGAATTCTGCCTGTGTAGTATCTGCATTTATAACTTTAAATATAAGATTTTTTGTTTTTGCTGCTCCGTCAAAGAAGTCAGATGCAGCTTCGAATTTTACATTTGAACCACTTGTAAATTCAGTAAGTTTGTATGGTCCACATCCTACTGGTTTATTAAGTAAATCTGTTTTGTTCTGCCATTCTGCAACCGGAACTTCTCCCCATATATGTTCAGGAAGTATTTTAAGGTTACCTATATTTGTAACAGCTGGTGCATATACTTTCTCAAACTGTATTTCTATAGTATCATCATCTACAACCTTGATTCCTTCTACATCTTCTGCTTCTCCATTATGATACGCTTCTGCACCTTTTATATTCTGTACATCGCCATAATATCCGCCTGTATATCCGCCATCTGCCATGCTTTTTAATGTGAATGCCACGTCCTCTGCAGTAACTTTTTCGCCGTCATGCCAAGTAGCATTATCTTTAAGGTCATAAGTTATTGTCTTCATATCTTCTGACACCTCAGATTTTTCGGCAAGATATGGAACTATTTCACCTTTTTCATTTACCTGCATAAGAGATGCATATACAACCGCATTTACATAATCGTCCTCTTTTATATTAGATATTAGAGGGTTGAATATTCCCTGAGGAGTTGTATTCATAGAATAGACAATAGTGTCTTTTGCCTCACTAGAGTTTCCTCCTGATCCGCCACATCCAGTAAGTATACCTGTCGCCATTGCAGCAGATAACAGTACGCTGAAAAGCTTTTTCGATTTCATATTTTAGCCTCCTTTTAAAACATAATATGGTTAATTTGAACAAACTAATCCTTCTTTAAATTAATTATATTTTAAATTCACTTTAATTGTAAAATCGCTAATTACTATAAAAGCTTTTCCTGTTATCGATTTAAAAAATAGTTGTATTAATTGTATTTTTCTAATAAATTAAAAAATAAGAATATGTTTCCATATTCTTATTTTTTTGTATATATTCAGTTTTTTAATCATACCCTGACTTTGTTTATATCGTAAGGAGTTGTCTGGTAAACAAAATAATTAAGCCAGTTTGAATAAAGAAGATTTGCACCAGATCTCCACGTTACCATAGGTCGTTTTGTATCATCGTCATTTGGATAGTAGTTTTTAGGAACTTCTATCTCAAGCCCTGCGTTTTTGTCTCTCAGATATTCAGCTTCAAGAGTTCCTGCATCGTATTCTGAATGTCCCATTATAAATATCTGATTCCCGGACTCTGTAGCAACCGCATATACTCCGGCTTCATCAGAAGAAGAAAGTATATCCAGTTTGGGCTCTTTTTCTATGTCATATCTGCTTACTGTCGTATGTCTTGAATGAGGTACATAGAATGTATCGTCAAATCCTCTGAAAAGCGTAGAGTTTTTGAATTCAACTTTGTGAGGAAATACACCGAACATCTTCTGAGGAAGTATTTTTTTATTTATACCGTAGTGATAATAAAGTCCAGCCTGTGCTCCCCAGCATATATGGAATGTACTGTGTACATTCTTTTTAGACCATTCCATTATCTCACACAGCTCGTCCCAGTAATCCACCTCTTCAAAAGGCATCATTTCAACCGGAGCTCCTGTTATTATCATACCGTCGAATTTCTGGTCTTTTATATCGTCAAATGTTTTATAAAATGACAGCATATGTTCCATCGGTGTATTTTTTGATGTATGACTTTTTGTAGCTATAAGTTCAAGTTCCACCTGTATTGGAGAATTTCCAAGAAGTCTCGATATCTGTGTCTCTGTTTCTATTTTTTTAGGCATAAGATTCAGAAGTACAACTCTAAGAGGTCTTATATCCTGAGTTATAGCTCTTTTTTCTGTCATTACAAATATATTTTCTTCTTTTAGTGTCTTCGCTGCCGGAAGCGCATCCGGTATTTTTATCGGCATATAAACACCCCCTATAAAAGTGCCTGTTTTAAATCTTCTATTATATCGTCCGGATCTTCAAGTCCTATTGAAAGTCTTACAAGGTCCGCAGAAACTCCTGCATCTACAAGCTGTTCATCAGAAAGCTGTCTGTGTGTTGAACTTGCTGGATGAAGACAGCATGTATGAGAATCCGCAACATGTGTTTCTATATTGGCTATTTTTAGTTTTGCCATAAATTCTTCAGCAGCTTTTCTTCCGCCTTTTACACCAAAACTTATTACTCCACAACTTCCATTTGGAAGATATTTGCTCGCTGTTTCATAGTATTTATTGCTTTCAAGTCCAGGATAGTTTACCCACGCTATATTTTCGTTTTCTTCAAGGAATTTTGCTACCTTAAGTGCACTGTCACAGTGTCTTTTTACTCTTAGATGAAGACTTTCAAGTCCTATGTTAAGAAGGTATGCAATCTGTGCCTGCTGATTTGAACCGAAATCTCTCATAAGCTGAGCCACACATTTAGTTATAAATGCTCCCTCTATACCGAATTTTTCTGTATATGTAACACCGTGATAACTTTCATCCGGAGTACATAGTCCAGGGAATTTGTCAGGATATTTTGTCCAGTCGAATTTTCCTGAATCGACTATACATCCACCTATTGCAGATGCATGTCCGTCCATATATTTACTTGTAGAATGAGTTACTATATCTGCTCCCCATTCAAAAGGTCTGCAGTTTATAGGTGTCGCAAATGTATTATCCACTATTAGAGGAACACCGTGTGCATGTGCTGCTTTTGCAAATTTTTCTATATCAAGTACTGTAAGTACAGGGTTTGCTATTGTTTCTCCGAATACCGCCTTTGTATTTGGTCTGAATGCCCGGTTAAGCTCTTCTTCTGTACAATCCGGTGATACAAATGTAAAGTCTATTCCCATTTTTTTCATTGTTACAGAGAAAAGGTTGAATGTTCCACCGTATATTGTAGCTGATGAAACTATATGATCTCCAGCTTCAGCTATATTGAATACTGCAAAGAAGTTTGCCGCCTGACCTGAACTTGTAAGCATTGCTGCTGTTCCACCCTCAAGGTCAGCTATTTTTTTTGCCACAAAATCGCATGTAGGGTTTGCAAGTCTTGAATACATATATCCATCTGATTCAAGATCGAATAATTTACCCATATCTGCACTTGTATCGTATTTAAAAGTTGTACTCTGGTATATAGGAAGCTGTCTTGGCTCTCCGTTTCCTGGTTTGTATCCTGATTGTACGCATTTTGTTTCTATTCCTGTCATTTCAAATTCCTCCTGCTAAACTCAAATATTTATAAATTTAAGAGCTTTTCCGTGTACAAAAAAAGCCCGTCTCAAGTATTCTTTGAGACGAGCATATTACCCGCGGTACCACTCAAATTGCACTTATGTGCCACTCAGACTCCATCAAGCCTTATGCCTTCACGCAGCAATCACGTAGAACCCTACTTGCAGATGTTTCGAATTCTCAGCTCAGGAGCCATAGACCATTGGTTGATTCGGATATCGCTTTGCACCATCCAGCGACTCTCTGTAATCCTCTTCAGCCGATCCTCTCCGTCACAGCCTTTAAAAAGATAATATATGATTTTTCTGACAATGTCAATTATAATTTTCAGATTATTTTATTTTTTTGGATAATTATTTTTTAGTAAATAATTATTATAAAATATAATTTTACACATCTTTATAATAGTTATAACCATATCTAATATTAAGTATATCAAGATGATTATTTTTTAGCTTTTTTTCTATGATTTTCTTTTTATTATCACTTTCCATCCGATTTACAGTATTAATCAAACCATCTACAAGACCTAAAAATTTACTACTATGAATACTTATCCCCATTAGGTTCTCATCCCAATCTGCTCTATGCCTAGTTCCTATACAAAGCATAGATATATTTATATCTTTTGTCGAATAAACTCTTGATGTTAATTCATAACATATTGCTTGATTACCTAAAATCTGCAAACTGTTAGCAACTCCATATTTGTATGAATACCCTTGCAAAATACGCATACAATTATACGGATTTGTTATAAATATAATTACGTCTGGAATATCTTCAAAGTATTCGATTGGCTTAACCTCTACTCCATAGTTTTTTTCTTTTAAATAACACAAGCTTTCTCTTACAGATTTACTTAGTTCTCTACTTTCATATAGATTTAACCTTGCCCAATTTTCACCATTTGAGTTTTTTAAATCTAATGGATTTATACCTAATACTCTAGGACCACTCTGACATCTAAAAGTTTCTTCTAATGCTTTTATTTTATGTCCTTTATATGCAGCTTTTACCATTCCACAATAGTTAATTGATTTTTTAGGAATATTAGCGTCTGATGCATTATATTCATCTTCTGTTTTTAACAACTTTACTCCTATAATATGATTTTCTAAATCTATTAAAGAATAAATTATTTTTACATAATCATGATATTTCATAGTTATTCCTCTACTTGGCTATCGTCTGTATAGAATTCAAATACTCCTGGGAATTTTTCATTTATTTCTTTCTGCACTGATTCTTCTCTAAAGCATTTTGCAAAATCTGTAGCCCACTTTGACTCTATATTTTCATTTTTTACTATTACACCCATCGGTATATTTATCATTTCTTTATCTCTTAAAAGATATGTTGATGGATCTTTACCCGCATTTGACATATGTGTAAAAAATATACATGCTGCAGCCATATCTTCCAAAGAAGTCACTGTCTGAGCTTGATCCATGTCTATAATTTCTATATTCTTTTTATTTGTTTTTATATCTGCTATTGTTGGATTATCTACATCATTTAATTCTATAAGACCCGCATCTTGTAATATATTTAATGCTATTGCCATATTCATTGGGTCATTCATTATTGCAATCTGAGATCCATTAGGTATATCTTCAATTGAATCATATTTTTCAGAATAAAGACCTATTCCTGTATAATATCCATATGGTTTAGCCATTCCTAAATCAGCATTTTTACTTTCATTAAAACTTTCAACATATTTTTTATGTTGCCCTAGAGCAATATCTACATCCCCATTGTTACAAGCTTCTAATACAACTGGATTTGAATCAAACATAACAAATTCTGTTGTGTATCCCATATCCTCATAAATCGGCTTTATCGCTTCATATGTAACTTGAGATATTGATGTACCACCTATTTTTATATTAGTTTTTTCTTCATTTGAGGTATCTGTACCTGAAGAACATCCTGCTAACAATAATGTACTTATTAGCATTGTTGAAATTATAGCTTTTAATTTCATTTTTTAATTCCCCCTTATTTTAAATTTTTATATATTATTTTACTTATCTTTTCAATAAGTAAAACAAATACTATTAATATACATACAATAAAATACATTATTGCGTAATCAAATTGCTGATATCCATAAGTTAAAGCTACTGCACCTAGCCCACCTGCTCCAACCGCTCCAGCTAATGCGGTCATATTAAGCATATTAATCAGCATTATTGTAAAATTTGAAACTAAGCTTGGAAGAGCTTCTACTAACATAACTTTATATATTATTTGAAATTTAGAAGCTCCATATGATTTAGATGCCTTTATTATATCTTCATCAACCATCTTTAATGAGCTCTCTGTCATTCTTGTTGCAAATGGTGTACAAGCAATAGTTATTGAAAAAATTGCAGCTGTTGCTCCTACTGTTGTTCCTACAAAAAACCTTGTTATAGGAGCTATAGCTACTATTAATATAAGTGTTGGAAATGCTCTTATTAAATCTGTTATTTTATCAATTATATTAAACAGTATTTTATTAGGTGTAAGACCATTTTTATCTGTTAAAATAAGTATAATTCCAAAAATCATTCCAAAAATTATAGATAAAATTGCTGATATAAATACTATTTTTATTGTCACAAATATAGCTGGTATTATAAGAGTATCCATATAATCAAATAATCTTGTGTTACCTAACATTATTCTTCACCTCTATCTATATGAAAATAATTTATATTATTTCTATCCAAATACTCTATTACTGTTTCTAAATCATCTTCAGATAAATCTATATTATATTTAAATATTCTACCCTTCGATGTATTTATAAATTCTGCTGCTTTTATAATATATTTTGATTTAATATGTTTATTAAGTTGATATATTATATCTTTATTATTTTCATTATATAAAGATGATATAATTATATTTTCATAATTTTCATCAGCCTCAATATTTTGTTCTCCTAATAACTCCTTTAAATATTCTGATTTGTTTATAAATGCTTTATCTACTTGTTCAACTTGTACCAATTTACCATCTTTTATTATTGCAACTCTATCACAAATATTTTGTATTACAGACATTTCATGTGTAACTATAACTATTGTTATATTTAATTTTTCTCTAAGAGATTTTAGTAAGTTCAATATTGACTTTGTATTAGCTGGATCTAAGGCAGAAGTACACTCATCACATAATAATATTTTTGGATTTTGTGTCAATGCTCTAGCTATTGCAACCCTCTGCTTTTGTCCACCACTTAATTCTTTAGGTTTACACTTCAATTTATCTTCCAACCCCACTAATTTAGATACCTCTAAAATTTTCATATCTATTTCATCAGGTTTATAACCCCAACATTCCATTGGCATTGCTATATTTTTATAAATACTTTTTCTATTGATAAGAGAAAACCCTTGAAATATCATTCCTATATTTTTTCTAATTCCTTTCAGTTGATTATAATTTAAATATTTTATTTCTTTTCCATCTATTAAAACACTTCCTTCTTCAAAATCTTCAAGCCTATTTAAACAGTTTAATAATGTTGATTTTCCTGCACCACTTTCACCTATTATACCTATTATTTCTCCATCTTCTATTGTTAGATTTATATTTTTCAATATTTGCTTTTCTCCATAAAATTTATTTAAGTTTTTTATTTCTATCATTATTATTTCCTCCAAATAAATTATCTCTTAAATATAATTTGGGATTACATCTAAATTATATTACAGTTATGACAAATATCATTATCGTTATTTGCTATTTATTACAACGTTTATATTTCTATTTTCTATAATATTTTTCCAGAATAATCTCATTTTCATACTTTGACAGACTGTATAAAACAAGCGTATAATCTGATTATAAATACAGGAGGATTTTATTATGATTGAATACGATAAACTTGTAAGGGACAACATCCCTCAGATTATAGAATCAGGCGGAACAAAATGTGAATTTGAAACAGTCGATGATTTCTCAGCACTTGAGTATCTTTATGATAAACTTCGCGAGGAAAGTCAGGAACTTATAGACTGTAAAAATGTCGATGAGGCATGCGATGTGCTTGAAGTTGTATTTGCAATAGCTTCAAAATACGGCTATACAGAAGAGGAACTTCTTGCAAGAAGAGAAGAAAGAAAATCTGTAAGAGGTGGATTTGAAAAAAATATAGTTCTCAAAAAAGTATTATAGGAGCCAGAAGGCTCCTTTTTATCTTATTATTTTTCTTGAAAGTACTACCAGCAGATAACTCATGGAAGAAATACCGACAAATGATTCCAGAAGAACCACCAGCTTTGTAAGGCTGTTTAGCGGTGTAATATCCCCGTATCCTACTGTAAAATAGGTTATTCCACTTACATATAGATAATCTATATATGTTTTTGCATGTCCAAAACTTATATATGGTACTGTATAGTAAACAGTCGCAAATGCTACAATACTCAACAGAACTGTAATTAACATCCATTGAGGTTTTGTTCCATATCCACTTGTTATTCCGACTATTGAATCTACAATTCTCTTGCTGCCCTTGATATTTTTGTTCTCCAGCCTTCTATATTCCAGATAACATATATCTTCTTCGCGGTTCTGTCCAAGAAGTTTAAAATTTTCCTTCATCACAAGAAACTGGGAACTGTCTTTATTTTTCTTCATTACATCTATTATTTTGTCTGTATTTATAAATTCAATTCTACCGTTGTTTATCATTCCCTCTATACTGAACTTTTCTATACCATCCCCGGCATCCAGATGAAGTATACTATTCACACTGCAGTCGATGATTTCTATCTTCTTTGATGCGGTAAATTTCATTTCACAATGTCCATATAGTTTACATTTTTTCAGTTTTATATTTCTTACTGATGTATGCTGAAGGTTAAAATCCTCTATTTTGCTGTGATTTATCTGCATGTTTTCTATATCCGCTCCGAATATTACAAGTTCATCCATATTCATCACGAACTCAAGTCTCACACTTCCACCCGTCATTTTCAGACACAAAAGAGATATGCTTATATTGCTTCTTATCATTGTTATTATAAGGTCTGAATTTTTAAATACACTTCTTGCAAATGTTATCGTCTCAAGAAGCTTTTCTCTTGTTCTACATATTACATTACTTATATTCACTTCTGAATTATAAAAACTGCATTCTTCAAATCTCATTCTTCCATCTGGAATATATACTGTAGCTATATTTATATCTATCTTATAAAATACAGAATCAGTAAAACTCATATTTCCATTTTTCACTCTCATTTTCCAGAAGTCCACTCTTGTATTTTTTGTATCACTTCCTACCCACAATGAGCAGCATGCCTGAAATGAATCAAATTCAACTGTTTCTGATTCCCTGTAATTTTTTATATTTCTATACCATGAAAAACAGTCTATATATGCATAGTTAAGATTTATTTCTTTTCCCTCAAGAAACATGGTTTCAAGTTTTTCATAATCTATGCAGGCAAGCCTTGCAACAGCAGTTTTGTTTCCATCTTCAGAAACTCTGTATACTATAACACTTTTTCCATTTCCTACATTTGTTATATTTTTAGGATATATTCCATCATCAGATTTATTTGATATCGAAGAATCCTTTATCCAGTACAGTTCTTCTTCGTTATCTATATACTCTACTTCATATTTTCCTGTAAACATTATTCTCCCTCGTATTTTCATGTTTTAATAGTTCTATTTTATCATATATAAAAATATCATTTATATAAATTTATGAGATTATCTGAATGTTTATATAGAAAATAATATAAAAAGTCTGTATAATAGTGTGTATGATTATATAATATATAAAATTTATTATTCGGGAGGAATCAATGTTTTACTTATTACTTGCAATCATATGCAGTGGATCTATTGCCCTTGTTTTCAAAGTAAGTGAAATGAAAAACTGCAATAGATACCTTGTTACTACTATCAACTATCTTACAGCATTTATAATTTCATCTGTTGTATTTTTCAGTTCAGAACTTACACTTCCATCTTCACTTGATGGACTTTGGAGTGCAACAGCCGGAAACTTCGGAGGAAATCTAACTCCACTTGGAAGTATCGGAGCATCTATAGTTCTTGGTATTATAACTGGACTTTTATTCTTTGTAAGTTTCATAATATACCAGAAATCTATAAGCGAATGTGGTGCCAGTCTTTCAGGAATGTTTTCTAAAATGGGTATACTTATACCTATGATATTTTCAATATTTATATGGAATGAAATTCCATCCGCTATAAAATGGCTTGGTATAATACTTTCATTTGCATCTATAGTTATAGTAAACGTAAACCCTGCAAATATAAAAGAATCTGCATTCAGACCTATACTCCTTATACTTTGTGTGCTTTATGGAACTGCAGATTTTATGAATAAGGTATTCCAGAAATACGCTCTTGTAGAATATAAAAATCTGTTTTTACTTATAGTTTTCCTTTCAGCAACTATATTCAGTTTATCTCTACTTGTAAAAAACAGAGACAAGGGAATAAATCTTTTTGGATGTTTTATAGGACTTTGTGCTGGTATACCTAATATGTTCGCTTCATTCTTCCTTATAGATTCTCTTAAATCTCTTGAAGCAGCAGTTGTATACCCTATGTACAGTGCCGGTGGAGTAGTATTTATAATGGCAATGAGTTATATCTTATTCAAAGAGAGACTTACAAAAAAAGAGCTGTTTGCAGCTGGTCTTACAATAGTAAGTATGGTTATTATAAATCTTTAGTTAATATTAAAAAGAGTATATCGTTTTCACATGATATACTCTTTTTTTATTAATTTTACGTTAATAAAAAAACAAAGTTTTTAAAGTGTATACACTCCTTTGTACAAATATCACTTATGTTATCTAGATAACATAAGTTTTTGCTTATTAAAACAAGTTTTATTTTGCCAATCTAATTATTTTAGCAAAGAAAACTTGTTTTAAAAAGATTTACATATTGTCTTTTTTTTAATATAATATAGGTATAAACTCAATACCTAATATAAATGTGTAAGTTTATCAATTAAATTTACCACAAACCACTTTTTTTAGATGGAATTTAAATTATCCTCTAATTTAAATTTATCAATCTGTAGTAAAGGCCGCCTCTTACCCGGGCGGCCTTTCTGTTTATTCTACATATACAGATGATACACAGTTCAATTTTTCAAGATCAGAAATTAGACTATCTGTAGAAACCACATAAAGTCCCGGTACCTTATATTCCGATTTATTTTCTGAATCTCCATTTTCATCTTCCGGAATAATAGATACAATATCATAACCCGAATATCTTCTACACACGGAGAAAATATTCATCAGTATATCCTGATCTTTTATGGATTTAGTTTTTATACACAGTTTTTTCTGAGTTTTCTTGTCTGCGTACTTTCTTTTCTTTTCTGATTTAAGTTCAAATCCGGATACATCATTTATATCCTTCACTTCTCTGGCTATAAGTTTCGGTTCATCATTTTCACTTATATTAAAAGTTCCCCTTATCAGAACAATACAGTCTTCATTCAAAAGGATATTGTACTTCTGAAGCACTTTAGGAAATACTACTACCTCCATTGCTCCATATAAATCCTCTACTGTAATAAATGCCATTATTTCATTTCGTTTTGTGGTCATAACTCTTTTTCCTATGACCATTCCACCGATTATGGCTTCTGTCTCATCGAGCTCCATATATTTTGAAATATCCTCATCTGATTTGAGTTCATTAAGTTTTCCCATATCTATGCTTGTACTATTTTTCAGTTTTCCCCGGTATTCAGCGAGTGGATGACCGCTTACATACATTCCAAGAACTTCCTTTTCCATGTTGAGTTTTTCCTTTTCATCAAACTCTCTCATAACAGTCATCTTTGTCATATCAGAAAAGTCCGATTTAGTATCTTCTTCAGCTGAAAATGCATCAAACAGGGATATCTGTCCCGCAACATTTTTCTTTCTATCTGAAGATATACTTTCAAGCACTTCCTCATATCCAGCCATAAGAGTTGCTCTATTTTCACTTATATTGTCAAATGAGCCACATTTTATAAGACTTTCAATTACCCTTTTATTTGAGTCCTTTGAATCAAGTCTTTGCGCAAAATCTATGAAATCTTTGAATTCACCGTTTCTTTCTCTTTCGGCTGTTATATTTTCTATAACATTCATTCCGACATTTTTTACTGCGGCAAGTCCAAATCTTATTCTGTCACCTTCAACAGAGAATTTTGCAAAACTTTTATTTATATCCGGTGCTTCAACTTCTATTCCAAGTGCATTACATTCCCTTATATATTCTACTACTTTGTCTGTATTTCCCATTATACTCGTTATAAGGGCTGCCATAAATTCAACCGGATAGTGAACCTTCAGATATGCTGTCTGATACGCAAGCACACCATATGCCGCAGCATGCGATTTATTGAATGCGTATCTTGCAAAGTCTATCATGTCATCAAATATCTGATTTGCCTCTTCTTCAGGAACACCATTTCTTATACATCCCGGAATTTCTATATTTCCGTCATCGTCAATTTTCCCATGTATAAAATACTGTCTTTCCTCTTCCATGACATCCATTTTCTTTTTACTCATGGCTCTTCTTACAAGGTCGCTTCGTCCGTAGCTGTATCCCGCAAGATCCCTTACGACCTGCATAACCTGTTCCTGATATACCAGACATCCATATGTTACGTCCATTATAGGCTTCAGTTTTTCGTGTATATACTCTATCTTTTCCGGATTATTTTTGTTTTCTATATATTTAGGTATGGAATCCATTGGACCCGGTCTGAAAAGTGAGATACCGGCCACTATATCCTCGAAGTTGCTCGGTTTAAGCTGCTTCATAAAGTTTCTCATACCTCCACTTTCAAGCTGGAATACTCCAAGTGTATTACCAGAAGAAAGAAGTTCAAATACCTTTTCATCGTCGTATTCCATTTTTGAAAAGTCGATTTTTTCCGTATATCCTTTTATTTTTCTGTTTTTTTCTATAAGGTCAAGTGCATCTCTGATTACTGTCAGAGTTCTCAGTCCAAGGAAGTCCATCTTCAGAAGTCCAAGTTCCTCAAGCGTATTCATCGTAAACTGAGTGGTTATGGAATCCTGATGCTTATAAAGTGGAACATACTCGTCTACAGGCTTTCCTGCTATAACCACACCTGCAGCATGTGTTGAGGCATGTCTCAGCGTACCCTCAAGTCTCTTTGAAACATCTATTACTTCCTTTGTCTCTCTGTCTGATTCATATAATTCCTTAAGTGCCGGATTTGTATCCATAGCTTTGTCTATAGTCATTCCAAGTGCAAAAGGAATTTCCTTTGCTATTCTATCAGCTTTGTTATATGAAATATTAAGCACTCTCGCAACATCTCTTACTGCGATTTTTGCCCCCATTGTACCAAATGTTATAATCTGTGCTACATGGTCCTCTCCATACTTTCTTTTTACATAATCTATAACTTCCTCACGTCTTTCGTAACAGAAGTCTATATCTATATCGGGCATCGATATTCTTTCAGGATTCAGAAATCTCTCAAAAAGAAGGCTATACTTCATAGGATCTATATCCGTTATTTTTAGAGTATATGCAACTATCGAACCTGCTGCACTTCCTCTACCCGGACCGACCATTATTCCATTGCTTTTTGCAAAGTTTATAAAATCCCATACTATCAGGAAGTACTCAACATATCCCATATTTACAATTACATTGAGCTCAAAATCAAGTCTCTCCCTGTATTCCTCTGGTGGATTTTCTCCATATCTTTCCTTGAGTCCTGTTTCACACAGATGTCTCATATATGTTTCTGGAGTATAACCTTCCGGAACATTGTATTTTGGTATATGATATTTATGAAATTCAAATTCGACATTACATCTTTCTGCAATCTCAACCGTATTGTCCAGTGCCTCCTGTACTTCCGGAAACAGACTTTCCATTTCCTCTCTCGATTTCAGATAGAATTCATCGCTTGGAAATTTCATCCTGTTTGTATCATCTATAGTTTTCTGCATCTGAAGACACATAAGTATATCCTGTATTCTTGCATCGTCTTTATCTACATAGTGAACGTCATTTGTAGCAACAAGTGGTATTCCAAGTTCTCTTGAAAGTTTTACAAGTTTTGCATTTACCTCTTTCTGCTCCGGTATACCGTGATCCTGAATTTCAAGATAATAATTTCCACTTCCGAATATATCTCTGTACTCACATGCAAGTTTTTTTGCTTTATCATAATTCCCATTCATAAGAGCTCTTGGAACATCTCCCGCAAGACACGCTGAAAGCGCTATAATACCGTCACTGTGCTTTCTAAGCTCTTCCATATCTGTTCTAGGCTTATAATAGAATCCATCTACATATGATTTTGATACTATCTTCAGAAGGTTTTTATATCCCGTCATATTTTTTGCAAGAAGAACCAGATGCCCCTGATATTTATCATAGTTTGGGTCTTTATCATATAGGGTTCTGGGAGCAGTATAAACTTCGCATCCTATTATTGGCTTTATTCCCTCTTTTACCGCTTCTTTATAAAAGTCGATTACTCCAAACATACATCCATGGTCTGTTATAGCAACAGAGCTCATACCAAGTTCCTTTGCTCTTTTTACAAGCGTTTTGACTCTGGAGAAACCATCCAGTAGACTGTACTCGGTATGAACATGAAGATGTACAAATTCTTTTTTCATATATTCACCTCCCGATTCTATTTCTATATTTTTATGATATACCATATTGTTATTCTGTTCAATTATTCTAAATATACCCAGTTATTATCTTATTTCAATAAAAAGAGACTTTTTATTATATAAAAAGCCTCTATATATCAGTTTATTATTCTATATTATGCTTTTCTCTAAGGTCATCGGCTATTTCCTGGATTTTTCTGAGCCTGTGGTTTACACCGGATTTTCCTATAGGAGGATTAAGCATTTCCCCCAGCTCCTTCAGAGTAAGCTCTTCATTTTCTATTCTTATAAGGGCTATCTGCTGAAGATTTTCCGGAAGATTTTTTATTCCTATTGTCTTTTCAATGACTCTTATATTATCCACCTGCTTTACAGCTGCATTTACTGCTTTTGTAAGATTGGCTGTTTCACAGTTTACAATTCTGTTTACATTATTTCTCATTTCTTTTACAACCTTTACATTCTGAAGCTTCAAAAGTGCATTATACGCTCCCATAAGGTTTAAAAGATCTGATATCTGCTCACTTTCCTTGATGTAGACTACATGATTATTTTTTCTTTGCACTATTTTACTGTTGAATCCGAATGAATTTATAAGATCTTTAAGTGACTCTGCAAATTCACTGTTGTTTGTAACAAATTCAAGATGATAATTTTTTTCCGGATCGCTTATAGAACCGCCTCCAAGAAATGCACCTCTTATAAATGCCCTTTTCTGTTCTTCAGTTTCTATAAGTTCCTTGGATATCTCAGACTTTGGAAAAAATCCTTCTCCTTTTTCCAGAATGCCAAGTTCTTTTAATAACTTTTCT
Organism: Peptacetobacter hominis; assembly: GCF_006861675.1. Classification (GTDB taxonomy): domain Bacteria; phylum Bacillota; class Clostridia; order Peptostreptococcales; family Peptostreptococcaceae; genus Peptacetobacter; species Peptacetobacter hominis. The sequence goes on along the minus strand of NZ_SGJB01000017.1, from coordinate 36,246 downwards.
GCTCCCATTTCACTTTTTACTGTAAGTACATAACTGTTATTTCTTTTAAGCATCTGATTTTTATTTACTGTTATAACTGTGTTTATGTCGAAATTATATTTAAGAAGCTTAAAAACCTTTCTTGCTATTGAGTTTAACTCTGTTGTTATCTTAAGATTTAGCTTTCTGAATCCCGATATCTGCATACTTCCTGAAAGTCTTACAATACCGGCAAGTTCTGAAACCCCTGCAGATTCACTCTCATTTTTTATTCTGGTAAGTTCATTTTTTGTTTCCGTTGAAAATGACATTTCTATATATCACCCGGCATTTTCTAGTTGTTATTTTTTAGTTTTTTTCGTATTTCAACAAGTGCAACCTTTATAATCTCCTTCTCATCATCGTATCTTGCCATATCTACAACTCTATCAAGATGTATAAATTTTGCATCCACGAATCCCTCTTCCTTCTGTGGAAGAGTTTCCATATTTCTTGCATTCATAAGATACCAGAATACAGTTTTGTGAACAGTTCTGTTTTCATCCCAGTTTTCTTTGAATGTATAATGTATCTCACCAAGATATTTTTCTATATCTGCTTTTACTCCACTTTCTTCTCCCACTTCTCTCAATGCAGCCTGCTGATGACTTTCTCCGGGCTCAACCTTTCCTTTTGGTAAAACCCAGTCTCCATTGAATTTTTTAAGCAGGAGGACAGCATTTCCGAACAGTACTACACCGCCGGCACTTACTTCCTCTCTCATACAAATTCACTCCTTCTTATCTTTTCCTGAAATCAGAAAGGATTTTTATTATAACCTTTGAAACCTCTTTTGCATCATGTCTTATATAATTACTTTTTATCTCTATAAGATTAGACTCTACAGCCTTTATTCCCATATCTGAAAGTTTTTTCTCCTGATAATGATCAAGAAGTACCTGTTTTGCACCATCTTTTGAATATCTTGAGAAAACTTCATCATTTAAAATTTCTTTGTTTGCCACAACATAATCTACTATATTTTCGCCTGTATGTGCGGCAAGAGCCTCTATATGATCACATACGTTATATCCATCTGTTTCCCCCGGCTGAGTCATAACATTTGATATATATATCTTAGGTGCATAAGATTCTTTTATCGCCTCTACTACACCTTCAACCAGAAGATTAGGGATTACACTTGTATAAAGGCTTCCTGGACCCATTATTATTACATCAGCGTCCTGGATTGCATGTATAACTTCTTTAAGCGGCTGTATATTCTTTTTATTAAGATACAGTCTTTTTATACCGCTGCCTCTTTTTCTGCTTTCCTTTGGTATTGCTGATTCTCCTTCAACAATATCGCCATTTTTAAGTTCTGCAACAAGATTTACGTCCTCAAGTGTAACCGGATAAACTTTTCCTGTTATTGCAAATATTTCACCAAGCTTAGATACTGCTGTTTCAAAATTTCCATAAAGTCCTGTCATCGCTGCAAGAAACAGATTCCCGAAACTCTGTCCTTTTAAGACACCTTCTTCAAATCTGTACTGCATTACCTCGTTCATAGTAGGTTCTATATTTGCAAGCGCAAGTATACAGTTTCTTATATCTCCTGGAGGCAGCATTCCAAGGTCTTCTCTTAAAACTCCGGAACCTCCTCCATCATCTGCAACTGTAACTACTGCTGTTATATTTGAAGTATAGTATTTTAACCCTCTAAGAAAAACAGACTGTCCTGTCCCCCCACCTATAACTACAACTTTCGGATTCTTTACTATACTTTCCTCTTCTTTTCTGAGAGCTTCCTTTTTTTCTTTCTGCATTCTCAGATAAAAGACGACTGCCGCTATGAGTGCAGCCCATCCACCAATACCTATTATACCAGTTAAAATTTCCATCTTTACCTCCATAAGCTATCCAAGCATAGAGTCTCTGTGTTTTTTGATAACCCTGTATCCTTCCTTATGAAGATTATCATATACAAGATTTGCGATGGTAACCGATCTATGTCTTCCTCCTGTACATCCTATACCTATTACAAGGTGCTGTTTTCCTTCCTCTATGTACTGAGGAACAAGGAAATCTATAAAATCATATAGTTTTTCAAGAAATTCTTCGCTTACTTTTGAGTTCATAACATAATCTCTTACTTCCTGAAAATCTCCTGTCTTTGCTCTTAATGATTCATCATAATACGGATTTGGAAGGAATCTTACATCAAATACAAGATCCGCATCTGTTGGAATACCGTATTTAAATCCAAAAGATACGACAGAAATTGTTATATTCGGAACGACTTCCTCCGAATTATCGCCATATATTTTTCTTATCTCTTCTTTAAGATCTTTAGGCTTCATATTTGTAGTATCTATTATACATGTAGCATACTTTTTAAATGGCTCCATTATCTGTCTTTCTATTTTTATTCCCTCTGGAATCTGCATATTCTTAGAAAGAGGATGATTTCTTCTTGTCATTTTATATCTTTTTAAAAGAACGTCATCATCACAGTCCAGATATAGAACTTCAAACTTATAGTTTGCTTTTTCAAGATATTGTATACTCTCATGAAGAGCCTCAAAAAATCTTCTTCCCCTTATATCTGCTCCTATCGCAACTTTGTCATTTGAATTTCCCTGAAAACATATCTCTGCAAATTTAGTTATCAGCGCAGGAGGCATGTTGTCCACACAATAGAATCCCATATCCTCTAATGCCTTCATTGTTTCACTTTTTCCAGATCCTGAAAGACCTGTAACTATAAGAAATTTCATACAAATGCCTCCTTTGATTCAACTACTCTACTCTATTACATTAGCTATTCTTTTTATATCTATTCCAGATTTCTTTATTGTCTCAAATGCATTTGAAAAATTGCCTACCATAAACGGTTTGTGCGCATCCGATCCTATTACAAATCTGTTTCCTATGCTATCGATTTTTCTCAGCTGCTCTTCATTGAGTCTTGCATGAGAATTGTTTATCTCAAGCATCACGTTTCTTTCTTTAGCTGCTTTTGCAACTTCTTCTATATATACATCACCCTTGTCACCCGGATGAGTAATGATAAAAATATCATTGTTTTTTATTGCATTTACAAGGGCATTTGTATTGTATCTCTTTGCCCTTTCTGTATTCAAAGCATAATTACTTGCGTGGTTTATAAACCCTCTTATTGATGTAGGTATAGAAGCAAAATGATATCCTGCCATAACATAGTCAAATTTATCTCTTATACCGTCATCCATATCTATATTTCCTTTATCGTCAAGTATATTACACTCTATACCAAGAAGTATTTCTATATCTTTGTATTTTTCTTTTAAAGAATCTACTTCCTCTCTCATTCTTGATACATCATCTCTGTTTATTCCATATAAAAAATGTCTGTATCCATGATCCGATATTCCAATCGTCTTGAGCCCTTTTTTTATTGCTTCCTGTACATTTTCCTCCATTGTACCTTCTGCATGCCTTACTCTCTGATTTTTACCGTTGCTGTAAATGGTATGTGTATGATAATCAGCAATTATCCTCATTATTCATCATCTCCGACTATCTTTACTTCCTCTTCAAGCATTACTCCAAACTTAGCGTTTACAGTGGCTTTAACTATATACATAAGATCAAGCAGATCTTTGGCTGTTGCATTTCCTCTGTTTATCACAAATCCAGAGTGTTTTTCAGATACCTGAGCATCTCTAAGTGCAAGTCCTTTTAGACCACTATCCTGTATAAGCTTACCTGCAAAATATCCCTCAGGTCTTTTGAAAGTACTTCCTGCACTCGCATAGTTAAGAGGCTGTTTTGTAACTCTCTTTTCTCTAAGGCAGTCCATTTCAGCCTTTATATCATCATATTCTCCTTTTTCAAGCTCTATTACGGCAGATATTACTGTATATCCTTTTTCTGTAACTATACTTCTTCTATATGAGAAATTCATGTCTTTGTTCTCAAGTTCAAATATATTCCCATCTTCATCCATAAGTCTTACACTTTTGACAATATCCTTTATTTCTCCGCCATATGCACCTGCGTTCATTGCAACAGCTCCACCGAAACTTCCTGGTATTCCCGCTGCAAACTCAAATCCTTTCAGCTCATTTTTTAACGCTGCATTTCCTATTCTTGAAAGAAGTGCACCTGATTTCACATTTATAAGGTTTCCTTCCACTTCTATACCTGAAAAATTATCCGCCAGTTCAACTACAACTCCTCTTATACCCCCGTCTCTGACAAGAAGATTTGATCCGTTTCCTATTATCATGTGCGGTATGTTTTCTCTTTTTATATATCTGAATACTTCTTTTATTTCTTCTTCTGTTTCAGGCCTTACCAATACATCCGCTGGTCCTCCAACTTTAAACGATGTATGTTTTTTCATAGGTTCATCAGCCATTATTTTATCTTCACCAAGTATATCTTTTAAATCTGAATATACTTTTTTCTTATCCATTATACGTTCCCCTTTCAACAATGTTGTTTATCAATAATATATCTATAATCTGTCTTTAGTCCCTTTTTATCTTAACATTAAATTTTTTGCAAATTCTTACTATTTCGCAAAATCAAGTGCATTATACACCCAATTATATATTATATAATAATGTAAATATTAAAAAATAACAATATGCAAGAGCAAATAATTTACATAACTCTATATATTTTGTTTTAATATACCCAGAATATCCAACAAAAAAGAGACGGTATTAATACCATCTCCTTTGTATATCTATCTATCATTGTGTATAAGCTGATTAAGTTTCTTTGTAAACTCTTCTGCAGCATCATATCCCATTCCTTTTTGTCTATAATTCATAGCTGCAACTTCAAGTATCATAGAAGTGTTTCTTCCCGGTTTTACAGGAACAGTCATTTTTTCTATCTGTACTCCCATGATAGTTTCGTACTCTCTATCAAGTCCCAATCTATCATAATATTTCTTGCTGTCCCAGGATTCGAGATATACAACAAGCCCTATCTCGTGTTTCTGTTTAACAGCCCTTACTCCATAAAGACTCTTTATATCAAGTATCCCTACTCCTCTTATTTCCATAAAATGTCTAAGAAGTTCCGGAGCCTGACCGATTATTCTATTTTCATCTGTTTTTCTTATTTCAACGGCATCATCGGCAACAAGTCTATGACCTTTCTGAACAAGTTCAAGAGCAGTTTCTGATTTTCCGACACTACTTTCTCCTTTTATAAGTACACCTACTCCATATATATCCACAAGAACTCCGTGTATAGTCTCATACTTAGCCATTCTGTTTTCCAGATAGTTTGACAGCTTATTTATAAGTCTTGTAGTATTCCTTTTTGATCTAAGAACAATCGTATCGTGCTTTTCTGCAGCTTCCAGGAAATCCTGTTTTATCTCCATATTTCTCGATACTATAACTGCAGGAATCTTATATGAAAAAAGTTTCTCCAGTCTTTCTTTTCTTATATTATCATCCATCTGAGCAAAATACTCATATTCTCCTCTACCGATAACCTGAATTCTATCATATGTGAAATACTCAAAAAATCCGGCATACTGAAGACCTGGTCTGTTAAGCTCTGGTGTCGCTACAAAATGCTCCTCATTGTCCTGAGGATAATTTATTATTTCAAGATCCAAATCTCTCGCTATATCGAGTATATTTACTTTTGTTTCTCCCATAGTACATCTCCTTATTTATATTCTTTTATTTCTTTCTGAAAAAATTATATACATTTTCAGCAGATTTTTTGTTCATCCCCTCTGTATCTGCAAGTTCCTCCATTGAAGCCTCCTTTATACCATCTATACCTTTAAACTTAGAAAGAAGTGCTTTTTTTCTTTTTTCACCTATTCCCGGTATATTATCAAGTTCTGATTTTGTAAGTTTTTTATTTCTCAGGCTCCTATGATATGTTATTGCATAGTTATGTACTTCTTCCTGTATTCCGGATACAAATCTATAGAGGTTTGAAGTTCTATTAAGCTCTATTTCATTTGTTTCATTTACAAGTCCTTTTGTTCTATGTCTATCGTCCTTGTACATTCCCCACAGAGGAATATCTACACCAAGCTTTCTGAAGACTTTTTTTACAGCATTTACCTGACCCTTACCTCCATCGAGAAGTATCAGATCCGGATAGTTTCCATGTCCTAGTCTTCTTTCAACAATTTCAGCCATAGAATCGTAGTCATTTGGACCTATTACGGTTTCTACTTTAAATCTCCTGTATTCCTTTCTGTCTTTTTTACCATCTGTATATACAACCATAGAACCTATTGAATCCACTCCCTGTATATTCGATATATCAAATGATTCTATTCTTGAAGGTATTTCATCAAGTTCAAGCAGATTTTTAAGCTCTTCAAGTGCACCGATACTTTTTTCATATTTTCTTTTATTCATATCAGAGAACTTTTCAAGATACTCAACCGCATTTTTCCTTACCATTTCTACAAGGCTCTTTTTTTCTCCCTTTTTAGGTATTCTTATAGTTACCTTCTGTCCTTTTCTCTTGGCAAGTATATCCTCTAGTATCTGCTGATCTTCTATTTCCTCTTCTATTATGATTTCCTTTGGAATATACTCCTGCTCCATATAGAACTGTTTTGTAAATGAACCCAGAATTGATTTTCTGTCACTGTCCATTACTCCCTCGAGTATAAAATGTTCTCTACCTACTATTTTACCATTTCTGACAAAGAATATCTGTACACAGGCTTCATTGTTTGCTCTAGCCATGGCTATTACATCCTGATTTATATCAAGTGAGGTATTGTCTATTTTCTGCTTTTCAACTATTCCCTCTAAACTCTTTATTCTATCTCTATATACAGCAGCCTCTTCAAATCTGAAGTTTTCTGCACATTCCTTCATCTTTTCGCTCAGAAGTTCCATCAGCTTATCTTCTTTTCCTGAAAGACACATTATTACATCGTCTATCATAAGTTTATACTCTTCTTTTGAAACATTTCCTGTACATGGCCCCATACATTTTTTTATATGGTAATTAAGACATGGCCTCATTTTATTTTTTATAGCTCTATCTATATCTATTCTACACTGTCTTATAGGATATATTTCCCTTATAGTTTCAAGAGTATCGTTTACAGCAGTTATATTTGTATACGGTCCAAAATATTTCGCTCCGTCTTTTTTTATTTTTCTCACTTTATATACTCTCGGATAATTCTCATTTACAGTTACTTTTATATATGGATATGTTTTATCATCTCTCAGAAGTACGTTGTACTTAGGTCTGTATCTTTTTATAAGGTTACACTCAAGTATAAGCGCCTCTGTTTCTGAATCGGTCATTATATATTCAAAACTCGATATATTTTTTACCATGGACTTCACTTTTGAAGTATGGTTCTTTGATGACTGAAAATATTGTCTCACCCTGTTTTTAAGTACGACAGCCTTACCTACATATATAACATTTCCCGATATATCCTTCATTATATAAACTCCCGGAGAATCCGGAAGCTTTTTTAGATGTTCCTGTATATCGAACAATCTCTCACCACCTTTTTTAATTATTATCTATAATCCATTTCGTTTGCTTTCTATCTATATACTTTTCCTCTACCCAGTAGTCCACAATTCTCTGAATACATTCGACAAGTATATGTCTATCTATGTGGTTCTCATCCACTGATATCTCTGATAATTCATCATCCGCATGTACCCCTGCATTTCCAAATGTTCTTACAACATGCATATATGACGTTATTCTCTGTGATGCAATATCCGCCTTTCTAAGGTATTCTATCTTCTGAAACAGATTTCTTCCACCTGCTTTTTCTCCTGCTACATCGTATATTATATACTCCAGAAGTTTTCTTGCAAGAACACACAGTTCAAACTGTCTCAGTTCTCTACTTTCAACCCTCATCTCAAGCTCTTCTATTACATCATCTCTACCTGTTTTTCTGTATTTCTGCCTTGATGATTTTCCTGTATATGACTTTATTTTACTCCATATGTCACATAAAATTTCATCACAGCTTTCATCACTGAATACATTTTTCTGATCTATATCACTTCTGTTTAAAAGTTCATTCATCTTGCAGTCAAAGTCCATAACTTTTTCTCTATCGTTATCTACTATATAAATACCCTCTAGACTATAAGTCTTTTCCATTGCATTTCTGCTCTGCTCGACAAGAATTCTTAGAATCTCGTCATTTGATACATTTTTCAGACATGATCCTATTACCGGCATAGCTGCACTTTCGATGTCTATGCCTATACCATATGCGAGATTGAACATCGCAAAAACATTTTTTATTCTCGACTCCAGAATTTCCGGAGTTACAATTTCCTCATCTTCATTTATATCAACACATGCTATTCTTTTGAATCCGAATTTTTCGTTTTTTATTTCCTTTGAAAGCCATACTCCAAGGGATCTGTGTAAATCTATCTCGGCATCCTCATAAAGGCTGTCAAGCGAGATTGAACATACATCCCTGAGTGTACACTCAAACGCTTTCGTAACAGAACCAACATGATTTTCATAAGATGCTATTATCAGTACATCCGCCGGATGATAAAACTCTGTCAGATCTGCATAGTGAAGCTCCAGAAATTTAAGCCCTGATACAGTTCCAAACTCGTGCCTATTCAGATATACTTTAGAATATTTATCCATACAGATACCCCCTTTTCTAAAAAAGCCTGAAACATGTTCAGGCTTTTTCTTTCTTTAATTTAATTATACTTCATTTATGATTTTATATCACTCGAAGTTTAAATATTGTATCTATATTTAATATAAATTATCTGAATTTATTCAAAATATCTTTTCAGGAACTGTCCTGTATAACTTTCCTCTACTTTTGATATTTCCTCTGGAGTCCCCTGTGCTACAAGAGTTCCTCCACCGTCTCCACCTTCTGGTCCAAGGTCTATTATATGATCACATGTTTTTATTACATCGAGATTGTGCTCTATTACAACTATTGTATTTCCTGTATCCGCAAGTCTCTGAAGAACATCTATAAGCTTGTCTACATCTGCCATATGAAGTCCTGTTGTAGGCTCATCCAGTATGTATAAAGTCTTTCCAGTAGGTCTCTTGCTAAGCTCTGCTGCAAGTTTTATTCTCTGTGCCTCTCCTCCTGAAAGCTGAGTTGAAGGCTGTCCGAGTTTTATATACGAAAGCCCTACATCCATAAGTGTTTCCAGTTTTCTTCTTATATTAGGTATGTTTTCAAAGAATTCAAGTGCCTCTTCCACGTTCATGTCAAGTACATCCGCTATTGTCTTGTCTTTGTATTTTACCTGAAGAGTTTCTCTGTTGTATCTCTGCCCTTTACATACCTCACATGGAACATATACATCTGGAAGGAAGTGCATTTCTATTTTTATTATACCGTCTCCCTTGCAGGCCTCACATCTTCCGCCTTTTACGTTGAAACTGAATCTTCCCTTCTGATATCCTCTCGCCTTTGCCTCGTTTGTAGCTGCAAAAAGATCTCTTATGTGGTCAAATACTCCTGTATATGTCGCCGGATTTGATCTTGGAGTTCTTCCTATAGGGCTCTGGTCTATGTTTATAACCTTGTCTATATTTTCAATTCCCTTGATTTCCCTGTGTTTTCCAGGTCTTTGTCTGACTCTGTTTACGCTGTTTGCAACACCTTTGTACAGTATCTCATTTACAAGTGTACTCTTTCCGGAACCGGAAACTCCTGTTACACATATGAATTTTCCAAGAGGGAATTTCACATTCAGATTTTTAAGGTTGTTTTCAGATGCGCCTTTTATCTCTATGAAATTTCCATTTCCTTCTCTCGTGCTCTCTGGAAGTGCAATTATTTTTTCTCCACTCAGGTATTTTCCTGTTATAGAGTTTTCATTTGCCATTATCTCCTCTGCTGTTCCCTCGGCTACAATCTCTCCACCGTGTATTCCTGCTCCAGGACCTATATCTACAATGTAATCTGCAGCTCTCATAGTATCCTCGTCGTGTTCTACAACTATAAGCGTATTTCCTATGTCTGTCAGATTTCTAAGTGTAGCTATAAGTTTGTCGTTGTCCCTCTGATGAAGTCCTATACTCGGCTCATCAAGTACATAAAGTACCCCTACAAGTGCAGAACCGATCTGAGTTGCAAGTCTTATACGCTGTGCCTCTCCCCCTGAAAGAGTTCCAGCCTTTCTTGAAAGATTCAGATACTCAAGTCCGACATTTTTAAGGAAGCTCGCTCTTTCTCTTATCTCTTTCACTATTTCTGTAGCAATCATTCTCTGTTTTTCAGAGAATATATCGTTAAGCCCGTCTATAAATTCTATAAGTTCATTTATAGAAAGCTCAGTTACCTCTATTATATTTTTTCCACCTACTAAAACTGAAAGAACTTCTTTTTTAAGTCTCTTTCCTTTACATGCAGAACATGGAATCTCAGACATATACTCCTCAAATTTTTCTCTCATATATTCCGATTTTGTCTCTGCATATCTTCTCGAAATATTTGTGATTACTCCCTCGAAGTGAGCCTTGTATTTTTTTCTTCCACCATATTTTGAGTCAAATTCAAATTCTACAATTGTACTTGTCTCTCCATCTCCATAAAGAAGCTCATTTACAAAATCTTCCGGGAAATCCTTGAAAGGAGTATTTATATCCACATCATAACTGTCAGCAAGACTTTTCATCATCATACTGTAGTATGTTTCGTCACTTGCTCCGGCCGCTCCCCATGCTGCTATTGCGCCCTGCTTTATAGTAAGCTCCTTGTTTGGAACAACAAGATCAGGGTCTACCTCTCTACTTTCTCCAAGTCCTTTACATACCTCACATGCACCAAATGGAGCGTTGAATGAGAACATTCTTGGAGAAAGCTCCTCTATTCCTATTCCGTGATCAGGGCAGGCAAACTTTGTAGAGAACATTATTTCCTCACCGTCTATTACCTGAGCAATAACAAGTCCGTCAGAAAGTTTTACCGCCATTTCAATTGAATCAGCAAGTCTTCCCTCAAGCCCTTCTTTTACTATTATTCTATCTACCACAACTTCTATATCATGTTTTTTATTCTTTTCAAGCTCTATCTCGTCGTTTACATCAAAGTTTTCTCCGTCTACTCTGACTCTGACAAAACCTTCTTTTCTGATATTTTCAATAGTTTTTTTGTGAGTTCCTTTTTTACCTCTGACTATCGGCGAAAGAATCTGTATCTTTGTTCTTTCCGGGAATTCAAGTATTTTATCTGTTATCTCCTGTATTGTCATCTGACTTATCTTCTTACCACATACCGGACAGTGAACTTCTCCTGTATTTGCAAAAAGTAATCTCAGATAGTCGTATATCTCCGTTACCGTACCCACTGTTGAACGCGGGTTTTTTGAAGTCGTCTTCTGGTCTATCGAAATAGCAGGAGAAAGCCCCTCTATATACTCGACATTTGGTTTTTCCATCTGTCCAAGGAACTGTCTTGCATATGAAGAAAGACTCTCCACATATCTTCTCTGACCTTCTGCATATATCGTATCAAATGCAAGAGATGATTTTCCCGAACCTGAAAGCCCTGTAAATACTATGAATTTATTTCTCGGTATAGTCAGGTCTATCCCCTTCAGATTGTTTTCTCTTGCACCTTTTATAACTATGTTTCTATCTTCCAAAGCATTATCTCCTTTCGTATTTAATAATTGTATATATTTCATTATTTGAATATTATCATTCTACTACTTTTTCTTCTTTTTCTTCTTTGAGCCACTGTTTTTTATATCCTCAAGTTTTTTCTGAAGCTCTGCAATCTTATCTCTAAGTTCTGCTGCCCTTTCAAACTGAAGTTCTCCAGCCGCCTCTTTCATTTCTCCCATAAGTTTTTCTATATTTGTCTTTATCTCGTCAGGATTTTCTGTTTCCCTGATTCCATATACAACCTCTTCTTCAGCTACAGATGTAGCTTCTATTGCTCCTCTTATGTCCTTCTTGACAGTCTTTGGAACTATTCCATGTTCTTTGTTGAAGTTGTCCTGAATTTCCCTTCTTCTCTTTGTCTCGTCGATTGCATTCTGCATAGAGTCAGTTATTTTATCAGCGTACATTATAACTCGTCCATTTTCATTTCTCGCAGCACGTCCTATAGTCTGTATAAGAGATGTCTCGGAACGAAGGAATCCCTCCTTGTCGGCATCAAGTATAGCTATAAGAGAAACTTCAGGTATATCAAGCCCCTCTCTAAGAAGGTTTATTCCTACAAGCACATCGAATTTACCCATTCTCAGGTCTCTTATTATCTCAGTTCTTTCAAGTGTTGCTATATCCGAATGAAGGTATTTTACCTTTATTCCAATCTCTTTCAGATAATCTGTCAAATCCTCACTCATCTTTTTAGTAAGGGTTGTTATAAGTACTCTCTCACCTTTTTCTATTACAGAATGTATCTCGCCTACCAGATTATCTATCTGATTTTCTATAGGTCTTACATCTATAATAGGATCCAGAAGTCCTGTAGGTCTGATTATCTGTTCTGCAAATGTAGTACTGTGTGCTACTTCATATGGACCAGGTGTAGCAGTTGTAAATACTATCTGATTTATATTTTCCTCAAATTCTTCAAAGTTAAGAGGTCTGTTGTCGTAAGCTGAAGGAAGTCTGAATCCGTTGTCTATAAGAGATTTTTTTCTGGATCTGTCCCCCGCATACATTCCCCTAACCTGAGGAACTGTAACATGTGATTCGTCTATTATCATCAGAAAATCGTCCGGGAAGAAATCCATAAGTGTGTACGGTTTTTCTCCCTCTGCTCTTCCTGTAAGATGTCTTGAATAGTTTTCTATTCCCTGACAGAATCCTATTTCTCTAAGCATCTCTATATCGTAATTTGTTCTCTGCTCGATTCTCTGAGCCTCAAGAAGCATATCGTTATCTTTGAAATACTGTATTCTCTCCTCAAGCTCGGCTTCTATACTTTTTATAGCTGCTTCCACTCTTTCAGGAGTTGTTACATAATGAGATGCCGGAAATATTGCAACGTGATTTCTTACTCCAACAATTTTTCCGGTTATATAGTCTATCTCTGTTATTCTGTCTATCTCATCCCCAAAGAATTCTACCCTTATTGCTTTCTCGTCATTTCCAGCCGGATATATCTCGATCACATCTCCCCTTACTCTGAATGTACCTCGTGTAAAGTTTATATCATTTCTCTCGTACTGTATCTCTACAAGTCTTTTTATTACATCGTCTCTGTCTCTCTGTATTCCTGGTCTAAGTGAAAGCATCATCTCCTTATAGTCCTTTGGATCCCCCAGACCGTATATACAGGATACAGACGATATTATAACTACATCTCTTCTCTCAAGAAGTGCAGCTGTTGCAGAGTGTCTGAGTTTATCTATCTCATCATTTATACTTGCGTCTTTTTCTATATATGTATCACTGCTCGCCACATATGCTTCAGGCTGATAGTAATCGTAGTACGATACGAAATACTCTACAGCATTTTCAGGAAAAAATTCCTTGAATTCTCCATAAAGCTGTGCTGCAAGTGTCTTATTGTGGGCAAGTATAAGAGTAGGCTTATTTACTTTTTCAATTATATTAGCCATTGTAAATGTCTTTCCAGAACCGGTAACTCCAAGAAGTGTAGAAAACTTTTCACCTCTGTTTATAGCGTCTGATATTTTCTCTATCGCTTCCGGCTGATCACCCATTGGTGAAAACGGCGAATGTATTTTAAATTTATCCATTTCACTTACCGCCTTTCTTCCGATTTTTATACTTTATATATATCCATTTATATGATTATTTTACCATTTATTATTTTTTCTTCGAATTCAGTATATCACAACGTATTTTTTATGTATATATTTTTTCAAACGTATGTTCTGTAATATTTTATTTTTATCTCAAAAAACAAAAAATCGCCCGCATTACGCGAGCGATTTTTTCTATTTACAAAGCTGATATATTGCATCCGCAAAAATCATTCCACTCATAAGAAGTGTATCTATAACAGCAGATTCATCAGCTCCATGCATTTTATTATCTTCACCTTCAAGAGCAGCTCCAAATGCAACAGCATTTTTTATACCGTGTACATAAGTTGCTCCGCCCATGGCTTTTGCTTCCCCTTTGTTACCTGAGTATTTTTCATATGATGCTATAAGAGTCTTCACAAATTCTGAATCAGATGGAACATAGTGAGGTGGTAGGAAATCATCCTCAAATTCAAGTCCAATTTCAGCTGCTTTATTTCTTATTGGATCCATGCTCTTATAAGTAGAACATATAGGCATTCTTGAATCATAGACAGCCTCAAAATTCTCACCGTCATATTTCATTATATTAAGGCTTACAGTTATTTCCCCTGATTCATCATCAGCAGCATATACACCTGCTGCGGTTCCATTTGTATCACCATGAGGGAACATCTCTGAAAGCGTCTCTATTGCGTCCGAAAGCTCTGATTTATCAAGATTTATTCTCTTAAGCAGTTCAAGCAGTGCTGTATCGCTGTTACATCCTTCCTCTGGTGTAGACGCATGTGCAGGAACTCCTTTTACAAGTATATCTAAAATTTCTCCTCTTTCTGTAAGTTCAATAGTTGTGCCTGTTATATTTTCAACTTCAGCTACTATACTTTCTATTTCATTAGGTTTAAATCCTTTTATAGATGCATATGCCTTACCGGGAACGACATTGTCTTTTTCCCCTGCAGATATACTTATTACTGATTTTTTCCCATCTGATTTCAGTTTTCCCTTCATCATTCCGTAATAAAGACCTTTTTCTATATTTATTACAGGGAAATCTGCATCAGGAGAGAAAGTCATATCAGCGGGTTCTGTCTTTGAAAAATAGTATTTTATATCTTCACTGTAACATTCCTCGTCACAGCCAAACATTATTCTTACATTTTTTGATAGAGGTATTTCAAGCTCTTTTATTGCTCTCATTGCATAAAGTGCCGCAACTGCAGGTCCTTTATCATCTGCAGTACCCCTACCGTATATTCTTCCATCTATTTCCTTCATTACAAACGGTTCTGTCTTTGTCCATCCTTCACCTGGAGGAACTATATCAAGATGAACCATTATCTCAAGTGCTCTTTCATCATCATTATAAAGAGACGCTGTACCTACATGATTTTCCCAGTTTTTTGTATAAAATCCGTATTTTTCAGACATGGAAAGTGCTGTGCTGAGAGCTTTAAAAACTCCTTCACCATATGGCATACCATCTTTCGCTTCCGTTCTCTGACTGTCTATCGCAACAAGTTTTGCTATATCAGACAGCATTTCATCTCTGTGATCCTCAAAATATTTTCTTATTTTATCTTTATACATATTTTCTCCTTATAGTAATTTGTATTTTCTTTTAATTGGCATCAAGGAATTTTTTTATTCCTTCTACTGTATTTTCTTCTATACCCATTTTTTCAAGTGTTCTACCTGATGAGAAATAATCCTCATCGTTATATGCACCAGCAAGAGTTATGCACGCCTGTATAACCGGAACTTCTAATCCACATGCCTTTGCAAGATGATAGCATGGTACAAGAAGATAAGGAACGTCCTCTGTTATATATCTCGATTTTGAACTGTCAGGAGCATTTTTTATCTTGCCGTGAGTACCTGATTTTCTATTGAAATCATATACACTCTTTTCATCAGATGCATATAAAGCATTCATAGCTTCAAGCTCTGTTCTAAGTTTAAATCCAAGTGCATTTCCTACAGAAACTCTTTCCTTATCCATTTTATCAGCTGCATTTGCTGTAGCTGTACTGCAGCAATCTCTGTAATAGTTGAATTCTCCATTGAAGTTTTCAAGAAGGCCTATATTTACAGTTGCCATAAGCGGATGGCCCCCGAAGTTTATATTTTCAAGTCCTGCTACAAGAGGATTTGGAAGTATTTCCGCCAGTATAGGAAGTACATCGTTTATTATATCAACAGTCTCTTCTGTTTTCTTTGAAGATGGGAATATACTTACAGGAAGGAATTCCTTTATACCCATTATCGCTGTTTTTCCTGGTTCTGCAACTCTGCATGCCCACGGTATACTTATTGCATCTACAAATGTAACATCAATTCCCGCTTTATCCGATTCATCAAGCGCTTTTTTCATTACAAGTCCACCATAGTTTCCAGGCATTATTATAATCACTGCTCCATCTTTAAGATATGGTATCATCATACCAAAAAGTTTTTCCTGTGCAAATGAAGGACACACCATGACATATATGTCTGCAAACTCCATCGCCTCTTTTATATCTGTTGTTGCAAGATCTATTTTTTCAAAACCCGGCAGAATCATTTCTCCCTCCAGATATTCTGCTAATGCCTCTATTCCACCGTTTTCTTTTGCAGCTGCTACATTTTCTGAAAATGCCTCTGTGTCAAACAGGCATACACTATGCCCGTCTTTTGCAAAATGGTATGCTGCTGTTGTTCCACCATTTCCTGCTCCTATTACTGTTACTTTTTTCATTTTGTTTCTCCTTTTTTCAATTTTCAGTTTTTTAGTTATATTTACTATTATACTTTTGTACAATTAAGATGTAAAGCAGAGTATAGTATTGCATATAAAAAGCCACCTTTTCCATAAAAACATGGTAAAGATGGCCTTTTATAAATAAATTTCTATACCTCTATAAAATTATTTCATTCTATTCATCACTTCGTCATATGTCGGCATTCCACCCTGGGCTCCGAATTTACCTACCGATATTCCTGCTGCAGTATTTGCAAAAACAAGAGCCTCCTTTATATTCACTCCATTAAGTACAGATACCGCAAATGCACCGTTTAATGTATCTCCTGCACCTGTGGTATCCACAACTTCAGTTTTAAGTGCTGGTATATTTATTATTTCTCCTATTCTATCTACAGAGTAAACCCCTCTGCTTCCCATTGTTATTATCAGTTTCTCCGGATATTTTTTCATAAGACCTTCAAAATCATCACTTCCAAATATAATCGAAGTCTCATGCTCATTGGGTGTAAGATACGATATCTTATCTATTATATCTCTTTTTACTTCTCTTGCAGGCGCTGGATTAAGTATTACAATCTTATTGTTTCTGTAGCCAAGCTCAACAACATATTCTATTGTTTCCTGTGGTATTTCATGCTGAAGAACTATAACCTCGCTTTCAAGTATCTTATCCTCCACACTTTTTATATATTCCACGTCAACACAGTCATTAGCTCCGGCAAGTATAACTATTGTATTGTCATTTTCTCCTACTGTTATTACTGCAAGTCCAGTAGATACACCGGCTACTTTTTTGATGTAGTCAGTACATACACCATTTTCATTAAGATTATTTACAAGAGTTTCACCGAACGAATCGTCTCCCACACATCCGAACATATCCACGTCTGCACCAAGTCTTCCAGCTGCAACAGCCTGATTCGCACCTTTTCCACCAGGTATATAGCTTATAGAATTTCCCTTTATCGTTTCTCCTTTTGATGGAATTCTATCTGCTGTCACAGTCATATCCATATTTATACTTCCAACTACTGCTATTTTTTTCATCTGATCCTCCATATATGGTTTTTAAGCTTAAAATATATTTATTCATTTATATCGATAAAATCAAATTTTGTTACATCAAACAATCCCCTGTCTGTTATCTTTATCTCCGGTATTACAGGAAGTGACATAAAGCAAAGTGTCATAACAGGTTCTACACTTCCTGATATTCCAAGCTCTCTGTGTGCCTTTTCATGCATATCAGTAAGTTTTTCATCAACCCATTTTCCACTTTTATCCGTCATAAGTCCACCTATAGGAAGAGGCATTGATTCTATTACCTTTCCATCCTTTACAAGAACCATTCCTCCCTCCTGAGCTATAAGTGCATTTACTGCAGCTTCCATCTCGTCGTTGTCCACACCGGTAACTATTATATTGTGTGAATCGTGTGCTATGGAAAGTGCAACTGCACCTTTTCTGATTCCATATCCTTTTATAAGTCCGCATGCTACATTTCCAGTTCCTTTGTGTCTTTCAACTACTGCAATCTTTACAACATCCTCGTCTGGATTTCTTACAAAATCTCCATCCGAATCCTTCTGTACTTTTACCTTC
Source organism: Peptacetobacter hominis (assembly GCF_006861675.1). GTDB lineage: Bacteria > Bacillota > Clostridia > Peptostreptococcales > Peptostreptococcaceae > Peptacetobacter > Peptacetobacter hominis. Next base: position 18,234 of record NZ_SGJB01000017.1, on the reverse strand, counting down.
GTTTTCTTCGTTACAACCTCACCTGTTATAAGCTCTATTGCTGTTGCATATTCACCTGTTAAATTAAGTTTTAACTTATCTTTGCTGAAACCTTTGACATTCATACTGTTTCTTACTCCGGAAATGTCCGCTTTTACATCTTTTCCTGTATATTTACCCTCAGATGCACAGTGTTTTCCTTCTATGAACACGTCTTTTACATGTATTTTCTCGTCCATATCAAAAAGTACTATGTCTGCTCTTTTTCCAGGTGCAATTGCTCCTCTGTCTTCTAACTTAAAAAGTTCAGCTGCATTCAGTGTAGCCATCTGTATTGCTGTAACAATATCTATTCCTTCTTCGAGACACATATTTATATGATTATCAAGATGTCCCTCTTCAAATATTGTCTTTGGCTGTCTATCATCAGAACAAAGTACACATCTTCTGCTGTTTGTAGAGTTTACACCTTTTATCATGGTTTTAAGATTGTGACACGCAGATCCCTGTCTTATCATAACATACATACCTCTTGAGAGTCTGTTTTCCATATCTTCAAGAGTAGCACATTCGTGATCTGCCGCTATATTTGCAGCTGCATATGCATTCAGCTCCTTATCAAATACATTCGGTGCATGCCCATCTATCACTCTACCTCTGTCTCTTGCAGCAAGTATTCTATCAAGTGTTTCATCATCTCCATATATAACACCAGGATAATTCATAAACTCACCAAGCCCCAGAACATTTCTTGAATCCATATAGTCCGCTATATCTCTGCTGTCTATAGATGCTCCCGCTGTTTCAAAGATTGTAGCTGGAACACATGATGGCACCATGAACTTTATATCAAGATCTGTTCCATCTGCATCTTCAAGCATATAATCCATTCCCTTTATTCCCCGTACATTTGCTATTTCATGAGGGTCAGCTATTATAGTTGTCGTTCCATGAGGTACTGTAAGTTTTCCAAGCTCTGATGGAGCCAGATATGATGATTCTATGTGTATATGGCTGTCTATAAATCCCGGTGCTGCAAATTTACCACCGGCATCTATTTCTTTTATTCCATCGTAGTTTCCTGTACCTGCTATAAATCCATCTGCTATGGCTATATCACTTTCTTCAATTTTTCCTGTATATACATTTATAACTTGGCAGTTTTTTATAACCGTATCTGCTTTTATTCTTCCTGCCGCAGTATCTATTATTTTTTTTAGTGTTTTTCTGTCCATATAAGCCTCCGTAATAAAGTATTTTTTCTATTATACCATTTATTTATATATTATCCATATCTGTTATATTTTTATTTTCTTCTCTTTTTCTATATTTAAGAGGCGTAAGGTTGTACTTTTTTTTAAACCGCCTTATAAAATTTGAAGTATGATCATATCCAACGGACTCAGATATATCATCTATACTTTTTGATGTATTGCAAAGCATCCACACAGCCCGATTCATTCTCTGAAGTGATATAAAATCTCCTATTGTCATATTAAAATAGTATTTAAAACCATATACAAGTTTCTGTACACTTATAAAAAATTTATATCCTATAGCTTCTATTGTAGGTGGATGTACAAAATTTTCCCCGAGAAATTCCTTTACCCGACATATGGTTGTATAATCATCTCTATCAAGTTTTATCCTTCTATTTCCTACAATTATTTCTCCGTATTTATCCTCACTATCATTTTTATGTATATATCTGTCCCCTTCTTCTTTTATTATACCAATAAAATTCAGAATCATCGCTTCCAGATTATATTCATTCAGAGTATTATCCTTATCCATCTGTATAACTCTATTTATTGCACTGACAAGCTCCACCGGTATATGTTTGTATGTATGATTTATTTCAAATTTTTCCTCAATATCCGGATTTCCAATTCTGTTTACGATATAATCCATAAATTTCTGATATACAGTTATTTCAACTCCTTTGAAATACTGTCCTTTTTTCCAGTGCTGAACTCCTTTTATATTTTCCTCAAGTACTATAAAAGAAGATGGCTTAAATGAAGATTCCTGAGAATCAAGAATTTCAAAATTTGTAGTCCCACTGTACACTATGCCAAATCTCAGAAGTTTTTCATCCGTTTCAAATGATATCGAAAAGTCATCTTTTATTTTATACTCCGCAATTCTTATTTCATACTCATCGTCTTTTCGGTATTCTTTTATATATCCATTATCTGAATCGTAGTCTTTATATATTGTAAAGAATTTTTCTTCATTCTTTTTGAATCCAAGCTCTCTTATTATTTCTCTTTTGAATCTCTCTACTCCGTATGTCTCAATCAATAAATATCCGCTCCTTTTTATAAAATCTATTCTCTAAATAATAACATAAAATTATCTTTTTTAGTGTTATAAATAATCATTATTTTTGTATATATTGAAAATATAACTCTTTTGATATATACTCTCAATTAGATTTATTTGAAGGGAGACTTATTATGATAAAAAAACTATCTTTTTTAATAATTTCATCTGTTTTGGCACTATCTGTTCTTACAGGTTGCACAAACAGCAATAAAAACTCAGACTCTGTATCTACAGAGACAATAAAGGTTACTGATTCAAAGGGGGAGGTTGAAATACCAGCGAATCCCCAGAGAATAGTAGATTTGAGTGGAAATAGTGATATTCTGAAAATACTTGGTTACGATGTCGTAGGTACTGCAAACTCTGATGCATATGATTATACAAAGCTTCCATCTTATCTTGAGGAGGAACTTTCAGATGCAAAGATTGTAGGTTACAGTATGCAGGATACTATGGATATAGAGGGGATACTTAATCTCAACCCTGATCTGATAATAATATCCAACGTACAGGAAAAAATGTATGAACAGCTTAAGGATATAGCCCCTACAGTTATGATTCAGCTTGAACAGATAGACTGGACAGAAGATTTAAAATTAATAGCAAAAATATTTGGCAAGGAAGATATTGCAGAGAAATGGCTTAATGACTACACTAAGGAAGCTTCTACTGCCGGAGAAAAAATTATAGAAAAAAACGGCAAAGATACAACTTACCTTCCAATATTAGCAAGCGGTGGACAGATATATGTATTTGATGCTGCAGGTATAGGAAGTGTTATGTTTGACGATATGAAACTTTCAAAACCTTCTAACCTTCCTGAGCAGGACAGTATTTCTCTTCCGGTTGTTTCTTATGAAGGTCTTGCTGAAATAGACGCGGATTACCTTGTTCTTGTAGGAACTGATGATGATATAGCTTCACTTAAAGAAAACTCTATATATCAGAATATGCGCGCTGTGAAAAATGGAAATGTAATTGAACTGCCATCAAGTCCTTACTTTAATATGGGTTATAGCTGTATCGGAAAGAAAAAGTTTCTTGAAGAATCAGCTGATATATTCTAAATGACAGCAATATCAAACAGAAATAAAATTATAATAGCAGCAGGAATGCTGCTGTTATTTTTAGGAATACTTTTATCTCTTTTTGCTGGAAGCATGGATTTGTCATTTTCTGATATAATACATGGAATCTTTTATTATGATGGCAGTAATATAAAAGATCAGCTTATAAGAGATGTGCGAATACCTAGAATTATATCCTCTATACTTATCGGTGGAATGTTGTCACTTTCTGGAGCAGCAATACAAGGTGTAATAAAAAATCCAGTTGCAGAACCATCTATTCTTGGAGTGAATCAGGGTGCTGTATTCGCAGTTTCTATATCATCTGTATATGGAATTTCAAGTGGGGGATTTGGGCTTTTTATGATGTCCTTTGCAGGAGCTGTATTCAGCGGTATATTTCTTCTGTTTTTCCTGCTTTCAGACTCAAGAAATCAGACTGTATCGAGAATGCTCCTTATGGGAACTTCTATAAGTATGTTTTTTATATCGATGGCTTCGATTGTAGCTATTATTGGAAATAGATCTCAGGAACTTGCATTCTGGATTTCTGGAGGTCTTAGAAATGTTGATTGGACAGATGTTGTTTTTCTTTCTGTTATAGGAATACTTTTCTCTATTCTTCTAATTCTTCAGGCAGGAAAGATAAATCTTATTTCGTTGGGTGATGAATCTGCAGTCGGACTTGGTATATCACCCGAAAAAATCAAAATATCGACAATACTTTTTATAATACCTATATGTGCAGTTTCAGTATCTGTTGCTGGTAGTATTTCTTTTATAGGGCTTTTTGTACCTCATATAATAAGAAAACTTTCAGGAAGTGATTACAGATACCTTCTTCCTCTTTCTTTTATTTACGGCTCTGTTTTACTTGTTTATTCAGATATACTGGCAAGAACTATCTCTGCACCATATGAACTACCTGTAGGTCTATTTACAACGGCAATAGGTATTCCTGTTTTTCTTATGCTTGTCAGAAAGGAGAGTAAATAATATGAAAAATAGAAAATATAAAATTATTATATCTATATTTATTGTACTACTTGTAATGTCTATAGCTATATCTTTTATGACCGGCAATTATTCTATGAAGATATTGGATATTATATCTACTCTTTCGGGAAACGGAAATAAGTATCAGGAGTTTACACTTTATCAGTTAAGACTACCGAGGATAGTACTTGCCATTCTAGTTTCATTTGCACTGGCAACATCAGGGGTTATATTACAGGCAATAACAAAGAATCCCCTTGCAGAACCAGGTATGATAGGAATAAACGCCGGAGCAGCTCTATTTGTGGTTGTATTTATATCACTTGGTACAAATACATATTATTCATCTCTGACTCAATCTTCAAAGCTTATGATACCTTTTGTTGCAATAGCTGGAAGTATATTTGCTGCAGTCATTGTATATACTCTTGCATACAAGGGGAATATTTCTCCAGTTAGATTTGTTCTTTGTGGAATAGGATTAAATGCCGGTATCAATGCTATTATTACTTTTTACCAGCTCAATATCAGCAAAGGTGATTTTAATCAGGTTCTTACCTGGACAAATGGAAGTCTCTGGGGAAGCAGCTGGGATTATATCATTCCTGCATCACCATTTATAGCTATATTAATTATTTTTACATTCTGTAGACATAAAATTCTTGATTTGTTGTATCTGGGTGATGAAATCTCAATCGGACTTGGTGTATCTCTTACAAAAGAAAATATTATATTTATAATTACTGCTACGTTACTTGCAGGTGTTGCTACCTCTGTAGCTGGAAATATAGCATTTCTTGCTCTTCTGGGTCCACGGATTGCAAAGAAACTTGTTGGAAACAGACATTTATTTCTGATTCCTCTTTCTGGAACAATAAGTTCCATAATACTTGTTTTATCCGACATAATAGCTCGTACAGTCTTTTCTCCTATAGAAATTCCTGTCGGGATTGTCGTTTCTATTGTCGGTATACCTTATTACTTATATCTTATACGGAAAAAATCATAGGAGGTTGATCATGGAAATAAAAATAAATGGACTTAGTACCGGATACGGTGACAAAATGATTATAAAAAATCTGAATACCATAATACCCGATGGAAGTTTTACAATGATAATTGGTCAAAATGGATGCGGTAAATCTACTCTGCTTAAAACATTATCCAGAATAATAAAACCAAAGTCTGGAACTATTTTTATAGGTAATAATGAACTGGGAAAAATAAAAAATAAATCGCTGGCTAAAAAAATTGCGGTCTTGCCTCAGAATCCCATGGTTCCTGAAGGTATAAAAGTACATGAACTTATAGCATACGGAAGGTTTCCTTATCAGAAGCCTTTTTCAGGACTTTCTTCAAAGGATTATGAAATTATAGACTGGGCTATGGAAAAGACGGGAATATCCGAACTGAAAAATTCTGTTTTATCTGAGCTTTCAGGTGGACAAAGACAGAGAGCCTTTATTGCTATGGCTCTTGCACAAAAGACTGATGTATTGCTACTTGATGAACCAACGACTTATCTTGATATAGCTCACCAGCTTGAGATACTTACTCTTCTTAAAAAATTAAATATTGAGGAGAATGTAACTATAATAGCTGTTGTACATGAGCTTAATCAGGCATGCAAATTTGCAACAAATATAATAGGAATGAATGCAGGCAAAATAATATTTGAAGGTCATCCGATGGATGTAATAACAAAGGAAAATCTGAAACTTGCATATGAAATAGATGCTGAACTTTATGTAGATAGAAAAAAAGGGTATCCTATATGTATCGATTACGGAGCCTGCCATGAATAAAAACTTCAGACTCGTTTTGTATGGACAGATTATCAGTATGTTTGGAAGTGCAATACAGAGATTCTCTCTTTCTCTGTATATTCTTGAAATAACCGGAAATTCTTCAATATACGCAAATATACTTGCACTATCTGTCCTTCCTTATATATTTGTCGCTCCTATCGCAGGAAATATCGCTGATAGGTTTAACCACAGAAAAACAATGATCGTTCTGGATATTTTATCTGCTGCATCTATTTTGATATATGGTATCGGTATATATATAAATTTTTATCCTATTATTACGACATCTATAACAATGATACTGCTTTCTTTATTTTCTGCCTGTTATAATCCCGTAGTTACTTCATGTATACCTAATATTGTAGAAGAGGAATCTCTTTCAAGATCAAATAGCTTTATAGCAATGGTTTCATCTATATCAAATATAGCAGGTCCTGCTGTATCCGGTATAATGTTTTCATTAATTGGTATAAATGGAATCATTATAATCAATTTTATAAGTTTTATCTTTTCTGCTTTTATGGAGTATTTTATAACCTATAATTTTAAATCTTATGAAAAGCTAAGTAGCAATATCAATATAATAGATTCATTCAAAGAATCATTAGATACTATAAAAAACATAAAAAAACACCACTCAGTTGTAATGGGAATAATCATTTCATACGGATTATTTAACATCTGTATAGTTCCCATAATCACTATAATACTTCCCTCTGAAATAAAACTCGCCCTTAGGCTTTCTTCCTCATCTTTTGGTATAATTGAAGGAATTGTGGCATCAGGAATGCTTTTGGGAAGTATATTTATAGCACTTTGCCCATATTTATTCAGATTTGACAAATACTATAGATGGAACTATATTATTCCTGTTTCTATTGTTGGTATGTCCTCTGCTTATATTTTCTCCGATAATAAGTTTTTACTGGCAGCAGCAATTACAGTTGCTTGTTTCTTTATAATGTTTTCTCTCAGTATAGGAAATACTGTTACACTTACACAGATTCAAAAATCTGTTCCTTCTAATATTCTTGGAAAGGTCAGTTCTATATCTACGGCATTTGCATCTTCCACCGTACCTATAGGACAGATACTTACAGGATTTATTCTACAATATAACATTCACAGAGGAATATTGCTTATCATATATGCATTCATATCTCTGATTATCTGTATATACATCAAAAGATTCAGTACAAATAAATAATTTCCTGGAAAATAGAAACGTATAAATTCTATAAAATAGTCTTTTACATAAAATTAAAATATCCCCGTATTAAACGGGGTTTATAAATATTATTTTAATTATATAAAAATCAAAATTTTTATATGTATTCTTTATATTTATCAAATAAGTTTTTATATACTGTAGAGTTCTCAATTAAATCTTTATGAGTTCCTTTTTCTTTTATAGTTCCATTTTCAATAACATATATATATGTAGACAAATTCTGAACATAATTAACCTTATGTGTGACGTAAATTCCAATTTTATTTTTCATTATATTTTTATATATATCAATCAGCTCATATTGTTTATGTATATCTAATGATGAGTCTGGCTCATCTAAAATATAAACATCAGCATCTTTGAAAATGGCTCTTCCTACTGCCAATTTCTGCCATTCTCCTAAAGACAATTGTCTATCTCCAAACCAATTTCCAATTATTGTATCCAAATCATTTTGTGAGTTACAAATACTTTTGTTAAAATTTATAGTTTTTAGTGTTTTAAATATTTTTTCTCTGTTATTTATAGACTCGATATCTCCAAATGCAATATTCTCACATATACTAGCTTCATATTTTACATAATCTTGGAATATACATCCAACTTTATTATAATAATTTTTTATATCTATTTTTTTTAGATCGATATCATTTATAAATATTTGACCACTATAGTTTCCATATAATCCTAATATGAGTTTTATAATTGTTGTCTTTCCTGATCCATTTTCACCAACAAAAGCTACTCGCTCGCCTTGTTTTATCGTAAAATTAATATTATTTATAACATTTTTGCCATTATTATAGCTAAAAGATACATTTTTGAATTCAATTTTATTTATACTACTTATTTTTAAATCACCTTTTCTATTATTTGGTTTTAAATCAAAAAAATCAAATAAAAAGTTTATATACATAGATTGTTCAATTATACTTTCAATGCTAGAAAATATATTTTCAATATTACTTTTTATATTTATAATAGAATCTATATAGGCTGTAACATCTCCTATTAAAATTCTTGATATATATCCCTGATAAACAATATAAATATATATTAAACCTAATAAAATACTATTTATAATATCTAGTATACTTGAAAAGATAAATTCTATTTTAGTCATTGATATGTCCTGTGAAATAATTCCACTTTGGATCTTATCAAATTTATTTACAAAATATTGTTTTAGGCCAAATAATTTAATTTCTTTAAATGCATTTCCTGTAGTAAAAAGGAAATTTATATACCAACTTTTTCTTTCATCTATTGTCCTTTTTACTCTAATATCATACCATAGATTATTAATCTTAATAGTTACTATACATTCGATAAAAGATGGTAATAAAACTAAAAGTATAAGCCACCATTTAAACTTGATTATTATTATAGAAACTGATATCAATGTTATAATACCTTTAAATAGATTTATATTCTCTGAAATAAAAGATATAATTGATAATCCATTTTGACTATTTGCTCTACTTATCACATCGTAAACTTCTTTATTTTCAAAATCCATCAATTCTAGTTCTGTTGTTTGCTCTATCATTTTTATGCTTATATACTTTGAAAATTTCAATCCAAATATATTCTTATATAAGGAAAATATATTAGATATAAATAGCTCCAACAATGATATAAATATATACAATAATACATATTCTAGTATTATATTAAAAGTCAAACCTTTTTGTAGATTATTTATTATCTTTTGCATTACAATTATTAATATAGAGGGTATTATCCCTTGAATTATTGAAATAAAACAATTTAGAAGAATGTATTTTTTATCATAATTCCATATTATTGAATAGCTATTTTTTAAACAAGTAAAAATTTTATTATTATTTATATTATTCAATTATATTATTCCCCTTTATCTAATATTGTACTAAAAGTATAATTTTATAATATACTCCAAAATTTATTATTTCAATACTTAAGCAAATATTTTCCTAAATACTTGATTATATTTTTTCATAGGTATATTATAAAATTATATAAAACAAATTGGAGAGGTGTTTTTTATGAAAGATAATCCTTTTATTCATCTATTCGAGACATCTGATGGTAAATATTTATTTGATGTTAATAAAAATACAATTATTAGTATTCCAGATAATGTCTATAATTTTCTAAAAAAACCTACAACTAATATGGACAGTAATGTCGAAAAATATTTACATACTCTTAAAAACTGTGGTTTTTTAAAGAGCAATAGAGTTGAAATTTCTGAACATTCTGAAACAAAGTATTTGAAATATTACTTAGACAATAAATTAAGCACTTTGTTATTACAATTAACTCAAAATTGTAATTTACGATGTGATTATTGTATTTATTCTGGAAACTACAACACAAGAACTCATTCTAATAAAATTATGGATTTTGAACTGGCAAAAGATGGGATAGATTTTTTAATAAAACATTCTCGTGATAGTGATAATATTTTTATAGGTTTTTATGGGGGAGAACCATTTTTAAATTTTGATTTAATGAAAAAATGTATGGATTACTCATTAAAAAAAATACCTAACAAAGAAATATATTTTAATGTTACAACAAATGCAACATTACTTACCAAAGAAATTGTAGATATTATTGTAAATTACAATCTTACCATTCTAATAAGTCTTGATGGACCAAAGCAAATACATGATGAAGCTAGAAAATTTGCTTTTAATAATCGTGGCTCTTTTGATACATTATATAATAACCTTAAATACATAAAAACAAAATATCCGGACTATTATAAAGAGCATATTCTTTTTAATACAGTTCTTCATCAAAGTAACTTTGGTTGTGTTGATAATTACATAAAATCTGATGATTTATTATCTGACTCGTACTTTATGTCTACTTTTATAAGTGATAGTTATTCAGATAAAAAACATGAGATTTCAGATTCCTCTATAAGTGAAATCCAATATGAAAAATTCTTATTATTTTTATCAAAGATTGGTATATTAAATAATTATAAACCATCTAAATTATTAGATTTAGATTTTCAGCAAATCGGTAGCATTGTAAATTCATCAAAAATTGATCACTTACCTAAAAAATCACATCATTCAGGTGTATGTATTCCTGGAGTACAAAAACTTTTTATGAATGTAAATGGAGATTTTTTCCCTTGCGAAAGAGTTAATGAGCTATCTGATTTTTCTAAAATTGGATCTATAAAAAATGGGCTTGATTATAATAAAATTGAATATATGATGAATATAGAAAATATTACAAAAGAAGAGTGTCATAACTGTTGGGCATATAATCATTGTACAATTTGTCTTTCTGGATTAGAAGATAATAATGGAATAAAAAGAGAAAATATTCTTTTAAGATGTCCTTATGTTAAAAATTCTATTGAAGAAAAACTTAAAGACTATACAGTTCTTAAATCATTAGGATATAATTTCTAAAAATTTTTAAGGCGGTGTAATTATGTACAAACTTTTAATTTTCTACTATAACAATGAGCTTATTCCAGTATTAGAAAATGCTGATTTAATTAGTAATAATATTAGTGATATTAATGTTATTTCATTTCAAGATGTAAATAATTCTTTTCAAGATAAACGTATAAGATTCACAAATATTGATTATTTATATGAATCAATATTAAATTCTGATATAATTTGGATATTTGATTCTAAGGAAACAGGCAATATTGATATATATATAGATAATTGTATCTCAATAGCTATGAATCATAATAAAGAAATCATCTGGGGAAGTAGCAAAAATATAAGTAATGAGCTATCAAAATATGATCTTCTTAAAGATATAACAATTGTAAATTCTAATTTAGAGTATAATCTAGATTCTAAAAATGAGCTATTAGATATTGATACTCCTATAGTTTTTATTTTAGGATTATCAGAAAATACAAATAAATATGCAACTCTATTAAAAATACATAAAGATCTAAAAAAAAATAATTTTGATGTATACTCTTTATCTGCAAGAAATTCTAAGGATTTTAATGATATAAATATTTTACCAAAGTTCATATATGATAAAACAATAAGTTTATCCGATAAAATACTACTTTTCAATCATTATATTTATATGTTAGAAAAAACTTATAAGCCAGAAATTATTTTGATTGAAATTCCTGGAGGTTTTGGAGTTTTTTCAAAAAAATTAACAAATAATTTTGGAGAATTTTTATTTATAGCTTCTAATGCATTGCTTTCGGATTTTAACATTTTGAATATTCCTCTTGAAGATTATAATCAATCTGACTTTGATAATATGAATAAATTTATAAATAATAGATTTAATTTAAATATAGATATTTTTAATATTATTCCAAAAAGATTATGTTTTGCTGAATCTGAAAGAACTCATAAATTTTCTTATTTATCTTTAGATAATGATATTGTTGATAAATTTATAGAAAAATTTGACAATAATCAAAATATATTTAATGATAATAATATTAAAGTTTCTTTAGCGAATGAAATAATTAAAGTTTTGACTTATTATTCAAGTAATAACTTATTATGATTAAAGAACTACAATAAAGAAATGAGGTATGTATATGAAATATAACAAAGATTCATTGGAAAAAGAATTGAATTTTATAATGATTAATCGAAGTAATATAAATTTTTTAGAAAATCCAAATTTGAAAAGTCAGAATTTTTTTTCTAAAGAAATAAATTTACCACCTAGAGAGCTTGTTCTTATATTAATAGATATACAAAATAAACTTAATGTTACTATCCCAGAAGCTGATATTATAAATAAAAAATTTAATACTTTTAATAATATACTCTCTATTCTTGAAAGGAGTTTTGATTATGAAAAAATTAGGTAAAAGAAGCAACAGCTTATCAAATTCTGTAACACCACTTAATGAATGTATGTTTATATGTCAAATTGCTTGTAATAATGCAGCAGATACTATGTGTAAATGTTCTAGTAGCACAGCACAATCAACTAGCTATAACTCTAAATGGAACACTTATCATATGATGCATATATCTCCTGGTGGAACTAAATAAAAATAAACTTTTATAATATTTATCAGCTTTTGTGATATATAAAAAGGGATTATTTTACTAACAATTAGCTAGTAAATAATCCCTTTATTATATATTAAGCAACTTATATTAGCATAATAAAAATGCTGTTGTAAATACTATAAAGTATCAATACAACAGCATATTTTTATTGATCTTATTCTTCAACTAGAGAATTTAGTTTTCCACTTATAGCCCAAAGTACTACAGCAGATACTATAGCTATAGCAGCTACTGCGAAATATCCCTGAGCAAATGGGAATTTCTGTAAGAACTCATATAAATATCCATAAGACTTAGCTGAGAAGAATGTTGCAACGTTCCATACACCAAGCATAACTGTTAGAAGTCTTGCTGGAGCGAACTTACTTACGAATGAGTTTCCAAGTGGAGAGAATACCATCTCACCAAGTGAAAGAACTATACCGAATGCAACTATCCATAAAAGACTAGCCTGTCCATCTCCTCTAACAACATCTGCACCTGCGAATATTACGAAAGCTATTCCTAGTAATAATAGTCCTAGAGAAGTTTTCTTGAACATGTCAAGGTCACCCTGTGGTCTAGCTGCTAGTTTACCCCAAACTACTGCCATTATTGGACCAAGTGCCATACAGCAGAATCCGTTTAATGAATCAAAGTATGAAGTTGGAACCTGGAAACCTCCAACATTCCAGTTCATGTGCTCTGGCCAGTAGAAGTAAACTGGCTGATATGCAAGATACCAGAATAACCAGAATATTATAGAGAATATAGAAACTATGAATATAGCAACTATTCTCTGTTTTTCATTCTTAGTTAAAGGCTGTTTTTCTTCTTTCGCTGATTCATCTTTTACTTCCTCAGCTTTGAAAGGTTTTAGACCTATATCACCGAAGTGTCTAGCTCCTACTATGAACCAAACTGTACAAACTACCATTATAGCTGCACATATTAAGAATGCTGGCTGGAAGTTAGTTTTATTTGCACACATAGCTCCTAAGAATGTCGTACCTATGAAAGATCCTATATTTACGAATGAGTACTGTATAGAGAATGCAGCATCTAGTTCTTCTTTACTATCGAATAATCTACCGTTTATAGCAGATACCTGAGATTTGAAGAATGCTGTACCTATAGAAACTAATATTATCATTGCGTTTGTCATTGCAAGGCTTGTCTGAACTGATGCGAAGTATCCGCATACATAACCAGCTGCCATTAATAATGTACCAACTGGAACAAGTTTTCTAGCCCCAACATAACGGTCTGTTATATATCCACCTATAAGTGGAGATATGTAAGTGAATGCAACTAAGTTTGCTGATATTTTAGCTGCATCAACGTCTGTAAGTCCAAGTCCACCATTTACTATCTGTCCTGCAACGAACATTGTAAGGATGTACTTAGCTGCGTAGTATGCCATTCTTTCAAATGTGTAAGAAAGAGAACATACCCAGAACCCAAATGGTCTTTTGTGTGTAGTGCTCATCTTTTTTTCCTCCTGTGTATTTATCTTTTCAGTTTAAAGATTTCGAAAATTTAAAAAAAACACTTCATTTTATATCTTTTCGAATCTCTAATCCCGATATTTATAATATCATATAAAAAAAACTTTTTCAAGCTTATTTAACGAATTTCCTATTTCTTTAAATGCTTTTTTATCTCCAAAACGATTATATACTAAACAAACTAAACCGAAAAACGTTTCTTAATTTTTATAGTTTCGTTATATTACTACCTTGAACAGCAGATAAGTTAGATGTATAATATATTTTATATGATTTTATTTATGTAAATAAGGAGGAAACTATTTGAACCCTACATTCAGACTTAAATACAAAGAAACAGAAAAACAAATGACTGATACATTCAAACTGTTTCTTTTATACAAAAATTACAATTCTTATAAATCTTATGTAGCTTTTCTAGGTGTATTTATCTATATTTTTATAATGTATTTTATGAAACCTCGGATTAACCTTGGACTTTTATACTTTACACTTCAGTTCCTTTCTTTCTGGCTTGCTGCATTTGTTGTAGGAGACATTTATGCAAAAACAAGCGGAAGAAAAAAAGCTTTAAAAGATGCTGAAATGTATGGATATGATCAGTATCATAGAAGACTTGAAAACAGAGGAGAAGAACTTGAAATAGAGGTTGAATTCTTCGACGATAAATTCACTTTTACGGTAAAGGAAAATGTTACTGATTATAACTATAACGATGTATCTAGAATACTTGAAACAAAAGATGTATACGGAATTATGATTGGTCATAAACTTACAAATAATCAGATTCTGGCAATTCCAAAAAGCTCAATGAAAAAAGAAAAAAGAGAAAAGTTTATAGACTTCCTTATGGAAAAGACTACAAACAGAAAGAAAAAGAATATTATAAACGTACCTTATGATAGAGTATAAATAAAAAGGTGCTATTGCAAATACTTATGCAATAGCACCTTTTTATTTTCAATTATCTCATTCAGAAATCATATATATTTTTTCTGTTATATATTCTAATTTCCTATCTTTCGTTTTTTATTGTTTTTTCTATTATTAAATCCATCATTTCAGATGTAAGAGCTCCCTGAACATAACCAAAGACTTCACCTTTTTCATTTATCATAAATGTTGTAGGCATGGAAGATATTCCATATCCTCCAAAAACTGTCCCTTCCCTGTCCATAAGAACCGGGAATGTATATCCGTTTTCATCAAGGAATGATTTTATTTCCTCTTCGCTTTTTTCCTTCCCAAATCCAGGTGCAACAACACCTATAACCTCAACTTCCGGAGATTCTTCACTGTCTTTATGTTTTTCATACAGCTTCTGTATATCAGGAAGTTCGTATTTACATGGAGAACACCATGTAGCCCAGAAATTCATAAATACAACCTTTCCTTTATAATCAGAAAGTCTATGCTTTTCTCCATACTGATCATATAATATAAAATCTGGAGCTGGATTCAACTCATCTTCACTCGATTCCTCATTCCGTGATTTGTTGTCTTCGGATGATACAGATTCATTATACGAAGTATTCTGTGTCGCACTCTGTGATGTATTGAACTTTCCTGAAAACATAACAGCACCCATTATTATCATAATAATTCCGCCCAGTTTCACAGTATAGTTCACAACATTTCTATACTTTCTGAAAAACTCCAGTATTTTTGCTGTAAATATACCTGTAAGAATAAATGGTATTGTAAATCCGGCAGTATATACTCCTATAAGCATAAATCCCATCTGCCATGTAGATGAATTACCAGCCATTATTAAGACCGATGCAAGCACAGGTCCTACACATGGAGTCCATGCAAAACTGAACGTAAATCCAAACAATGCTGCAGTAACGGGAGACATTTTCATTTTTTCGATACTTATCGGTATTCTTTTTTCAGATCCAAGTATATTCAATGTCCCGAATATTCCTGTCTGATATATACCAAAAAGTATTATTATAACTCCACCTATTCTCGAAAACAGAAGCCGGTTTTCAGAGAAAAATTTACCAGCTGCAGAGGCTCCAAGTCCCATTATAAAAAAGGCCGCTCCTATACCTAAACAGAAACATATTATATTTATAAAAAGCCTCAGTCTACTTCCAAAAAGCTTTCCATCTTCCGTATTCCCACCCGAAAGATAACCAATATAAATTGGTATCAATGGAAGAACACATGGAGATAAAAAGCTCAGCAGTCCCTGTATAAATACTGTAACAGCAGGAACTCCAGTTTCTATATTAAAATTCATATAATACCTCCAGAGATTAATTTTCTAAGTTATATACCCTCTGAGATATACTCACTAACTTTTATATCTGAATTCTATTATTGATTTTTTCTATACACATCTATATTTTTTATCCGGCATATTCCCTGTGTCATCGTTCCCATTGGACAATATACACACCACGATCTTGGTTTGAAAAGAATCATCGTTATTATTCCAAGTATTGTGGAGGTAAGCATTACACTGTAAAAACCAAATGCAAACTGAACCATCCACGGATTGAATCCTCCTTCATACGCAAAGCTCCAAGGTGCTTTGAATGTCCAGAGTATCGTTACGACCTCTTTCATGTCAGTAGCACCTCTGAACACCATATACGTCGATACAAGCATATTTATAAACATAACCATAAAGAATGTTAAAAATCCGTATCTGAACCATTTGCTTTTTATAAATTTGGGTATATCCTTCTTTCTTGATAGTTTAAGTTTTTTCCCTAAAATATCAAAAAGCTGACCCCTTCCACAGTATCTGTTGCAGTATGCTTTGTTTCCAGACACAACAGATATTATCAGTGGTATAAAAAAACACAAAAGCCCAAACCATGCAAACATTATATTAAAAAATCCAAGCGTAAGATAAAGAAGAGACGCTATCCATAAATAATCATACCATTTTTTGCTCTTTTTCATTATGCCTCTACCCCCGCTTTTAAAATTTCTATTACAGATGCAGGACATTCTCTGCTGCATAATCCACAACCTATGCATTTATCCACATCTACAGATGCATATAGTCCCCTATAAACACTTGTTGCATCCTTTGGGCATACTTTTACACAACATCCACAGGCAACGCATGTACTTCTATCAACTTCAGCATATTTCTTTTGTTTTATTTTCTTATCCGTTATTGTTTTTTTAATGTTAGACATATTTTATTCCTTTCTGTTTTATTGGATAAAATTTTGTAATATGTTCATCCGATATCCAATTATAATTTATCCAATCCTGATTTTCTGTAACCATGTCACACAAAGAAATATTTAGTTGATATATGACAGCTCTTATATCATTTATAAAACTCTCGATTTTCATAAGTTTAGCCGTATTATATAGTATTTTTTCTCAGTATATCTATATCCTCAATTGTTAAAACACCTCTTCCAGTCTTTATGGCACCCTCCTGTTCAAGATGTTTTAATAGTCTACTAATAACTTCTCTGACACTACCTATATTTGAAGCTATCTGCTCATGAGTCATTTTAATTCTAGTTCCATTTTTTTCATACTCCTCACATAAGAACACAGCAAGTCTTTTATCTACAGCAGTAAAAAGTATCCGCTGCATTGCAGTCATTATTTCGGAGAATTTTTTTGTAATTTCTTCGTACATATAACATTTCAGATATATATTTTTTTCAGCTACACTTCTGAATGTTCCAGAAGGTATACTCAATATCTCAAGATCACTCTCCGCATCCATATGTATATCAAATGCTATTGATTCAAGTATACATGATGCAGAAAGTACACATATATCTCCCTCTGAAAGTCTGTATAACGTAACTTCTCTTCCTTCCTCGGATATTATATATACTCTCATTGTTCCCTTTTTTAAGGCTATAATTCCAGCACATTCCGAGTATTCACTGTTTATCTGTCTTCCTTTTTTAAATTTTTTCTCAGATATACTTTCTGCTATAATATTTTGTTCATCACTATTTAATTTATTCCAAAAAGGAAAAAATTTCTGGATTTCATTCATAATTTATATCTCCTGTCTTCTGAATAAAAATTTAATATGACAAAAAATAAAAAAAGATTACGTGGCTACGACCTACTCTCCCGGGGGCCTTCGCCCCAAGTACCATCAGCGCTAGAGAGCTTAACTTCTGTGTTCGGAATGGGAACAGGTGTATCCTCTCTGCTATAGTAACCACATAATCTTCTGTTTCAGAGCTGCACTCTGAAAACCGCATACATACATCTTCCATCATTTATCTTGGTCAAGTCCTCGACCTATTAGTATCAGTAAGCTGCATACATTGCTGCACTTCCACCTCTGACCTATCAACCACG
>NZ_SGJB01000016.1 GCF_006861675.1 Peptacetobacter hominis | reverse complement strand
AGGAGTTTCTTTGTCAAAGACTCAAAGCTAAAAGCCTTATTGAACCCCCAGTCTAACTGGGGGTTTTCTATATACAAAAAGGTATGTATCAATAGAATACATACCTTTTTTATTATCTGAAGTTTATTTTATTTCTTCTCATATATACATTCAGTACCAATCCTAAATTAGCCATAGAGGTTAAAAGCGAACTTCCTCCATAACTTACAAAAGGAAGGGTTACTCCTGTTACAGGTATCAGAGTAACAGTCATTCCTATGTTCTGTATAATCTGATATCCAAACATTCCCAGAACTCCAACTACAATAAGGGTTCCATAGAAATCCTTGGCATGTTGTGCCGCATACAGAAGCCTGAATATAAAAGCGACAAAAAGACCTATCATTACCGCCATACCTATAGCGCCAAGCTCTTCACCAACAACAGCAAATATGAAGTCCGAGTCCTGAACTGGAAGGAAATCCTCCTGGTTCTGACTTCCCTGATATAGACCTTTTCCTGTTATTCCACCGGAACCTATAGCTATCAGAGACTGCATTACCTGATAGTTTCCTGGAAGACTTACATCTTCTGGATGGAGGAATGCATCTATTCTTACTTTCTGATGTGGAGCCATAAGAAGATATATTATAGGCAGAAGAACCACTACTATTATACATGCTCTTTTTATAAGAGTGGAATCAAGTCCAGCTGTAAAAAGCATCGCAGCAATGATACACATGAAAACTATTGCTGTTCCAAGGTCTGGTTGTGCAAGCAGAAGTCCTATAAATGGAATTGCATATAATCCAAGTGGAATTATATCCTTTATCTTTCTAAGTCTATCTCTCTTAGACTCAACAATTTTTGCATAACTAAGTATAAATGTTATCTTCACTATTTCTGAAGTCTGAAGATCAAGCGGTCCTAAATTTAGCCACGATCTGGCTCCAGCATGTGTAACACCTATACCCGGAAGCATTACGACTGCAAGTAAAAATATACTTATTATATAAAGCTCCTTGTAATACCTTCCAACAAAATTATAATCTATCATGAGAATGAAACATATAGCAGCTATTCCCATGCAAAATGCTAAAATTTGTTTTGTCATCTGTGTAAAGTCACCATTTGCATTTACATGTGTAGCACTACTAAGTATGACAAGACCATATGCAAATATAGCTAAAACTATACCCACAAGTTTCCAGTCCATCTGTTTTAACATTCTCAGGTCAGGTCTGAATTTAAACAAAAAATCACCGACTTTCAATTAAATATCCTGACTGAAATTTTCTTTTATCTACCTTTTTAATGATTTAATCGGTATATTCGCCACAAGTGCAGATACAGGTTTGTCACCATTTTCTCCTCTGCATTTAGACATTTTTATGTCCAGACTGTCTCTGTCTATCTCCGCATATTTTGAAATAACCTCGATTATTTCCTCCTGCAGTTTTTCGATAAGTTCAGGTGAACAGTCCATTCTATCATGTACAAGAACAAGTTTCAGTCTATCTTTAGCTACATCTTTACTCGTTTTTTTATTTGAAAACGACTTGAATATATCGAGCACAAATACTTCCTCCCATCTCTATTTAGAAAAAGCTTTTTTAAGCTTAGAAAAGAATGATTCTTCTTCAACTTTTATTTCGGCGAATGGAACATCTTTTCCCATTATTCTACTTGCTATATTTTTATATGCTTTTCCTGCTGCTGAATGATTATTCATTACAGCCGGTTCTCCTTTGTTTGATGATATTATTACATTTTCATCGTCAGGTATTATACCTATAAGCTCTATCCGTAATATCTCAACAATATCATCTTTATCCATCATATCGCCTCTTTTTACCATATCAGCTCTAACTCTGTTTATAGCAAGTTTTACATCTTCTATCTCATTTGCTTCAAGAAGACCTATTATTCTATCCGCATCTCTTACAGCAGAAACTTCAGGATTTGTTACTACTATAGCTCTATCAGCTCCAGCTATTGCATTTTTAAATCCCTGCTCAATACCTGCCGGACAATCTATTAGAATATAATCAAAACTTTCTTTAAGCTGATCACAAAGCTTTTTCATCTGTTCTGGAGATACTGCATTTTTATCTCTTGTTTGTGCCGCTGGTATAAGATATAAGTTTTCAAATCTTTTATCCTTTATAAGAGCCTGCTTTAGTCTACAGTTTCCCTCAACAACATCAACTATATCATATACTATTCTATTTTCAAGGCCCATAACAACATCCAGATTTCTAAGACCTATATCTGCATCAAGTACAACCACTCTATTTCCATCTATACTAAGCGCTGTTCCTACATTTGCTACGGTTGTAGTTTTACCGACTCCGCCTTTTCCAGATGTTATAACGATTACTTCTCCCATAATTTACCCTCCGATTCCTGCATCTAAGACTGCATATCTATTATTATTCTGTCTTCTGAGATAAAGGCTATTTCTGAAACAGATTCTTCATCTGAATCATATATTTCCTCCGGAGCTTCTGCTATTACATCTGCAATCTGAAGTATTGTAGGTTTTAGAGATTTTGCTGCTATATAGCACCCTCTATTACCTGAAGCCCCTGCATGTACAAAACCAGAAAGTTTTCCCATTACAACAACATTTCCATTGGCAACTGCTTTTGCTCCTGGATAAATATTTCCCATTACAAGAATATCTCCCTCAGAAACAACTTTGGAACCGGATTTCATATCAGACATAACTATTACATTGCCTTTATATTCTTCAGATGCACCGGATCTAAGCACATTTACAAATTTTATACTGTCACACAATGAATTGTTGTTTTGTACATCTTCATTCTCAGTTTTATTTTCTGAATTTTCCTTTATTATTTTATCATCTTTATCGGATACTATCAACTTTTCATTTTTTATATGTTTATCTGCTTCAATATGTTCAGAAGGTTTTACAAATTCTATATTAAATCTTGATTTTAAAGACTCTTTTATACAATTTAAATCACTTTCTGAGCTATGTTCTGATTCTATTGAGCACACTTTTGCACCTTTAAAAAACGATTTTGATTTTTGTATTTTATCTGATATAGATTCTATTATTTCATTGGTATCTACAAGATCTGATACAACTATCGTTATTCCGTTGATACATCCCTTAAATTCTATTTTGTCTACTCTGGAATCATCATTCAAAATATTCATCCTCCCAGGATATGTAAAGGCTAATTATTAGCCTTTACACCATAGTTTACTGTATTTTTTTCCTCTTCCTGTTGCTTTTGTTCTTCATATTGTTTTATCTGATCTTTAGTCATATTCTTTTTCTGCTCTGTTGTAAGCTCATCGCTGTCAAGAAGACCAAAATACTGACCAAGAACCTCTCTTACAGGGAACATTGAAAGAACACTTGACTCACCCTGAGGTATAACACATACAACAGCTATTTCCGGATCATCAGCTGGAGCAAAGGCAACACTCCATGTAAATGTTCCATAATCATCCTTAAATCTGTCTATATCTGTGTCTGTAAGGTTAGGATTTAATTCCTTAATAGCCTTTCTAAGATATGATGCATTAACTTTATCAGTATCCTCAAGTTTTACCTCAACACCTTCATCAAGCTGCTTCTGAATTTCCTCTTTTTCCTCTTTTGATGTTTTCTTATCCTCAAGTTTTTCTTTAAGTTCTTTTTCTTTCCGCTCTGTAAGCTCTTTTTCTTTTTCCTGTTTAAGTTTTTCAGCTAGTTTCTTTGCTTCATTTATATTTACATTATATGAAGATGCATGACTTACAAGATACCGGTATTCATTTGCTGTAGGTATTTTACCTGTCATCTCTGCAGAACCAGTTTTAGCAGCTACACTTATTGGGAAGTTTGACATAACTTTTTTACCAGTACCGTCTGTTGCAACTCGCTTCATACCTTCTGTTATATCTTCAAGATTGCTGTCGTCCTTGAATTTTATCTTTGTTTTTTCTCCATTGTCGTCTATTGTAACTGTACTGTAATCCCCAGAAACAACCTTATCAACAACAGATAAATTTACAAGATATCCTCCATTTGCTATAGCCGCCACATATCTTGCTATCTGAGCAGGAGTATACGCATTTTCTCCCTGTCCTATACCAAGGTTGAATGTATCTCCAGTTCCCCATTTTGCAGAATTGAAATAACTGTATACAACAAGGTCAGCAGCCTCTTCTATATAATCTTCCTTCATTCCAAGTTTTTCAAGTCTCTTCATTGTTTCTGCTCTTCCTGGAGTTTCTTCTTCATCTGCCCAGCTTACAATCTCATCTATCTTTTTATCATATTCATCTCTGTTTGAATTTCTTGTTATTCCTTCAAAATAGTTTGCAAATTTTTTATCTATATCAGATCTAAGCATACTTTTTACTGATTCCAGCTTGTCTTCTGTATTTGGTACTTTTCCAGGATTTTCGCCTATCTCATCCTTTAAACCTGTCGCTTCATCAAGACCGAATAATTTTGCATATTCAAGAAGCTTATCAGCCCCCATATCTATTCCAAGATCCTGATTTGTCATCCAGTTTGTACCGGTTGCAACAGTAAAGAAATAAATATTACATGACTCCTGAAGAGCCTTATACAGGTTTGTATATCCGTGGTTTCCACCTCCGTGGTTCCATACGTAGTCCCCGAAAGTTTTTGATCCAAACTTGATAACCCCAGGGTCATTTATTGTATAATTTGGATCAAGACCATTATCAAGTCCTGCCATGGCAGTTACCATTTTGAAAGTAGAACCTGGCTGGAATGCCCCGTGTGTTGCAAGATTTAAAAGAGCACTCGGTGCAAGAATGTCATTTGTATTTTCAGGCTGAAGAGCCCGGTAATCTTCGCTGCTTATTCCGTTTGCAAATTTATTAGGATCGAAATCCGGATAACTTGCCATTGCCAGCACATCTCCACTGTCAACATCGATGGCAACTACCGCTCCAGATTTTGCTTTCGGAACTGTAGTACCCGCGCTGACATCTCCCAGCTTACTCTTAAGTGTTGCACCACTCTGGGCCGCTTTTATACTCTGTTCAAGTGCATCCTCTGCAACTTTCTGCAGCTCTATATCAAAGCTTAGATATACCGTATCACCAGATTCCGGTTCCTTGGAGTCTATTTCTTTACTTACTCTTCCAAGAGAATCTACCTGAACCTGTTTATATCCATCTTCACCTTTTAGAACATCCTCATAATATTTTTCTATTCCAGAAAGACCTACTTTATCATCTTCCTTATACCCTTTTTCCACATACTCATCAACGCTTACAGAAGGTATTTTACCTACATATCCAAGTACATGTGATGCAAGCTCTTTATTAGGATAATATCTTACAGGTTGAACATCGACATAAACTCCCTGAAGATTTATAGCATTTTCCTCAATCTGAGCTATTGTTTTCTCTTTTACATCAGTAGCAATCGTAACAGGGTTGTACCGTGAATATCCCTGTGATTTTACCAGATTTCTTACAACCATAACTTTTCTTGCATCTTCATCACTGAGACTTTTATCTATTCCCAGTGATTCATTATTTCTCAGTTCAAGAAAAGCTTCTCTGGCAGTAGCAGTTTTATCTATCTTATATGACTCAAGCCAATCCTGTTTGTCTCTCTGATCTGTAAATTTCCATTCACTTACAAGTATCGGTGGATATGAACCATTATCATTAAGTTTAGACTGAAGGTCTACCGGGTCAAGATCTCTATCTTCTTCTTTCAGTATTCCCTGGGAAATCATATTATCAACAATCCGATAAAAAGTTTCCTTGGCATTATAATCCAGAGGAATATTGTTCTGTTTTTTAAAGTCATTTATATTTTTATCATAAGTGTAAAAATATTTACCGTTTTCAACATATATAGGGAATTCATCTATATATTCCTCACCATTTTTTTCAAGAAGATTTATAAGATTCAGTGCAACTTCATTTGCAGATGAATTACCCTCACTATCTTTTTTGTTGAGAGTATCACCAGAAATATTTACAGTAAACTGATTTTTATTTCCTGCAAGAAGTCTTCCGTATCTATCTCTGATTTCTCCCCTTGGTGCAGATACTGTTATATTCTTGTATGTTTTATTCTCAGCAAGTTCCATATAATGTGAATACTTGATGGTAGTAAGATACAGTATCTTTAGAAGAATAACAGCAAATACTACGATTACTATTTTTCTGATGGTGTCCAGTCTAGGTATATTATTATTTTCCATTCCATCACCAACTATTCTTCATTTAGTTTTAATATAAGACTGTTAAACAATTTGTATATTACAAATCCTGCTATCATGTTCATAACCGGAACGACGACAGCTGCTCTTATAAGTATAAGTAATATACCATCTGTAAAATACATAAAGTAAGATACAAATGCATATATAAGAGAATATGCTGCGGATACAGCCATTATAAGCCCCATTATCATACTCATACTATCTCTATAAAGATTCTTTCTGAAATGCCCTATAGTGTAACATATAACAGATAGTAAAATTGCATTCAATCCGAAAATTCCTCCAACTGTTATATCTCTTACAAGACCTGTGATAAGCCCTGTTATCCCGGCATCATAATCTTCAAGATACAATGATATAAGAACCAGAAATGGTATAAGCACACTAAATGACGCACCAAATATATCTATGTAGTTTATAACACTATTTTCCAGTATAACCAGAAAAATACCTATTATATAGATTATAAATCTTTTCATATTACCGACTCCTTATTCTATATTTCTAGGCGCTATTACTGTAACATCATTTATATCCTTAAAATTAACATAAGGTTTTATGACAACTGACTTCATAGATCTGTTTTTATCATCTATAACTTTTTCTACTTCACCTATAGGTATATTTTCAGGATAAAGACCTAGTCCAGATGTAACAATTATATCTCCCTGAACAACCTCATATCCCGAATCAAACATATATCCTCCAAGATATTCATTGCTCTGATATACAGCTTCATCTCCTGAAGAATTTGATGCACTTATAACACCTTTTGCAGCAGTATTGTTTATTATTTTGAAACTTACTGATGTTTTACTGTCAAGAAGTGATATTACTTTGCTGGAATTAGCAGACACCTCATAAACCATTCCGACAAGTCCACTTCCATTTATAACTATACTGTTTTTCTGTACTCCATCATTTTTTCCTGCTGATATTACGAATGTCTCATACCAGTTTCCATCGTTTTTTTCTATAACAGAAGCAGAAACCATATTCGATTTAGCTGTGCTGTCTACATAGTTAAGGCTTTTTTTAAGTTCATTTAGAGACGAATATTTTGAAGACTGAGAGCTTAAGTCTATTACTTTTTTCTTAAGAGTTTCATTTTCTTCTTCAAGTTCTCTCATTCTATTTCCGTTACTTCTAAAATTAGTAAAATCACTTGTAAATTCTTTTACTGTATCCATTACTCTCTGAACAGGAGATGATGCAACCGCTGCACCATCGGCTACAGGTGAAACTGACACCGGCGCTGCTCCTGAAAATTTAGCTATCGATATTCCTGTAATTCCAATTAAAGTGATAGCAACCACTACAGTTGCTATCACTTTAGAATCAGGCTTTTTCTTTCTGAATTTGTCGAATTTCAATCAAATCACCAGCCTCTATCTGTTAGAGTTCATCTTTAAAACTTTTTCAAATATTTCTTCATCTTCAACAGACTTACCTGTTCCAAGTGCTACACAGTCAAGAGGACTTTCTGCTATTTCCACTCTCATACCAGTTTCTGATGATATAAGCTTATCAAGACCTCTTAAAAGAGCTCCTCCTCCTGTAAGCATTATTCCATTTTCCATTATATCTGATGCTAGTTCCGGTGGAGTTTTTTCAAGTGTTGATTTTATTCCATCAACTATTGCACTTACCGGCTCTTTTAATGCTTCTCTTACTTCTGTAGAAGAAATTGTCATTGTTTTTGGAAGACCTGATATAAGGTCTCTACCTCTTATTTCCATTTCAAGTTCCTTGTCATCTTTAAATGTAGAACCTATATTTATTTTTACATTTTCTGCTGTTCTTTCACCTATCATAAGGTTATATTCTTTTTTAACATAGGCAACTATAGAATCGTCGAACTCATCTCCACCTATTCTTATAGATTTTGCTGTAACTATACCACCAAGAGATATTACTGCTATTTCAGAAGTACCTCCTCCGATATCAACAACCATGTTTCCTTCTGGTTCTTCAACTTTAAGACCTGCTCCTATAGCAGCTGCCATAGGCTCTTCTATAAGGAATGCGTCCTTAGTTCCTGCCTGTCTCGCTGCATCTTCTATAGCTCTTTTTTCAACTTCTGTAACACCAAAAGGTACACATATAGCTATTCTTGGACTCACAACACCTTTATTGTCAGCTGCTTTCTGTATAAAGTAGCTTATCATTGACTGTGTCACATCAAAGTCAGCTATAACCCCATCTTTCATTGGTCTTATAGCAACGATATTACCAGGTGTTCTACCTATCATTCTCTTTGCTTCTTCACCTACTGCAAGAACCTCTCTACTGTCGTCTCTTATTGCAACAACTGAAGGTTCTCTAAGAACTATACCCTGTCCCTTTATATAGACAAGAGTATTAGCAGTTCCAAGGTCTATACCCATATCCTTTGTCATTTTCTGGAATCCACCAAAGAATCCTTTTTTTTCTTTCTTAGCCATTTTGTTTCTCCTTCCCGTAATTAAAAGACCGAAATTTTTACTAACGGTTATTATCAAAAAATTTTATTTTCTTTAAAGCTGAAATAACTGCCATCACCTATTATTATATGATCAATTACCTCTATTCCTATAATATCTCCACATTCTTTAAGTCTCATGGTTATAGCTATATCCTCTTTTGAGGGTTCAGTATTCCCAGATGGATGATTATGTATAAGAATTATTCTGTTTGCACTTCTCTTTATTGCATATTTAAATACTTCCCTTGGATGTACAAGTGACGAATTCAAAGTGCCTACAGTTATATCGATATCTGATATTATCTCATTTTTAGTGTTGAGAAGTACAGTTTTAAATACTTCCTGTTTCAGATATCTCATGGACTCCATATAATAATTATGTAAATCCCAGGGATTCTTTACTTTATATCTATGCGGTACCTCTCTTGATATTCTTACACCGAGTTCTACAGCAGCCTTTATAAGACTTGCCTTTGATATACCGATTCCTTCGATTCTACATAATTCCTCTATAGATGCATCCTTGAGAAATCTTATTCCATCGCAATCGGCATTTAAAAGATCCTCAGCCAGTTCAAGAACATTTCTGTCTTTTGTTCCAGTCCTTAAAAGCAGGGCTATAAGCTCTGCATTTGAAAGACTTTCTATACCACTTGAAAGTATTTTCTCCCTCGGCAGCTTTTCACCTGATATATACCTGCTCTTTAAATTATTCAGATAATCCACTTCCAGTAAATATATTTATCCCAAAACTCTCCTTCATCATATCTGATGCCATCGATATAGGAAATCCTACTATATTAAAATAGTCTCCTTTTATATATTCTACAAGAACAGCTCCAAATCCTTGTATTCCATATGAACCTGCTTTATCTTTAAACTCACCTGTAGATATATAATCATATATATCACTGTCAGAAAGATTTTTGAATTTTACTGAACTTGTACAGTGATTTGTAACATCTATACCTTTTTCTCTGTTTATCATACTTACACCGGTTGTTACATAGTGCTCTCTTCCGGAAAGCATTTTAAGCATATTGTAAGCCTCTTTTTCATCAGCCGGTTTGCCTAGAATTTTTCCATCTATAGCCACCACTGTATCTGATCCTATCACAAGTTCTGCTCTATTTTTATCCGCTATATAGGCAGCCTTTTCATGTGAAAGTCTTTTTACAAGTTCTTCCGGAGTTTCATCTTCAAACACAGTTTCTTCTATATCGCTTTTTACAACTTTAAATTTTAATCCTGCATTTTCCAGAATCTCCTTGCGTCTTGGAGAGGCAGAAGCCAGTATTATTTTCATTGAATCACCTCTTAACACTAACTTTACGTACTTATTAAGTCTATCATTATATGCTGAAAATTTCAATATATATGAGACTCCTTTTTGGTTACACTATTGTTATTTTATGACACTTTTAAATTATACACTTTCAGTTTGAATTTTTCTTGTAGAAATATAAATTGGGATATTACAAAATTCCGGATACGAAAAAGAGATGCAGGAAACCCTACATCTCTATTATTTACAAAATCTGTTTTTATATCCGTAATTAAACTGTTTTTATTGCTTTTTTAGGACATTTAGCCATACATAAATGACATCCTACACATTTATCCTGGTCTATTTTATGAACTGATTTAAGTTCACCTTCTATGGCATCAAACTTACACTGTTTTGCACATATTGTACATCCTACACAAAGATTTTCGTCTATTACAACTTTCTGTCTTTTTGCAAGATCCCCTGCTATTACTTTTGTAGGGCATTTTTCAACACATACCATACATCCTGTACACTTAGAAGGATCTATCTTAGCAACATTATTTTCGACATGTATAGCATCGAACTTACAGTTTTTCTCACATATTCCGCATCCTATACAACCTGCACTACAGTTGTCCTTAACAACTTTACCTCTCTGAGTGTTGTTACAGTCAACTATTATTTCCTGAGAAGCAGGTTTTTCTGTTATAAGAGCTTTTGGACAAACTTCTCTACATTTTCCACAGTTTACACATTTTTCCTCGTCTACAACTGCTACACCATCAACTATATGTATAGCGTCGAATGCACATACAGAAACACAAGTTCCAAGTCCAAGACATCCCTGTGCACATGCTTTTGCTCCACCGTTTAGTACAGAAGCTGCTCTACAATCCTGAACACCATCGTATTCATATTTATCTTTTGCTTTGTCGCAAGTTCCTTTACATATTACATGAGCTACCATTCTTTCTCCTGAAGATGCTTCAACACCCATGATAGCAGCTATTTTTTCAGTTACTGCTGCTCCTCCTACTGGACATGCACTTATAGGTGCTTCACCTTTTACTATTGCAGCTGCACATCCTCCACATCCTGGGTATCCACATCCACCACAGTTTGCTCCAGGAAGAACTCCAAGTATTTCATCCTCTCTAGGGTCTACTTCAACTGCGAACTTCTTTGATGCAAAATCAAGGATAACTCCGAATATAAGACCCATAGCTCCTAAAAGTATTACCGCTGTTAATATTTCCACTTTTCTTCGCCCCCCTATTTTTTATAACTTGATAAGTCCTGTGAATCCTAAGAAAGCGATAGACATAAGACCTGCAGATATTAATGTTATAGGGAAACCTTTAAAAGCTTCCGGTATATCTGAAAGTTCAAGTCTTTCTCTTATTCCGGCGAATATTACTATTGCAAGAGTAAATCCTGCTCCAGCTCCGAAACCATTTATTATAGTTTCTATAAGATTGTATCCTTTGTCTATATTAACTATTGCTATACCTAAAACGGCACAGTTAGTCGTTATAAGAGGAAGGAAAACCCCTAGAGCCTGATATAGAGATGGACTCACTTTCTTTATAACCATTTCAACGAACTGAACTATAGATGCTATAACAAGTATAAATGCTATAGTCTGAAGATATTCAGTTCCTGTTTTTACTAATATCATCTGTACAAAATACGTTATAACTGATGCAAGTGTAAGAACGAATGTAACCGCAACACCCATACCTACAGATGTGTCAACTTTTTTAGAAACTCCAAGGAATGGACATATTCCAAGGAACTGAGATGTTATAACGTTGTTTACTAGAACTATACTTAAGAATAAAAGTATTAAATTCATCTATCAACACCCCCACTATGCCTTTTTACTTCTTAATTTATTGAATCCTGCAAATAGGAATCCTAGAGTAAGGAATGCTCCCGGAGGTAATATGAATATTAATATTGGAGTGAAATGTGCTCCAAATAAACTTAATCCGAATAAACTTCCATTTCCTAGTAATTCTCTTACTGCACCTATTACTGTAAGTGCTACTGTAAATCCTATACCGTTTCCAAGTCCGTCTGCTGCAGATGCTGCAGGTCCGTTCTGGCTTGCAAAACTCTCAGCACGAGCAAGTATTATACAGTTAACAACTATAAGTGGTATATATAATCCAAGCGCCTGGTCAAGCACTGGTATATAAGCTTTTAATAACATACCAACAATTGTAACGAATGTAGCTATGACAACTATGAATGAAGGTATTCTTACTTTGTCTGGTATAACTTTTCTAAGAAGAGATATAACTATATTTGAACATGTAAGAACTACTGCTGTAGAAAGTCCCATACCCATACCGTTTATAGCAGATGTTGTAACGGCAAGAGTTGGACACATACCTATAACCTGTACAAATGTTGGGTTCTCGTCGATTAGCCCATTTTTAAATACTTTAGCTAAATTCATATCCTAAACCCTCCCGATTATTTATTTAATGTATTGAATACATCTATTGCAGCATTTACACCGTTTGTAACTGCTGTTGAAGTTATTGTAGCACCTGATATTGCAAGTATCTGATTGTCTGCTGATACGCTTCCTTTTGATACTTCAAGAGGTGTAGCTATTGCTTTTCCTGCATACTGTCCTTTGAATGCATCTTCAGATGCTTTTGCACCAAGACCTGCAGTTTCTGACATGTTACCGATATCAACACCTGTTATTGTTCCATCAAGAGATATACCTACTATAACCTCTATAGCTCCACCGTATCCACTTGGTGTAGCTTTGAATGTATATCCAACTGTTTCTGATCCGTTAAGACCTTCATAAGCCTCAACTACAAGCCCATCACCAGCACCACTGAACTGAGATGCATCCACCTGTTTGAAATCAGTTGCATCAGGAAGTACAGCCTGTCTTAATTCATTGTTTGCCCGTATATTTCTCTGCTCTATTACAGGAGCTGTTATTTTGTTTGTTCCGGCAAGAAGAAATGAAGCCACTGCACATATTATAAGTAATGTTCCACCAACTTTAACCATGCTGTTCATTATTTTGCCTCCTTCCCGAATACTCTGTTCTTAACAAATTTGTCTATTAATGGAGCTAAGCAGTTTACAAGTAATATAGAGTAAGATACACCTTCTGGATATCCTCCATATAATCTTATAACTGAAGTTATTACTCCGGCTATTACCGCATATATTACCTGACCTTTATGAGTCATAGGAGATGTAGCGTAATCTGTAAGCATAAAGAATCCACCAAGCATTACACCACCTGCAAGTATCTGATATACTGCAAACTGTAAGTTAAATCCTCCAAGAAGGAATGTAAGTACAAATACAGTTGCTATATAGCATACAGGCATTATATAACTTATTATTCCTTTGTATATAAGATATACTCCACCTAATATAAGAAGTAATGCACAAGTCTCACCTATACATCCACCTATATTTCCAAGGAACATATCTGAAAGTGTTATGTGGTTGGCTGCAAGATCAGAAAGTCCTGCTGAACCAGCCTTCATATAGCTAAGTGGTGTTGCAGTTGATACTGAATCAAGATTTGATGATGATACCCAGTTAACACCAGTCTTTGTCCATGCTGTCATTGCAACAGGGAATGAAGCAAGAAGGAATGCTCTTGCAGCAAGTGCAGGGTTGACAAAGTTGCATCCTATACCACCAAATACCATTTTTACTACAACTATTGCAAATATTCCACCTAAAAGACACATCCACCAAGGAAGTGATGCTGGAACGTTGAAAGCAAGTAATAATCCTGTAACTACTGCAGAAAAATCACCTACTGTACTTTTCTTTTTAGTTATTTTGCAGAATAAGTGTTCTGAACCAACTGTACCTAGTATACAGAAGAACATTGCACTTAATGCATTAAGTCTAAAATAGAATAATCCTGCTAAAGCAGCTGGAATTAATGCTATTATGACCTGTTTCATTATATATGACGTATCTTCATTACTTCTGACATGAGGAGAAGATGATACTATCAGCTTGTTTTCCATTTTTTTTCCCCCTAACATTTCTTATTTCTTCTGAGCTGCCTGTTCCCTTCTTCTTTTTGCTCCGATTTCTCTTTTTGCTGTTCTTATAGTCTGAACAAGAGGTCTTCTTGCCGGACATATGAATGAACATGAACCGCATTCTATACAGTCCATAGCATTCTGTTCTTCAGCTGCATCAAAATCATTTCTCATTGAATAGGCGCTTATTAATAACGGCTGAAGGAATGATGGACATACATCTGTACATCTTCCGCATCTTATACAGTTCTGCATTTCA
The DNA here is from genome assembly GCF_006861675.1 of Peptacetobacter hominis. Taxonomy (GTDB): domain Bacteria; phylum Bacillota; class Clostridia; order Peptostreptococcales; family Peptostreptococcaceae; genus Peptacetobacter; species Peptacetobacter hominis. Next base: position 47,786 of record NZ_SGJB01000016.1, on the reverse strand, counting down.
GGTGTTCTTGACTCCTCTTCAGTAAGAAGTAATATACCTGAAGAACCTTTGTTTGTAGATATTTCTGTGTGCCACTGTGTGAATCCCATCATAGGTCCACCCATTATTACTTTACCAAGATTAGTTCCTTCTTTGTATCCGCCGCACTGATCTATTATTTCATTTACTCTTGTACCTATTTTGGTAATAAGGTTTTTAGGTTCGGCTATACATGGTCCAGTAACTGTAGTTATTCTCTCTACAAGAGGCATACCAGTTGTTATAGCATCTGCTATAGCTGCTGCTGTTCCAACGTTGTCAACAACTGCTCCAGCTGCTATTGGAAGTCCTCCTGATGGAACCTCTCTTCCTGTACATGCATATATAAGCTGTTTTTCAGCTCCCTGTGGGTATTTTACCTTTAAAGTTACAACTTCTATTTCCGGATATGGCTCTGCAGTTTTTCTCACTGCTTCTATTGCATCCGGCTTGTTTTCTTCGATTCCTATGAATCCTTTTTTAACATCAAGCACTTTCATAAGAGCTCTACAACCTGTAACAACCTTTTCTGGCTGTTCAAGCATAAGTCTGTGGTCTGCTGTAAGATAAGGCTCACACTCTGCTCCGTTTAATATAACAAACTCGGCATTTGAACCTGGAGGAGGACATACTTTTACATGAGTAGGGAATGTTGCACCACCCATACCAACTATACCTGCCTCTTTAATTATCTCTACTATTTCCTCTTTTGAAAGGTCTTCCACTTTTCCATGAGGTTTTACACTTTCATGAAGTTCTTCTTTAAAATCATTTTCTATAACGACACACATTCCTCTTCCGTTTGGAATCTCATGTGGTTCAATAGCTATGACTTTTCCTGAAACAGAAGAATGTATATTTGCAGATACAAATCCGCCAGCTTCAGCTATCTTCTGCCCAAGTTTAACCTCGTCACCAACTTCAACTATAGGTTTTGCAGGAGCACCTATATGCTGCTGAAGAGGTATATAAACCACTTTAGGAGCCTCTGCTCTCTCTATTGGTTTTTTGTCAGAGTACTCTTTTCCATGTGGAGGATGTGTACCTCCCTTAAAAGTTAAGAGTTTCATTCTTTTACCCCCTATCTATAACTAAACATTTTTCTATCATATATTAGTATACTATATATAATAAAAATACTTAAGAATTGTTAAAAAAATATCCGCGCTTTTTGTTTCAAGCATAATCAACAATTTAAAATTCAATTGAAACCCCTTAGAAAATCAATGATTTTATAAAGATTATTGACATATGATATTTTGTATATCACATTCTTTATTTTCTGATTTTTATTATTTTAAGATAACGATTTTTTTCGTTACTTCAGAAACAATTTTAGATTATGTAAAACAATACAGGCAAATTTATATTTTCCTAACTATATTATTATAGAATAAACTTATACTATTATCAAATATTTATAGACTTTTAATCAATTTTTTATTATTCTATTGAATTCAATCCAGTTATATATACAAATTATCCTTATTTCCATTAAATAAAAATATATATAATTCTCCTTTAGAATCTAGGATTACTATGCATAAAAAAAAGAAGGAGATTCCTCTCCTTCTTTTTTATACAATTCTTCTTGCTCCAAGAAGTGCGTTTCCATAGTATCCTGTAAGCGAGCTTACCTTTACAGAACCAGGTTTTGTCTGTGTTCCACTGCAATGTATGAATTTATCTCCACCCACATATATACCGACATGGCTTACAGAACCATTTCCACTTGTATCAAAATATAAAAGGTCACCCTTCTGATAATCTCCTTTTGCCACAGCTTTTCCAGCAGTAGCCTGATCTCTTGATACTCTAGGTATACTTACACCTGCAGCTTTACTGTATACCCATTTTGTATATCCTGAGCAATCAAACTTATCAGGACCATTTCCTCCCCATTGATATGGAGTTCCAAGTAAAGTATACGCATAATCTACTACGGCCTCACCTTTTGAAGAACTTACTCCACTTCCCATAGAGCCTGATGTGTTTCCTGAAACTGTTCCACCTTCAGATACAGATTCATTAGTTGAACTTACATACTGTCCACTTACCCATCCTGTTGTTCCGTTTAAAAGTTTAACCTTGTACCAGCTTCCTGATTTTTCTAAAGACTCAACAACACTGCCACCTGATAAAGATGCTACTACGGCGTACTCTGTCCCAGGTCCTTTTCTTACGTTAAGTCCACTAGTTGTATTTACTTTTAATCTTCCTGATACACTTGTAGAAGATGAGTTTCCTCCTGAAGATGAACTTTCCCCTGAATAAGATGTTACATACTGTCCGCTTACCCATCCTGTTGTTCCATTGGAAAGTTTAATCTTATACCAGCTTCCTGATTTTTCTACAGCATCAACAATACTTCCACCAGCAACAGATGATACCACAGAGTAATTTGTCCCAGGTCCTTTTCTTACATTAAGTCCAGTCGAAGCCGTAACTTTAAGTTTTCCTGATACCGATGTCGAACTTCCTGTGTTCGTACTATTAGAATCTGTTCCGGAAGAACTTCCAGTCCCTGAACTCAAAGATAGATATTGGCTACTTGCCCATCCTGTTGTTCCATCTGAAAGTTTTATACTGTACCAGCTTCCTGATTTCTTTTGAAGAGATACCATTGTATTCTTTGCTACTGATTTTATAACCGCATAATTTGTTCCAGGTCCTTTTCTTATATTAAGAGACGATGCTGTTACTTTCGCCTGTCCTGATACAGATACTGCAGACTCGGATGAACTGCCAGATGTCTCTCCTGATGATGAAGACGCATTGTTGTTTATGGTCTTTTTAAGATATGTACTGCTTACCCATCCAGTCTGCCCATTTGCAAGCTTTATATTTGTCCATCCATTATCTTTTACATTTATAACCTGTACTTTCGTATTATTTGATATCTTGGCTATTATACTTCCTGATATCGAATCTGTGCTTCTTACATTAAGAGATGATGCCACAGAAACATATGCTATACTTCCTGAGGTAGACTTTGCTGATGCTAAAGATGTCTGTGAAACTTCTGCTTGAGATGTACTTAGATACTGTTCACTTACCCATCCTGTTTTTCCTGATGAAGTACTTATCTTTACCCAACCGTTCTGTCTTTCTATTATACTTACTGATTCACCCTTGTATACTGTTCCTGTTTTATCAAATGTTATTCCGGCTCCACTTCTCATATTCAAAGCTTCTGCAGTAACTGTAGCATTCTCAGCTGCATCAGCATCCGCCAATGCCATAGTAAAAGCCACTGCACTTATACCTAATGCTGCTATAGATTTTTTCATCTTCAACACGCCCACTTTCCTTTATTTTTTATATTTATAATTCCTTAATATAGATTTTTATTATATTTATACTTAATATTATATTATTACATTTTGTAACTTTTTCATATAGTTTTTAGAAATTTTACAATATTATATATTAAATACCCACAAAATATCTATATTAAACATTTTGTGGGTATTTTTATCTATTTCATTATAAAGTTTTCTATCCCTCTATATTGATCAAAATCATTAAGATACATATTCATCTTAAATCTGTTGTTAGTTACCATATAGTTATCTTTGACACCTATACTTATAAACAAGGCGTTATCTATACAATATTTTTCTATTTTCGAATATATATTTCTTATCTCATCCTCTGTAGATGCATTCTCTATTTCAGCTAGATATGAGTTTAACTTTGAATCAGATGGAACCATATTTTTCATTATCTCAGTTATATCCGGTATACTTGAAAGCTGCCATCCTGTCAGAGCCATGTCATATGATTTATTTGTCAGAGCCTTTTGCATACCTGATGCATCAAGAAGAACAACCTCAGCTTTTATTCCTACTGCCTTTAAATCTTCTACTATAAGATTTGCACTTTTTACTCTTCTACTATCTTCTCTATTTACTATTATTTTAAGAGGATTTGATGAAATTATAGATTTCAATTGTGCTTCAGTATAGTATGTTGGCTCCTTTGCTTTTTCCTTTTCTTTTGTATTTGAATTATTTTTATCTGTTGATCCATTATTTTCTGTATTTGAAGCTTCTGAGTTATTTTTTTCTGCATCAGTTGTATCTTTTGTCTCTTCTTTAGAAGGTTCTGTTCTTTGCACTACCTCTTTCGCATATACAGACGTTCTCGACTGAGCTTCTGCTCCTGATGACTCTCCACCTGATGGTTCAGATGGTGTTTCTGAACCTGATGATTCTCCACCTGAATTTTCTTCTCCCCCTGTTTCAGGTGATGTAGAAGGTTTTTCAGATTCTCCGGATGACGAACCTCCATTATTCTGTGAAGAAGAATTTCCATTGCTTCCAGATGATGTTCCCGAAGATGTTCCTGTGTTATTATTCGGTTTATTTGATGCATTTACATCAGTTTCTTTTATGTTTTCCTTACTTTCTATTTTTATTTTTCCTATCAGTTCACTTACTTTATTTTTATCATAACCAATAGGTTTTACACTCGAATCGTAATAATTAGATGTCGAATTTATCGGTATATTTACAGATGTTATATCTCCCATATAGCCGGCACTAAGTATATTATCCCTATCTATTGCATAACTTATTGCCTGTCTGAAATACACATTTGACATAAGCTGATTTGACTGATTCATAAGAAGACATTCATAATCTCTGCCCTGATACTTTCTTATGGTAAACTGACTGTTTTCAAATCTACTCAGATCATTTATATCAACCTTTACCATATCACTTTCAAGAGCTTCAACCATAGAAACAACTGCCTCGGAATCCGGAACTATACTTACATATACATTTTTAATATCCTTTGGTATTTCACCATAATATTCTTTATTTACTTCAAGCTGCATACCGGTTCTTACATTATAACTTTTTATTTTATATATTCCATTTCCTATTTTATTTGCCGCTACTGAATTTATATCTTTTCCAGAAAGCTGATTTTTACTGACTATAGGAAATGTAAGATTTTCCTCTGCAAAAGCATTTTTCTTATTGAAATTTACAGTAAGATTTTTAGAATCTATGACATTTACACTGCTTATGTTTTTTGCCATATAATTATATGGGCTTGAAGCATTTGATTTTATCATAGATACTGTAAATGAAACATCTTCAGAAGTTACAGGTGTTCCATCATGCCATTTTGCATCCTTTAGTTTTATTGTCATACTCTTGCCATCAGATGACATACTGCTTTCTTCTACAAGTTTAGGTATTGCATTATAGTTTTTGTTTATTTCAAACAATCCATCATAAACAAGATTCAATACATTTAAAACTCCTTCATCTGTATTCGTTATAGGATTCAAAGTTTTAGGTTCCTGCATAGCAAGAGCTATATTTTCAGAGTATATTTTACTGCTTTCTTTTTTTTCACTATCACTTTTATCTGTAGCAGAACATCCAGATAGAATCAGCGACATTGCAAGAAATAAAGCCGTAAATTTAGCTATCTTCATATTTCTACCTACCTTCTATCATATATTTCCTTATACTTTTCATAATTTTTATTTACTTTATCAACATAGTTCTGAGTTTCTTTGAAAGGCATATTATGAAGTCTTTCTCCATCTCTACTATATTCATGAGTTTCAAGCCATTTTCTGACATTTCCAGATCCACCATTATATGCAGCAATAACAAGATCTCTATTTCCAAATTCTTTATATAATCGCTGCAAATACCAGCAGCCTGTTCTTATGTTAGTCTCCGGTTCAAACATCTTTGTACTGTCTATACCTATTTCTGTTTCTGCCCATTTTGCTGTAGTATCACCTATCTGCATCAGTCCTTTGGCTCCCTTATGTGATTCTGCATCAGCCCTGAATTTACTTTCAGCTTTTATGACACTATAGACAAGGTATTTATCTATATTATATTCCTCAGCATATTTTTCAACATACTCACTGTACTTAAGTGGATATATGAATTTTTCAAGCCATCCACTCCCCAGCAAATAGGAGATAATCAATATAAAAGTGAGTATGCTCCCTATTATCAGTTTTTTCTTATTTCCCAAAATAATCGACCTCAAATTTTTCTATAAACATTTCAGCCTGATTTTCAAGCTCTTTTATAGTACCTGAATTATCAATTACATAATCAGCATACTTTTTCTTTTCAGTTTGTGACATCTGAGACTTTATCTTTGATACTGCAGTTTCTTTTGTACAGTTATCTCTTCTCATGACTCTTTCTATCTGAGTGCCTTCATCACATGTCACAACTATTATTATATCACATATTGACGTATATCCAGCTTCAATAAGAAGTGCCGCATCTATTACAACTGCTTTTTCACCTTTATTTTCGGCTGCTTTGATATCATCTTCTATCATTTGTCTTATAGCCGGATGAGTTATATCATTTAATTTTTCAAGTTTTTTTTCATCTGAAAATACAATTTTTCCAAGCAGTTTTCTATCTGGTCTACCGTCACTACTCTTTATTTCTTCCCCGAATTCTTTATACAGATTTTCAAGGACTTCCTTATTTTCATAAACTTCTCTTCCCTTTATATCTGCATCTATAATACATATTCCATGTTTCCTGAATATATCCGAAAGACTGCTTTTTCCACAGCCTATGCTACCTGTAAGACCTATTATTTTCATTTATTTCACCTACTTAGTTTCATACCATGACATTCCTACATTCAGGTCTACATCAAGATGAACCTTCATATCAACTGCATTTTCCATTTCCTCTTTCACAATGGATTTAACCTGTTCAAGTTCGTTTTCATAAGATTCAACTATAAGTTCGTCGTGCACCTGAAGGATAAGCTCTGATTTAAGATTTTCTTTCTTAAGTCTATTGAATACATTTACCATTGCTATTTTTATAATATCCGCCGCACTTCCCTGAATAGGTGCATTCATTGCGGCCCTTTTTCCTCTGTTTCTCTCCATAAAATTTCCTGATTTTATTTCAGGTATATATCTTCTTCTATTAAACATTGTCTTTGAATATCCATCTTTTTCAGCAGTATCTATTACGTTGTCCATAAAATCCTTTATCTTATCATATTTTGCAAAATAACTTTCTATATACTGCTTTGCCTGTGTAACAGGTATTTTTAAATCCTCAGATAGACCAAAATCTGTTTTTCCATATATTATACCAAAGTTTACAGCTTTTGCAGCACTTCTGAGCTCTGGTGTAACATCTTCAATATCTACTCCGAATACCTGCGATGCAGTTTTCCTATGTATATCCTCTCCATGTGCAAATGCCTCTATCATATGTTCATCTCCACTCATATGTGCAAGTACCCTAAGCTCTACCTGTGAGTAGTCCGCATCCACAAGTCTCATATTCTCATCTGATATAAATACAGCTCTCAGTCTTCTTCCTATCTCCATTCTTACAGGTATATTCTGAAGATTCGGCTCTGTAGATGAAATTCTGCCGGTAGTAGTTATTGTCTGATTAAATGTGGAATGTATTCTTCCATCTATCGGATTTATAAGAGCAGAAAGTCCCTCTACATATGTAGAATTAAGTTTTACTATCTGTCTGTATTCAGTTATTTTGTCTATTATAGGATGTTTATCCCTAAGTTTTTCGAGAACCTCAGCATTTGTGGAATATCCTGTTTTTGTTTTCTTTATTACAGGAAGTTCAAGTTTTTCAAACAATATAACTCCAAGCTGTTTTGGAGAGTTTATATTAAATTCTTCACCTGCAAGAGAATATATTTCTGATTCAAGAGTTTCTATTATTTTTCTGAATTCATCTCCAAGTTCAGAAAGCATCTCTCTATCAGCTTTTATACCTTTGTATTCCATATTTCCAAGCACTTTCACAAGTGGCATTTCCACATTTTCAAACAGGTTCTCTATTTCTGTTTCTTTTATTTGTTTTTTCATTTCAGGAACAACATCTTTTACGGTATTTATTATATCTCCTATATATGAAGATAATGCGTCCTTTTCGATATCTTTATATTTTTTAGCCTTTGCTCCTTTTCCAAGAAGCTCTTCTTTTGATTTTATGTCTCTCATAAGATACTTCATAGCTATATCACTGCACTCATATGAAGTAGACGATGTGGAATCTATCAGATACTCAGCTACAGCTATATCAAAATGTATTCCATCCATATCTATTTCATACGGCATAAATGCAGTAAAGTCTTCTTTTAAATTATATCCGTATTTAAGTATATTTTCGTTTTCAAGTATATTTTTAAGTTTAGATACATTTTCATCTTCTATTCTATATATTTTTTCTCCATCTGTACTTAAATATACGCATATTATATTCTTTTCCAGTATGTTTCCCCCATCAGATACAGATTTTATATAAACTTTCCCTGCTTCTGATGATTTTTTTTCTATTTCTTCTATATCGGCATCGTATATTATCTCGAAAGTCTGTTTTTCTACTTCATTTTCATCTGAATTCGATGAAGCTATCTCAGAAAGTCTTTTTGTAAGACTTGTAAATTTTAGAAATCTGAACTGCTCTATAACATCTTCTCTATTAAAATGTCCAAACTCCATACTATCTACATCAAATTCAATAGGTACATCTCTTACTATCGTAGCAAGCATCTTACTTTTTATTATTATATCTATATTTTCAGATATTTTTTTGTGCATAGCTCCTTTTATATTATCTACATTTGCTATTACACCATCTATATCGTTATATTCTTTTAAAAGTTTTAACCCTGTTTTCTCTCCAAGTCCACTTACTCCAGGTATATTGTCTGATTTATCTCCCATAAGCCCCTTAAGATCTATAAACTGACTTGGAGTTATACCGTATCTTTCAATTACACCATTATAATCGTATTCTTCAACCTCTCCTACACCTTTTTTAGTGATCAGGGTTGTTGTATTTTCAGATGCAAGCTGGATTGCATCCTTATCCCCAGTAACTATAAATACTTTATACCCCTGTTCTTCTGCAGACTTTGATATCGTTCCGATTATATCATCTGCCTCATATCCGTCTATCTCAAATCTCTTTATATCAAAAGCATCAAGAAGCTCTTTCAGTGGCTGAAGCTGCTCAAAAAGTTCCGATGGCATTTTTTTTCTTCCTGCTTTATATTCATCATACGCCTTATGTCTGAATGTAGGAGCTTTTCTATCAAATGCCACACTTATATGTGTCGGTTTATAAAGCTCTATCATCTTGAAAAGCATTGTTGTAAATCCATATATCGCATTTGTATGAAGTCCTTCCTTGTTGTCCATAGTCTGAGGAAGCGCATAAAATGCTCTGTTTATTATTGAGTTTCCATCTATTATAATAAGTCTTTTATCCAATCAATATCACTCCTGTTTTAAATTTATTTATAAAATTCCTACTCATACTATATTATCACAATAGAGATGATTTTTTTAGTGCTAAAGTGTTACAATATATTCTCATTTTTATGTATATATCAAACTTTTGGTTGATAATATCATGTTTAATTGTTATAATATTTTATGTATTCAGCCGCTGTGGCGGAACTGGCAGACGCACACGACTCAAAATCGTGCGGGCAACCATATGGGTTCGAGTCCCATCAGCGGCACTTCACTCTATCGTATTTATGCGATAGAGTTTTTTTATTGCGTTTTATTTATATACCCTATTCAGAGCAAAAAAAAATCCCTTTCGGGATTTTTTTCACCTGACAGCAGAATATCGAGGATGTGAGGGAGAACTGCTGCCAGATTAATAGGGTAATTATATTATGTTCTTAAGAAAAAGCTAATCTTTCTATGCTTTAATAATACACTCTTTGTGTGAATTTATTATTAACCTAATTTAAAAGTAATGTGAATTTTTAATATTATGATTATTTTTATTCATTTTTATATTTCACATTATTTACTATGAAGACCTGCATAAACTCCCCCTAGCTCTATAAGCTTATCATGAGTTCCTCTCTCTGCAATTTTTCCGTCTGTTATTACTATTATTTCATCTGCATTTTTTATAGTTGAAAGTCTGTGCGCAACTACAAGATTTGTTCTATCTTTGCTGAGTTCGTCAAGAGACTCCTGTATCTCTCTTTCTGTAACATTATCAAGTGCCGATGTAGCCTCATCAAGTATTATTATCGGAGGATTTTTAAGGAATATTCTAGATATCGATATTCTCTGCTTCTGCCCACCTGAAAGTTTTACTCCTCTTTCACCGATATAAGTATCATAACCTTCCGGAAGAGTCATAACAAAATCATGTATTCTGGCTTTTTTAGCTGCATCTATCATTTCTTCCTCACTTGCATCCGGATTACCGCACATTATATTATCTCTTATTGTTCCTGTAAACAGGAATACGTCCTGTTGAACAACACCTATATTCTTTCTAAGCGATTTCAGAGTTACATCATTTATACTGTGACCATCTATTCTTATATCTCCATTATCTATCTCATAGAATCTCGGTATCAGACTGCATAAAGTCGTTTTTCCTCCACCTGAAGGACCTACAAGTGCTACTGTTTTTCCTTTCTCTATGCTAAGCGAAAGATTATTTATAACCTTTGAATTATCTTCGTATTTAAATGAAATATTATCTATATCTATATTTCCCTGTACATTTTCAAGGTCATACGCATTATCAGATTCCTTCTGAACTTCCTGATCCATTATCTCTCTGAATCTCACAAATCCTGTCATACCGCTCTGGTACTGCTCTGTAAAGTTTATAAGTTTCTTTATCGGTTGAGTAAACATCTTTACATAAAGTATATATGCGGCAAAATCTCCAAGAGTTATAGTACCTAAATACGCATAATATCCACCGGCTATAACAGCTACCCATTCAAGCATATCAGTAAAGAAGTTCATTCCTGAGTAATATTCAGCCATAGCCTTATAGAATCCTTCTCTTGCTGTTCTGAATATATTATTACTTTTGTCAAATTTTTCAAGTTCCTGTTTTTCTGTACAGAATGATTTTGTTACTCTCATACCTGCTATACTATTTTCAAGAGTTGCATTTACTTCACCGACTTTTACCCTTGAATCCATAGATGTTTCGCCAAGTTTTTCTTTTTTTCTTATCATATACCATGTAGCTATTGGAAGTATGGCAAATATCATAAGAGTAAGCGGTATATCGATTCCTATAAGAATAATAAATGCTCCTGCAAGAGTTACAAGAGATATGAAAAGGTCCTCAGGACCATGATGGGCAAGCTCTGTTATATCCATCAGGTCATTTACTATTCTCGACATAGTAACACCGGATTTATTTTCATCAAAATATGTATTAGGCAGTTTCTGAAGATGTCTGAAAACATCATCTCTCATGTCGGCCTGCATCCTTACACCTACAACATGCCCCCAATACTGCATAAAATAGTTAAATCCAGCTTTCATTATAAATATTACAACCAGTACTACCGCAAATGTAATAAGCATACTGAATTTTCTGTTCGGCACAACATCATCCATTATTGTTCTCGTTATTATAGGATATATAAGATCACACATAGATGCTGCAAATGCGCATATCATGTCTATTATAAACAGCTTTTTGTACGGTTTATAATATGGTAAAAATTTTCTTATCATAAACTCCTCCTATTTAAATATATTCTTTTATCTTCTCTGTATCTATATCATAAAATCCACTTATTATTCCACATTCTATAATATCGCATACTTTCGCTATATTATCATAATCAGAAGACAGAATTACATTCTTTTCTTTTATATCATTTGTATTTATATACTTATCACACACAATGTAATAAATTTCCGGTTCTACAGCTTTTCTGATATTTCTTTTGATAAAGTTCTCATACGATAATACTTCTATTCCTCTGAATTTTGATTTACTCATTCCTTCTATGATTACAATATCCATGTTTTTATAAAGGTTCAGTATATCCGCAAAATATTCAACTATATTTTTTTCTATACAGATAGATGCTTTATTTTCTGTGAAAGCACATGTAATTTCTGCACCGGATTTTCTCTGTCTGCCGGTATCTTTTTTCTCATCGCCTGTCTCAATTTCATGATGTGAATGTTTTATTAAACCTACTTTTAAATTCCTGTTTTTTAGTTCTCTTATAATTTCAGATATAAGTGTCGTCTTTCCTGAGTTTGAATATCCGCTTACAGATATTATTCTTTGTATTTTTTTCATAAACTACCTCATAGTCTATATAAATTCAGGGAACGGAATTATATCTACAATATCTCCATCTACTGGCTTTGTCCCCGATTTTATTCTTATAGTACAATTACTTTTTATTCCTGAAAACATCCTGGCTTTTCTTGAACAATCATCATTTGCTCTTACATATAATTTCGTATCATCAATATATGCATATCCATTTATATATCTATCTCTTTTTGAATTTTTATCAAATCTTCCTTTGAATATCGCCTGTGTTTTTTTCTTTTTCCCTTTTCCTGAAGTCACATTCAGAAATTCAGAGATTACACTGTCAAATACAGAAACCGCTGCCGTTGGATTTCCTGAAAGACACATTATAAGTTTATTGTTTTTTACAGCAGCGATACAAAGTCCCCCCGGTCTTATATCTACGTTTCTGAATATAATTTTCGCTCCTGTCTTTTCTATAACCTCAGGCATAAAATCCTTATCCCCTACAGAAACTCCACCTGTTGTTATAACTATATCTGATGAAATCATGTTTTTTTCTATAGTGTCGGATATTTTTTCTATATCGTCCTCACATAGTACAATATCAGATACATCTGCCCTGTATGATTTCAGTTTTGAATAAAGTATGTATCCTCCGGCATTATATATCTTCCCATTTTCGTATTTATTTCCTGGATTAATAACTTCACTTCCAGTATTTATTATAGTTGCAGATAGTCTTTTGAAAACTTTTATCTTTTCTATTCCCGCATAGGCAAGGACTCCTATACTTCCCGAATCCACAATATCTCCTTTTGCAAGAATTTTTTCTCCTTTTGAGACATCCTCACCACATAAAACTATATTCTGTCCTTTTTTTATATCACACTCAAACTCTATAAATCCGTCGATATATTTTACATCTTCTTTTTTTATAACGGTATCAGCCCCATCAGGAATAGCTGCCCCTGTCATTATTGCAGCGCATTCTCCTGACTCAATTTTACCTCCTATATCTCCGGCGTATATTGTCTGGACAACCTCGTATCTTTTTTTATTTTCATCCGCACAGAAACAATATCCATCATATGGCGAACGGTCAAATGGAGGTATATTTATATCCGATACTATATCTTCGGCAACTATGTAACCATAAATATCCTTGATATTTTTTTCTTCAATTATCCTCTCTATATTAACTTTTTCCAAAAGAATATCCACAGCTTCATCGACAGATACCATATCCAACACTTTCCTCTCTAAACAATTCATTTGATATTATAACATATATCAATATTTTTATAAATATAAAAGAGATGCATAAGCACCTCCTTTATTATACAGATTATTTTATATTTGAGTATATATCATCTATCATTATATTTATAGAATCAAGTCCTGCATCGTTTATATACCATGTATACGCATCAAGGTATATTATTTTTCCATTTTTATATGCATCAGTTGATTTGACTATATCGTTATCCAACACCGCTTTTGCAGCAGATTCCCCACTTGTGGCCATATTTCTGTCTATAACAAGTATATATTCCGGATTTACCTTTGCAAGATATTCAAATGATACATTCTGTCCATGAGTTGAATCCTCTATAGTATCATCCGCTGTAACGAATCCAAGATTCTGATATACAAGTGCAAATCTTGAGTTATCACTGTATACACTCAGATTTCCTTCATTTACCATAAGTGTAAGCGCTTCAGCTCCATTTACTTTTTCTTTTGTCTTAGCTATTTTTGAATCTATTTCTTCAAGTTTTTTATTTGCCTCATCTTCACAACCGAATATTTCTGCTATAAGTTTTATATTTTTCACTGAATCCTCATAGTATTTTGTATTGTCTTTTGACATAGATATTGTAGGTGCTATTTTTGAAAGTTCCTCATAGTAATCCGCCTGTCTTCCTCCTATTATTATAAGATCCGGCTGAGCAGATTTTATCGCCTCCATATTTATTTCTTTAAGTGTACCTACATTTACATATTCATCACTTTCATATTTCTTCAGATTTTCCGGATATATACTGCTTGGGACTCCTACTACTGACTCTATTCCTAATGCATTCATAGTATCAAGTGTTGGTATATCAAATACCACAACTTTTTCAGGATTTTTTGCTACATCAGTTTCTCCAAGAGAGTGAACTATTTTTATTTTTTCAGATGATGTATTTTCCGACGTTGACGGTTTATTATCCGATTTCTGAGCATACGCAAATACTCCTACTATTATAATTATTATAACTGCTGCTATTGCCGCGACTTTTTTATTCATAATCTACCTCTTTTCTCTGTATATTAGAAATATACACATATTCTGTTACCATTTATATTTTTTATAGTAAAATCCATTTCATAAATATTATCCAAAGTTTCTTTTTCTATTATATTTTCTGTACAACCCTCCTTTTCAATTTTTCCATTTTTTAAAGCTACTATGTTATCTGAATAACATGAAGCAAAATTTATATCATGAAGAACTATAACAATAGTTCTATTCAGATCTCTACATAGATTTTTAAGCACTTTCATCATTTTGGATGAATTATACATATCCAGATTGTTTAACGGTTCGTCAAGAAGTATATATTCTGTATCCTGGGCTATCACCATCGCTATAAAAGCTCTCTGTCTCTGCCCACCACTTAACTCATCAAGATATTTATCCTGAATATCTTCAAGCTGCATATATTCTATAGCTTCATCTACAAGTCTGTGATCCTCTTTTCCTAAATTTCCCTTGCAGTATGGAAACCTCCCAAACTCCACAAGTTCTCTTACTCTAAGTTTTACATCTATATTGTTTGACTGTTTAAGTATCGCTATTTTTTTAGAAAGACTATTGCTGTCATATTCTGATATCTTCTTTCCATCTATTATTACTTCTCCAGAGTCTGGTTTTATAAGTCTTGTTATCATAGATAAAACAGTACTTTTACCTGCTCCATTTGGTCCTATAAGAGAAGTTATTTTCCCTCTTTCTATATTTACAGATACATTATCTACAACTTTTTTCCCATTATATGACTTTGTCAAATTTCTAATCTTTATCATAGAGCCTTCTCCTTCATTAGTATGTATATAAAATATATTCCTCCAACAAAATTCAGTATTGTCGCAAGTGTAGTTTCAAATACAAATATATGCTGTACCATAAACTGTCCTCCAGCGAGCATACATATCGATATAAATATTGCTCCGGCTATCATATATCCATGTCTATAGGTCTTTAGCACTTCTCTGGCTATGTTTGAAACTATAAGACCAAGAAATGTGAGAGGTCCTATAAGTGCCGTCGATATCGATATCATTATACCTATTACAAGAAACATCTTTCTTACTATTCTGTCATAATCAACACCCAGATTTATTGCGTTTTCTCTTCCAAGAGATACCACATCCAGATATTTTATATCATCATATACAAACGGTACTATTGCTACCAGAAGAACGATAGTTATTAGTACTACATCTACGTTTATATTGTTAAGCCCCGCTATCATACTGCTTTCAAGTGCCAGATATTCATTAGGATCAATTACCATATGCATAAAAGATGTTCCACTTTTAAACAGCGTTCCAAATATCATCCCCGATAGAACAACAAAATATATTTCCCTTTTATTTCTTTTAAACATTATATTATATATCAACATGGATGCGATTATCATTATCACCGCGTTGATAATAAAATTTATATTTTTGTTAACTATAAGTGTACTTGTTGAGCCAAGCGTAAATACTATTACTGTCTGAATAAGAACATACATTGAATCAAGTCCCAGCACTCCGGGAGTCAGGATTCTGTTGTGAGTTATCGTCTGAAATATAACAGTTGTAGATGCTATACATACTCCACCTATAATTATTGCCAATACTTTTGGTATTCTAAGACTCATTGCATAATTAAAATGATTCATGTCTATTCCATAGTACATATAAAGAACTATTGCAGCAACTGCAAACAAAAGAATTACGCTACATCTGGAAACTGTATTTTTAAGATACATACGATGACCTCCTCGTTATAAGATAAAGGAATATTATACTTCCAAGAACACCTACTGTAAGACCTATACTTATCTCATAAGGATATATTATTATTCTTCCAATTATGTCACACGCCATAACAAATATTATCCCCGTAAGTGCAGTATCCATTATTATATTCTTTGTGTTATCACCTTTATACATTGAAACTATATTTGGAACTATAAGTCCGATATAAGGTATTGATCCAGCTGTTATTACAATACATACTGTTATAAGAGCAACTATTACAAGCCCTGTATTTACTGTCTTTTTATAACTTAGACCAAGATTTTTTGAAAAATCCTCTCCCATACCTGCGATAGTAAATCTATGTGCATATTTATATGCTATAAATATAAGTGGTATGGTTATATATAAAATTTCATAGTTACCTTTTATTATCATGGAAAAATCTCCCTGCATCCATGCACTTACATTCTGACTCAGATTATATTTATATCCAAGCATACTGGTTACAGAGCCGATTACATTTCCCACCATTATTCCTACAAGCGGAACAAATATAGAATTTTTAAATTTTATTTTACCAAGTACACTCATAAAAAGTCCTGTACCTATAATTGCAAATACAAATGCAACTGACACTTTTGCCATAATTGATGCACCTGGAATAATAATCATAGCTATCACTATTCCAAGCTGAGCAGAATCAAGTGTTGCTCCTGTTGTAGGAGATACAAATTTATTTCTGCTTATATTCTGCATTATAAGACCGGCTATACTCATACCTGCTCCGGCTGCTATTATACTTAAAAGTCTAGGTATTCTACTTATTGTCATTACCATTGTTTCATGGTTATTTCCTGATATAATTCCCGATATGCTTATATCTGTAACTCCAGTAAAAAGAGAAATCCATGACATAAATATAAGCAATGATATTATATAAACTCTTTTCATCTTCCCTCCATTTTTGATATTGATTTTCATTTTCGAATTATATTCTAGCATCTTATTTTTTTCGTGTCAATATTTTTTAATTTATATGTGATTATTTGTATATAATTTCAATTATTATTCTATTATTCATTATTATTTTTTAGTATTTATATAATATCGTTTTCTTGTATAGCTTAATATTCATCTTAGAACTATATTTTTTCTATATGAAATTATTTAAGTATAGTTTTTTTCTATACGGTTTTTAAAAAAGTTTTTTTATCATTAAGCATGATATAATATTATAGATTGGAATATTAAAATTTTATTTTTTATCTATAATTAAGTAAGGGGGATTCCATATGGATCTTAAACAGCTTGAGGTATTTGTGGCTGTTGTTAAACATCAAAGCTTTTCAAAGGCATCAAGAGAACTTTTTCTTACACAGCCTACAGTAAGTGCACATATACAGAATCTTGAAAATGAACTTGAAACTGTTTTAGTAAACAGAAGTAATAAGAGTATAACTCTTACAGAGTCAGGAAAAATACTTTATGATCATGCAATTTATATTCTTAATAACTGCAAAAGAGCTATTTATGATATAAAAGAATATTCGGGAAAAATAGAAGGATTAATAGACATAGCTTGTAGTTCAATACCAGAAACCTATATTCTTCCACAGTTCATGAAAAATTTTTCTTCAACATATCCAGATGTAAAATTCAGCATAAGTCACTATGATTCACGGTTTGCAATATCAGAAATACTTAATGAAAGAGTAAGTTTTGGACTTGTAGGTTCAAAAATAAACAATCCTCAAATAAAATATATGAACCTTATAGATGATAGACTTGTCCTTATAGCTCCAAATGATCTTGAAATTGAGAACAACAATGGAGAAATAGAGCTAGATGAACTTTATAATATGAATTTTATAATGAGAAAAGAAGGTTCAGGTACTAGAGACCTTATTTTCAAAACACTGAAAAAAAATGGTTTTTCAACATCTAAAATGAATATTCTTGCACATGTAGAATCAAATGAATCTATAAAAGAAATGGTTAGAATGGGACTTGGAGTTTCTTTTATTTCGGAAATTTCAGCTGCCGAATATATAGAGAGTGGAAAAATAAAAGCATATCATATAAAAAATGTTGAATTTTTACGTAAATTCTATTTTATATATTCAAAGAAAAAAACTTTTACACCTCTTGAGAACAAGTTTCTTAATGAGCTTTGTGAATATTTTGGAATAAGCCACACACCTCAGAAATCTAAAGCTCATAAATCAAAAAAATCAGAGCAGTAATTAAATAATATTAATAAAAAAAGTCTAACTGAAATCTCAGTTAGACTTTTTTGTTAGTTTTCAATTGTTATTTTCTCTTCTACTTTTACCTCACACATACTACATCTTTTACCTGGTTTCTTACCTGTTCTTCTTTCATATTCTTCAGGAGATACCACTTCTATACTATCCAGTCTCTGTCTGAATCCTTTTTTAAACTCTTCAAGATATATCTTTCTAAGTTTTGCTCTTTCCTTTTCTTCTGCTGGTGTAAGCCCATCTTCTCTATTTTTCTTTGCAAGTTCATTTATTCTGTTTATAAGTTTCTGATCTATCATATTTTTCATCCTTTCGTATTTTTATCAATAAAATATTTTATTACTTTCTTTTATATTTTCATTAGGTTTTAATCTTAGAAATTCATCTGAATACTCTGCTATAAGTTTTATACCCTTTTTAATATTATCAACACTTTCTCCTGCTATATTTATTCTAAAAAATCTATCATCAATAATATTCTCAAAAAAATTGTATCCCGGTATAATCTGTATTCCATTATTATTAAGATATCTTGAAAATTCTTTTGAAGAATACCCTTTGGGAAGTTCACAGAAAAAATTGATTCCACCAGAAGATTTCCTAACCTTTATTTTTCCGGGAAAATACTCATTTATACTATCCATGGCGGTATTATATTTTTCATTATATATATGTTCCATAGACTTCATATGTTCATCCCATTTAAAATTATTCATATAATAGTATAAAGATTCCTGTATTAAGCCCGGTGTTGAAATATCTGTAGAATATTTTGCCCATAGAATTCTATCCATAAGCTCTGAGGGTATATCTATCATTCCTATTCTCAGACCCGGCATAAAAATCTTTGAGAAACTTTTTATATATATGACTCTCCCTGATTCGTCATAACTTCTCATTGTTCTGTTATCCTGTGAATTAAATGAAAAATCGCTTATAAAATCGTCCTCGAGTATATAAAAATCATACTCCTCTGAAAGTTCTATAAGTTTTTTCTTTTTATATTCAGTATATGATATACCTGTCGGATTCTGAAAATTTGGCATTACATAAATCATTTTCGGTCTTATCTTTTCAAGTTTAAGTTTCAGAATTCCTATATCTATTCCATCATCCAGCATAGGTATCGGTATTATTCTGGCACCTCTGCTTTTAAAAACTTCGATTGCCCCACTATATGTTGGTTCTTCAACAAATACAACATCAGAATAGTTTATTATTCCTTTACATACTATATCTATTCCCTGCTGAGCTCCGGATATTATTTGTATGTTATCCACCTTTGTCTTTATATTCAGTCCTTCAAGATATTCCAATAACTTTGTCCTTAAATTTATGCTTCCCATTCCGTCATCATACTCAAAAATTCTACTGCCCTCCTTTTCAAGAGCCATATTGACAGCAGATTTAAACTCATTTACCGGAAACATATCTCCTGAAGGGTTTCCACTTCCAAACATAATTGTATTACTGGCATTTTTTTCACTTATTGATAACCGCTTCTTTCTTGACGCAAAGGTTCCACTTCCCACAATTTTATATACGTATCCTTCTTTTTCAAGAAGTTCATATACTTTTACAACTGTCGTATTATTTATACCCAGTTTTTTTGAAAGATTTCTTATCGGTGGAAGCTTTTCTCCTTCTTTTATCATATCATTCTGTATCATGTTTTTTATATGATTATATACCTGAAGATATTTACTTTTACCTGTATTTTCTATATTCAATAAGTATTTATCCACATTATCACAACCTAACAGTTATTAATTGCCTTATAATATAATATCAGATTTTATAAAAATTATATACATTTTTTAATCATATTTTTATTAGTGAGTGTAAACAAGCTTATCTTATGATTATTGAAATTTTAAATTTATTAATATAAAAATAAAAAGCATTGCAAAAGCAATGCTTTTTATTCCCAGAACACCGTGGGTAACTGTAAATTCATACCCGAGATACTCCCAGGTGGGTGTCCTGCTATATCATTTCTGATTTTCTCCTTAAAAAGAAGCTATATCATACTTTCATATAAACCCGAACTCCCGAATTAACTTTGTCGGTTGAATTTAGAAAGACCCTGTCGAATGCTCCAGAATTTCTTATATCTATTATATACCAATTGTAAAATTTTTTAAAGTTATTTTACATATTAATATATAATATTTTTATGTATACATCATACTTCTATCTATTCTTTACACTGTCTCTGTCTTCTATTCTATGCGGAAGTTCAACCTTTTTCTCTTCTACTTCTTCACCTTTTATCATTTTTATTACCATTCTTATGGCAACTGCTCCCATATCATAAAGAGGCTGATGAACTGTTGTTAATTTTGGTCTATAAACTTTTGCTATTTTTACGTCGTTGAATCCTGCTACAGATATATCATCAGGAACATTATATCCCTTATCAAATGCTGCATTTATTGCACCTACAGCAGCTTCATCTCCTGTTACAAATATCGCATCAGGTATTATATCTCCTTCAAGTATTGAAGTTGCAGCTTCATATCCTTTTGCATAATCAACATCAGCATATCTGATAAGACTTTCATTATACTCTATATTACTTTCTAATAAAGCTCTCTTATATCCTGAAAGTCTTTCCATTTCAAGTGCAGTATCCGCAGGACTTGTCATAACAAGAGCTATTTTTTTATGCCCTTTTTCTATAAGATGTTTAGTCATATCATAAGTTGCTGATTCATTATTTACACTTACTGTAGGAACATCAAATTCTCTGGCAGTTTTACTTATATATGTAGTAGGTATTCCACATTTCTTTATAAAATCAACATGATCTTCTTCAAGGTTCCAGCTTATCATTACCATACCTTCAATCTGTTTTGCTCTAAGAAGATTTATGCTTTTCATTTCCTGTTCTTTATCTGAATATGTATTTGAAAGAAGTATATCATAATCATACATTCTTGCAATCTCTTCTATACCATTAAGTATTTCACTTACAAAAGAGTCAGAAACCTCTGGAACAACTACCCCTATAAGCTGACTTCTTTTTGTTACAAGGCTTCTGGCAAGAGGGTTTGGAACATATCCTGTTTCTTCTATTACCTGAAGTACTTTCTGCTTTATTTCGTCTGTTACAGGTTTTGAATCATTTATTACCCTTGAAACAGTCGATATCGATACTCCAGCCTTTTTTGCAACGTCTTTTATTGTAACTGTGTTTTTCATGTTAAAGGCCTCCTTTTTATATTTTGTATTACAAATATGCAACTTTAAATTCTTAAGTTTCATCTGCATATATTTTCACTCTCTGGCTAATAATATTATACATTATCCATACCAAAGTTCCAACAAGAAAACGTTATTTCTATCGTGCATCATTCAAGATACAGTATATAATACCATAAATTTTCATTTTTAAAAACTTTTATTGTAAAATTTTTATAATCAATATGAACTTCATTGCAAATTAACTATTGAAATTTATCACTTTATATATTACACTACTCTTAAAGTTATAATATTATCGCAGGAGGAAACAATATGTTTGAAAAAATTAAAGAAATAATAGCTGAACAGCTTGGACTTGACGATATGGATGATATAACTATGGATTCATCACTTATTGACGACCTTGAAGCAGATTCTCTGGATGCTGTTGAAATAATAATGGCTCTTGAGGATGAATTTGATATAGAAATTCCGGATGAAGAAGCTGAAAACTTTAAATGCATAGGAGATATATGCAAATACATAGAAGAAAATAAATAATAAAACGAAAAAGGAGCAGAATTTCTGCTCCTTTTATATTATCAGATCGTTTATATATTTACTTTTCTTCAAAAAATGATACATTTTTTATAATTATATCAACTGTACCGTCTTCATTTTTCTTTATACTGTATTTCATCGGATCTTCAAAATCAGTAAGATTTCCCTTTATATCAAATCCACTATCTGTTTTTATACTTCTTTTTTTGAGTTTTTTCTCAATCCATTTTTTATCTATACTAAAAGATTCATCTATACCTTTTTCTTCCATCATTTCGATGAATCCCTCTTTAAGTTCATCATCTTTTATGGCTCTTTGAGCAAATTCCTCTATATTTACCTGCTGCTGCTCTTTAAGAGTATAATTTAATATACTTCTTGCATCTTCAGCCTGTTTTATATCCGAAGACATTGCATTTGTTATCCAGTTATCAGCAGAAGTCTTAAATACTTTTGTAGAGTATCTGTCGTCATTTACTTTTTCACTTTCAAGAAATTCTCCTATAAACTTAGATGGATTACCACTCTTTTCAGAATCCTTATCAAGAGCTCTGAAATGATATTCGTCATTTATACCATTTGCACCTATAAGTGCAGCCTGCTTTATTCTCTGTGTTTCCTGCATTCCCACTTCATTTGATACAATCTGTATATTGAATTTATCATCCACAAATTCTATTGAATGTGTATAAAGTCTTTTATAATCAAGTTTTATTACAGCAACATATTTTTCCTCTTTTACGGTATATAAACATACCGCCATATCACATGATTCCATATCGCTGTTTACCTTCATTATATCGAACATATATGCTGCAATTTCCTTTGAGTTTTCAACAAATGTATTTTCATCATATATTATCTGTTCACAGCATTTTCTAACAAGGTTATCAGAATAATTTTTAAATATTGCATTTCTTAAATCGTCATCCCTTGTTACTCTTTTTATCATCTTTTGAAAAAATCCTTCTACTTCCCGATTGACTTTTCCTTCAAAATCATTAAGTATAGGAACCTCACTGTTCTTATCAAGAACATGAACTATAAATTTATGTATTATCAAATTATCCACCTCTAAACATATTTTTCTATCTTAATTTTTCTATAAGAGACATCATATCCTCCGGTATTTCTGCCTTGAACTCAAGCTCTTCTCTGGTTCTGGGTTGCATAAATTTCAGGCTATAGGCATGAAGAGCCTGTCTTTTAATAAGTTTTTCATCAACATATCCATAAAGTTCATCACCGATTATTCCATGACCAATATGAGACAGATGAACTCTTATCTGATGAGTTCTTCCAGTTTCAAGCTTAAGTTCAACTACAGTTGCATCATTAAGTCTTTCTATTACATTATAATGAGTTATAGATTCCTGCCCCCTGTCATCTACCACTCTTTTAATAGAATCATCTGTCGGTCTGTATATCGGTGCATTTATTGTTCCGTGGTTATTTTCTATAATACCTTTTACAACAGCTATATATTTTTTTTCAACTGCATTTTCTGACATGTCAGTCGACATAATATGATGCGCATAAGCATTTTTTGCAACTATGACAAGTCCTGATGTATTCATATCGAGTCTATTTACAAATCTTATTCTAACTTTTTCTCCCTTTGATATTACAAAATCTGTAACACCATTAGCCATTGTCATATCTGCATGACTTTTTGTCGGATGTACAACCATAAACGGAGGTTTATTCACCATTATAATGTCAAAATCATCATATAAAATATCCATATTGTCCATCTTCTGTGGTACAAAAGAGGACATTTCCTCATCTATTTTTATTTCTACGGTTTCACCTGATTTTACATCAAGAGATGGTTTTCTAAATACTCCATTTACTGTAACGGTTCTTTCTCTTTTCATTTTTGAAATTGATCTTACAGAAAAATTAAGTTTATCTATAAGTAAATCCTTTAGTTTTATATTCTCATCACTTGTATATGATATCAGATCATATCTCTGTTGTTCTTTTTTAAACAAATTAAAACCTTTCCTTTCTAATTATTGCTTTCATCTTCTCTCCAGCCTTTGCATACATCCACCCATTTTACAAAGTTTGATGAAAGCTCTTCAAGTTCATCACAATTAAGCTCTATAGCTGAATTACTGCTTCCTGCTGCAGGAAATACAGTATCAAATCTCTTCATTGAGTCGTCAAGATATACATCCACATCATCTCTCTCTATTGCAAAAGGACATACTCCCCCAACTATATGTCCAGTGTATTCTACGGCTTCATCTGCAGTAAGCATCTTCGCTTTTAGTCCAAATTCTTTTTTATATCTTTTATTATCTACTTTTGCATCTCCTGCCATAACTATTATTATTGCCCCTTCAGGACCTTTAAATGAAAGTGTTTTTGCTATTCTTGCCGGTATTACACCTGCAGCTTCTGCTGCCAGTTCAACTGTTGCACTAGATTTTTCAAACTCTATTATATCATTTTCTCTTCCAAATTTTTTCATATAATCTCTCACTTTATCAATTGACATATCTTTTCCCCCTACTCTATAGTCTGTGGTCTCCATATACCACTATTATATTCAACAGGTATTCTGAATCCCTTAAATAAAGGAACCTCTACCATAAAACTTCCTCTGTATTCCACTGTTGTAGAATCAAGTGCAAAATATTTCCTATCAAAAGAAATCCCCTTAGGAATAATAAACTCCATATATCCTTCATCTTTTGGAGCAATTCCATATGAATAACTTCTATAATTCCAGCTGCTGTTTTCTGTATCAATACTTAGATAAAGATCCGATTTTATATCATCACTTCCAGGAGCAATACTTTCAAACTTCATTACAGAACTATCAAGCATATAGTGATATCTACTATTATTATATATTCTAAATCTTACACATACTCCCCGGTCTACACTCTTTTTAGAATCGAATTTTACTACAACTTCATTCAGATTTTTTGATTCATAGTCTCTTACGTCCATTGTATTTCCCAGAAAAAGCTGCATAACACTTATAAAGAGTACAATTATAAGAAACATAAATCCAGATATTTTTATAAACTTACTCATCTTTCTCTCACCTAATTTTCATCTATTTAATATATCTATTTCCATTCATAAATTTTATAGAAATTCTCATAGATATAAGATATATTATAAATGCAAGTACTGTCATACTGTACATATTTATAAATGTTGTATTTATATATGCAGAAACTCCTTCAAACATTTGTGTAAACACGGTATCAGTTTCATAATATCCTGTTTTAAGTATAGTTGTTCCCGCATTCAAAAGATATACTTTTTCAGCTACAACCTTAAGAAAAGAACCATACAGTACAAATACAGCTATTCCAATACCTGCTGCTGCAATTTTTATATAATCATATCCAAATCTAAAAAATAGAAGTTGTGCAATGGACATTATTACAAGAGATATATCCACAGCAAAAAATACATCATTCATAACAACCGGTCTAAACATATAATTCGATAAGAAATTACATACCAGGTCTGTAACTATTATAGATGATATAAGCGTTCCTATGCACATAAGATATCTCGAATACACTATTTCATCCAATTTTACAGGCATACTTCTTATAAATCTTATAGACTTATTTTCACTGTCACCAGAAAAAATACCTATCATTATAAAATATGTAAATATAACAGGTATTCCATAATAGGATATATCATTTAAAAACAGATACATCAGTAAAAATGCTATAAGATATTTAAACATTTTTATTCTTTCTGATTTTATATATACTATAATATCCTTCTTGATGAGGTTAATCATTTCTTCTTCCCCCCAATCTGTAATAATAGATAATATCATTTATATCAGGATTTTTTATTTTATACACATCAGCATTGTGAAGAAGATCTCTTACATCACTATTCCCAGATATTTTTACCAAAGCTTCACAGTAATTTTTATATCTTTCAACTCCGATTACATTTGCTTTTATGCTTTCTATAATATCTTCACTGGTTCTTATAATTCTGAACTCTCTTATTATTTCTTTTCTTGTCATATCTATTACCATTCTTCCCTTATCCATATATACAGCTTTATCGTATATATCTTCAAGGTCGTTGATATTGTGCGTAAAAATTACAGCCGCTGCATTCTCTTTTTTCACATATGATTTAAGAGACTGAAGAAAAGCATGTTTTACATTTTCATCAAGACCGGCCACCGGCTCATCGAGTATTATAAGATTTGCATGATGACTAAGCGCTGTTGCTATCATAAGCATCTCACACTGTCCCTTTGAGAGATGTTTTATCTTCTCCTCAGGATCCAGTCTTGCATTTCTGAAATAAAATTCATACTTATCATCATCAAAATTTCTATAAAACATGGATACTATTTTCTTATAATCTTTAAGTTTTAAATTCTGATAAAAATTAAACTCATCGTAGACAAAACCTATCGAATTTTTATATCCTATTGGATCCTCATCCTCAGTTATACCATTTACTCTTATTACACCATCTTCAGCTTTAAACATTCCCATTATCATATTGATAAGACTCGTCTTTCCAGATCCATTTTCACCTATGACAACCACTATTTCACCGGGATTTGCCTCAAAACTTATATTATCTATTTTAAAATTTTCAAACGTCTTTTTTAATCCTTCTATCTTTAACAAGTGTCCACCTCCCAGCATGTACTTTAATTATATCACGATATTACAGATTTTTAATATTTATACAAATATTAAGATAGAAAATATTCAAAGATATGCTATACTGATATAAGAAGAGGTGAATCTATGAAAAAAAGGCTTATAACAGTAAACTCAAATACTATAGGAAAATCTATTGAGACAGAGGAACTTTTAAAAAGAAAGCTTGTAAATGCGGGCTTTGAAGTATCTAACGAACTTCATCCTGAGACGGAACTAATTGTATGTATCGGAGGAGATGGTTCATTTCTTAGAACTGTAAGAGATTTTGATTATCCTGAAATTCCTGTTGTTGGAATAAATACAGGTCACCTTGGATTTTTCCCGGAGGTAATGCCTGATGAAATAGATGCTTTTATAGAAAGCTATTTAAACGGAAATTATATAATACAGGAAGTCCCTACTCTGCAGGCTATGATATGTACAGAATCCAGCTGTTGGGATTTTTATGCACTTAACGAAATCTGTGTAAAAGGCGATATGTCGAGAACAGTTCATCTCGGACTTTATGTGAATAACAGA
The DNA here is from genome assembly GCF_006861675.1 of Peptacetobacter hominis. Taxonomy (GTDB): domain Bacteria; phylum Bacillota; class Clostridia; order Peptostreptococcales; family Peptostreptococcaceae; genus Peptacetobacter; species Peptacetobacter hominis. Next base: position 20,465 of record NZ_SGJB01000016.1, on the reverse strand, counting down.
AAGATAGAAAATTTCAGCGGTGATGGAATGATAATATGCTCACAGACCGGCTCTACTGCATATTCATATTCTGCCGGAGGAAGTATTATCGACTGTAATGTTGAAGTTATGCAGCTTACTCCACTTTCTCCTATAAATACAAATGCTTACAGAAGCTTTACATCAAGCATAATTGTACCTAAAGATACTGAGATAAGGCTTGTTCCCGAATATAGATTTGAAGATTCTATCCTTATAGTAATAGATGGTATTGAACACAGACACAAAAAAATATCAGACATAAAAATATATACATCTGATATAAAGTTGAAACTTCTTAGACTTTCAGATTATGAGTTCTGGAATAGAGTTTCAAAAAAATTCCTATAATTTGGAGGTATTATATGAAAATAGGATTACTTAGCGATACTCATGGTAGTTCGCTTTACTTTGATAAAGCAATGGAAATACTTAAAGACTGTGACCTTCTGCTTCATGGAGGAGATATACTTTATCATGGTCCAAGAAATGATCTTCCTGAAGGATATAATCCAAAGGAACTTACTGAAAAACTTAACAGCACTGCAAATATAATATTTGCTAAAGGAAACTGTGAAGCTGATGTCGACCAGATGGTACTTGAGCATCCTATCCAGGCTCCTTATGCACTTGCACAGATTGATGAATTCAGATTTGTTGTAAATCACGGTTATACTGAATCAAAAGAGGTAATTATAGAAAATGCAAAGAAAATGAATGCGGATTTTCTCGTACTTGGTCATACTCATGTCAAAGAACTTTCTTTTGATGAAAGCCTGATTATAATAAACCCTGGAAGTACTTCGATTCCAAAAGATGGAACTCATTCTGTTGCTGTTGTGGAAATTCTTCCTGATGAAGACAATGAAGATGAAGTTAATATAGACATAGATTTCTATAACATAGAAACAGGAGAAAAAATCGAAAAAATATAGCTTTATATATGATTAATCCCTGCTCCTGCAGGGATTTTTTAATATTAATATTTATTAAAGGAGCGGAGTAAATTGGATTTACATAAAAAACTTAGAGATGATTACAGTAATATACTAAAAAATCCTGATAATTCAATAATAAATAATAAAAACTCTTTTGCAGAAGTTTCATCAAGTGTAGGATATTCTGAAGAGGACTTGTCTAAAATTCCGGAAGAATCAAATCTTGGACTTGGATGTGGAAATCCTGTAAAAACTGCTGATTTAAAAACAGGTGAAATAGTTGTAGACCTTGGAAGCGGTGCCGGACTTGACTGTTTTCTTTCTGGAACTATTGTCGGTAGAAGAGGTCGAGTAATTGGTGTTGATATGACGCCGGAAATGCTTAGTACGGCAAGATCTATCGCAAAGAAATATCGAATAAGAAATGTTGAGTTCAGACTTGGTGAAATAGAAAATCTACCTGTAGCAGATAATTATGCAGATGTATGTATTTCAAACTGTGTAATAAATCTTTCTGATAATAAAAGAAGAGTATATCAGGAAATACTCAGAATCCTAAAGCCCGGTGGAAGAATTTCTATAAGCGACATAGTTATCATGAAAGATCTCCCTGATAATATAGCTGATAATCGGGATATGCATTCATGCTGAGTAAGCGGTGCTTCCTCTGTAGAGGAGCTTGAACATCTTCTTGAAACAGTTGGTTTTAAAAATATTGAAATAAATACAAAACCTGTATCAAAAGAATATGAAGAAAAATGGGGAAATCAACTGACTGTGGGAGAATACATAATGTCAGCATCTATAACTGCGCAAAAATAAAAAACTCTGTGGCATAAGCCACAGAGTTTTTATGTATACATATGTATTTTTACAATTCTGTTTTTCTCTACTTTTTCAATACAGAATCTTATATTACCAATCTCTATTACTTCTTTTTCCTCAGGAAGTCTATCAAGATAACCTATTAAATATCCTCCTATGGAATCAAATTCCTCTGATTCAAGATCTGTACCTATAAGCTCATTTACATCTGAGATTCTTGTACTTCCGTCGACAATATATTCGTCTTCTTTAACAACTACTATATCATCATCGTCTTCATCGTACTCGTCTTCTATATCCCCTACGATTTCCTCTACAAGGTCCTCTACAGTAAGAAGCCCTGAAGTTCCACCGTATTCATCAAGTACAATAGCTATCTGAGTTTTAGCCTTTTTCATATCTTCAAGAAGTTGTGTTATTTTCTTGAACTCATATGTAAAAAATGGCTCTCTCATATATTGTTTTATATCAAAGTTTTCTTTTTCTTCATCTGATATAAATACAATATCCTTTATATTTATTATCCCGATTATATCGTCTACAGAGTCTTCATATACAGGAAGTCTGCTTAGTTTTTCTTCTTTGAATACTTCTATAATATCTTCATATGTATCATCAACTTCAACAGTCACCATATCCATACGCTGTATCATAGCATCTTTTGCCTGCATATCTCCAAATTCAAATACGTTGTTTATTATTTCGCGTTCCTCCATTTCAAGAACCCCTTCTTCATGGCTGACATTTACCATTGTCTTAAGTTCTTCCTCTGTTATGAACACGTCTTTTTCATCCTGTTTTATACCAATAAGTCTAAATATAACTTTTGTTATCATACTGAAAATCCATACTATTGGAGAAAGTACAGTTATTATTATTCTTATTGGAACTGATACTATAAGCGCTATTTTTTCCGAATTATTTGCAGCTACAGATTTTGGTGTAATCTCACCAAATATAAGTATTGCAACTGTCATTATTGCTGTTGCTGCTGCAACTCCATTTGCACCAAATTTCCGTGTAAGAAGTGCTGTTGATATAGATGTTGCTGCTATATTTACAACGTTGTTTCCTACAAGTATTGCATTTAGAAGTTTATTCGGACTTTCTATAAGAGAGGCAACCAGATCCGCGTTTTTTACCCCTTCTTCCTGCATATGTCTCATTCTTATCTTACTAAGCGACATAAGCGCTGTTTCTGATGCTGAGAAAAATGCAGAACCCGCAATTAATATGACCAAACCTATTATCTGAATCCAGCTTTCGAGCGATTCCAAAATTTACCACACTCCCATTTATTTTGTGTTTTTGTTATTATCATTTTTATATTCTATGGTTATTTATCATTATATCATATTTTTTAACTATATTTTATATTATTTTTATAACACTCTAACTGTATTCTATGTTAACTTTTGAACCTTCTCCTATATCTCCTGAGGTTACGACAAGTTTTACAGGAACCCTGCTTTTTAGTTCTTCAACATGTGATATTATACCTATGCTTAAATCATTTTTGTGAAGTTTCTCCAATGATTCCATTACAGTATCCAGAAGTTCTGTATCCAGAGATCCAAAACCTTCATCCAGGAAGAAAAACTCAAGTGGTGAATTTCCTTTCATCTGTATCTGTGAAGAAAGTGCAAGCGCAAGAGAAAGAGATGTCATAAATGTTTCTCCACCAGAAAGAGTATCTATACCTCTTCTTTCTCCACCATTGAAGTTATCTCTTATAACAAATTCCATAGAATCATTTATTTCGAGTGCGTATCTTCCATTTGTTATTGATGATAGTCTCTGTGATGCTTCTAAAGCTATATATTTCAGATGACTTGCTGCAGCATATTCAACAAATCTGTTTCCCCGTACAGTTCTATCTATTTCCTCAAGTATTTCAAATTCCTTTGATGCTTTTTTATACTTTTCTCTTATCTCTTCAGCTTTTTCAACATCATTTTTAAGTGTATATAATCTATCCTGAATTACTGCCGATTCTTTTTCCTTTTCACTTATATCTCTTTTAAGAATAGCTATCTCATCCTGTAGATTTATAAATTCAGATTTATTTATTTTTTTCCCATCAGTAAGTTTCTTCAGTTCTTCAACCTTTATATCAAGATGTTTTCTTCCCTCATCATATTCTGATATTTCTGATTGTATATTTTGAATTGTTTCTGTATCTGCCGCAGATTTTTTTACTGTGTAGACACTATCAAATCTATTTTGATGAAGCAGTTTTTCTATTATTTTTTTCTGATCTATAAGCCGTTTTTCAGAGCTTATATTCTCTCCCTTGAGCTTATTTTTTATTTTTTCAAGTTCATCTGTTTTTTCTTTTTTCGATTCGTATTTTTCTTTGTACTCACTGTATTCTCTATTTATATCCTCTATTGCTTTTTCGGTTTTATCGAGCATTTCTTTCAGATTTTTACCGCTTGAAATAGCATATATACTGTCTCTTTTCTGTTTAAGAATACTTGTTTTTTCTTTTATACTTTCTTTTCCTGAATATATTTCAGGATCAATTTCATTTATTTTTTTTCTGTATATTTCAATATATTCTCTACTTTTATCTCTTTCAGATACTACTTCTTTTCTTGAGTTTTCAAGATTTTCCTCTATCAAATCATTTGCTCTTATCTCCTCAAGTCTTGATGATATATTGTTTAATTTAAGCTTGAGTTTTATGCTTTTAATATTTTCATTCAGCTTTTCTATGTTTTGAGATATATCTTTTAGAGACTCTCTGTTTCTTTTTAACGAATCATTTTTATGTTCACATTCTATCTTATATGCAGTATATTCTTTTTCTGATTTAGTATATTCATCATTTGCTTTTCGATACTCTTCTTCAAGTCTGCGTTTTTCTTTCTCCCATTCCTCTGAATAAACTCTGGCTCTTTCTAATAATCTTTTTTCATTATCGTGTTTATTTATAAGTTCTCTTGAATTTTTTTCACCTATAGATGATTTTACCTGTTCCAGTTCCACGGTTTTTATTGTATGCATAGACTTATATCCGCCGTAATCAGAGTTCAGCTCTTCAAGTTTTTCACTTAACTGTAATTTTTCTATTTTGACTTTTTCCAGATTTTCCTCATAATACTGTATTCTGTCATCATACGATTCTGAATCACTTCTCATATGGTGAATAGATCCACATACAGGACATGGTTTACCTTCCTCAAGTTCTTTCCTTATTTCTGAGACTCTATTTCTATATTTCATTTCATCAATATTTTTTTCGAATGTCTGTATATCTCTTTCAGCCTTTGATATTTTATCATTACATTCAGAAATCTCTCTTTTTATTTTATGCATTTTTTCACTGTTTTCACTCAGTTCAAGCATTATAGAATCCTTTTTATTTTCAAGTTCTGAAATTCTTTTTATTTCTGATGAAAGTTCTGAAATATAAACAGCTTTTGATGAAATCTCCGCATTACTTACCGGTTTCTTATCTTCAAGTTTTATAATTGCTGAATTTATGTTATTTCTTTTTTCTTCGTTATCCTTCATTGACTTTTCAGAAACAGCCAGTCTATATCTTTTATCATCATAAGTAATCTGTTCTTTTTCTATATCATATTGAAGTTTTTCGTATTCAGATTTTATTCTTTTTAACTCTTTTTCCATCTCGCTGCCGTTTTCAACATCCTGTCTGTATGCAGCTGATACTCTTATTCTGGATAACTCGTCATCTATCTCTTTTAATCTTTTTTCTGATTTTAGAAGAGATAGATTTTCATTTGATATATTTCTTTCTTCCTCTGATTTTATGACTTCTAGCTCGTCTATCCTATTTTTTATGTTCTTTATTTCTTTTTCAAGATTTAATGCTTCATTTTCATAAACTATTGCATCCTCATATTTTATCTTTTCTCTACTTAATCTCGGTATTCTCTCCTCTTTCTTTGAATACGCTTCATTATATCTGATTTTTATTACATCCAGTTCTTTCTTTTCAATCTGAAGTTCCCTATCTATTTCTTTTATTTCTGAAGATGTTTTTTCAACTGTTTCAGAGAGTTTTTCAGAAGCTTCAATCTGAGGTAATATGCTATTTGCATTTATTGCTCTTTCAAGCCATTTTCTTTTTGATTCTATATCATCTTTTCTTTCTTCATATTCACCTAATCTTTTTTCACATTCCGAAAGAAGTCTTATATTTTCAAACAGTTCTTTCCCCTGTTCATACTTTTCAGTTTTTTCATTCAGGCTTCTTTTTTCATCTCTGATATTTTCCTTTATATCTTCAGATTCTTTTCTCATATTCTCAAAAGCTTCTCTTGTCTTTCCTTCATACATTTCTACAGAAGTTTTTAATTTCTCAAGTTCAATATTTCTATTGCTCTTTCTTTTTCGAACCTTTTCTGTAAGAAGTTTTCCATACTTTTCAAGACCGAATATTCTCTCAAGCATGTTTCTTCTTTCCACTCCGCCCAGCTTAAGAAAGTCATTGAACTTATCCTGTGGAAGTACTACCGATTTTGTAAAGTCCTCAGCTGTAAGTCCTATTATAGATATAATTCTGCTATTTACATCCTGTACTTTTTCAGCAAGAACATCCTCGCTATCGGCTTTTTTTTCTATAATCCTTGCATAGGGTGTCTTTATGCCTGTTTTTGTTCTTTCAATTGTTCTGTCTACTATATAATATCTTTCATTACCTCTGCCGCCGATTTCAAATTCATACCTTATTTTTGCACATTCAGACATACTGTTTATATATTCTTTTGTATTTCTGGATATATTTCCATATAAAGAAAGAGTCATTGCGTCAAGTATTGTAGATTTTCCACTGCCGGTCTTACCAAAAATACCAAAAAGTCCTCTTTCTGTAAGCTTTGTAAAATCTATTGTCTGTTTTGATATATAACTATTAAGTCCCTGTATCTCCAGTTTTATAGGTCTCACTATTCTTCACCTCCTTCTCCTGCAATTTCCATAAACATGCTCATAAGTTCACCTGATGGTTCCGCATTTCTGCTGAATCTGTAAAAATCTCTGAAAAGTTCAGCCATGGATTTTTTCCTTATATCAGTGTATTTTATTTCTCTTTCAATCTCTTTCATAATAGGTTTTATCTCTATTATATCTTTCAGATTTCCTTTTAATATCTTGATATTCTCCTGAGATATTACCTCATCAGTTTCTATTTCAAAATAAGACCATATCTCTCTTCCTGAATTTTTTTCACTGACTTCTATTGCATCTGATATTCCTCTGCATTTAAATACTTCTATAGGCTTATAATTTTTAAACATTATGTCCTCTACAATCGCTTTTTCACCTGGATGTAATTCCACAAGTTTTGCTCCTTTAGAGTAGATTCTCTCGCTTTTGCTGTACTGAAGAGGTGATCCTGAATAATATACACAGCCAAGTTCTGAACCTTTCTGAGGTTTGTGCAGGTGTCCAAGTGCCGTATATTGAGCTCTGTTTGGAAGATCTCTTCTCTCAACAAGAAGACTTCCTCCTAGTTGTATCTGTCTTTCGGAATCACTGCTTTCTCCACCAGCTACAAATATGTGTGAAACAGCAATATTTATAGTATCCTCTCTGAACTCTTTCTGAAGATTTCTGAATATATCTCCAACCTTCTGTGAATAAGTCATCTGCCTTTCCTCATCAGAAGTAGCTCCAAATGCATCATTCAGTCTTTTTTCACTTGGATAAGGAAGTGTAAGAAGTTTTATTTCCTCATCTTTTATTTTAATTGTTGTCATTCCCTCTTTTGCATCGATTATTTCAAATCCATCAAATTTGCCGGTATATGTCTTACTTAAAGGATATCCAAATATAAGTATCCCCTGCTCAAATGCAAGATTTGAAGCTGCAGATATTCTATCAGGACTATCATGGTTACCTGCTATTACAACCACACATCTTTGCCCATTTGAAGCTATTTCAGAGACTGTCTTATAGAAAAGTCTTTCCGCTTCGGCAGGTGGATTAGCGGTATCATATATATCACCCGCTATTATAACCATATCCACATCTTTTTCTTTTACTATTTTTACAAAATCCTCACAGAATTTTCTCTGCTCATCTATTCTCGGATGCCCTTCCAGATTTTTACCGAGATGCCAGTCTGATGTATGTATAAATCTCAATCTATCTCCCCCAATCATCAACTATATAGAAACACTCCTACCTAGTCCAAACAGATAAAGATATTTTTCTTTTACTGTTTTTCCAGTTATTATTTCAAGAGTTTCTTCATATACTTCAAGTTGTTTTCTATATCTTGATTTTATCTCATCTATAGTTTCTTCTGTGACATAATCTGTCTTATAATCGACAAGAACTATTTTACCATCATCTTCCTCAAAATAAAGGTCTATTATTCCCCTCAGCATGAGTTTTTCCTCACCAGATTCATTCTTATATACATCTGATGCCTTTATATTTCTGCAGAATGATTTTTCTCTTCCAATAAATTTTGCTCTTTTCATTCTCTTTCCTGTATCAGATTCAAAAAATTTATAAACTGAATAAGGATTTATCACTTCTGCTTCCTTTTCGGTAATCACTTCACGTTTTTTCATATCTTCAATCTGTGATTTTATTTCCTGTATATCTGAAACCCTATCTAAATCAACAAGCTGCATAAATAAATGTACTGCACTTCCTTTTGCTGCACCAGTAAGTTTTTCATCTTTTGTATCCTGTATGAACTTTGGTACTTTTATTTCATAGTCCATTGTTTTTATAGGTATTTCATTATTTGTTCCAGTATTTTCATCTGTAGACATATATACTATCTCCGAGTCATCATCCTCGCTTCTGTTTGAAAGAGTTTTTATTTCACTTACTGAAATACTTTCTGATCTTTCGCAGCTTTTCTGATATGGATATTCATATTCCAACCTGTTTTTTATCCAATCATAATTTCTGCCGCTTGAATATTTATCTATTTCTTTTCTGAAAATATCTGATTTTTTTATTTCCTCAGTATCTTCTGGGGTTTTCATTATATCACTTTTTTTCCATATTTTATCATTCCATATATTTTCTGATTTGGATTTTGAATCAAGTACAACAGGCATTATCCAGTCTATATATGTATTAGACTTCATAGAGCTGTAGTCTCCTATATCTCTTGATATTTTCTCCCATCTTTCATACGCCATGTCCACATTATTTACACTTCCAGTAAGAATAAGTTTCTCCTTTGCTCTTGTCATAGCAACATAAAGAATTCTCATTTCTTCGGACTTTGTTTCAAGCTCCATTTTTTTCTTGATTATATTTTTTATTGCAGATGGATATGAAAGTCTTGTATCTGAATTTACTATCTGCATTCCAAATCCAAGCTCTGAATGATACAGTATATCACTGTTCATATCCCTCATGTTAAACTTCTTGCCCATACCGCAGCAAAGTACTATAGGAAATTCAAGTCCTTTACTTTTGTGAATACTCATTATTCTCACAACGTCTGAAGCTTCTGAGATTGTTTTTGCTTCCCCTACTTCATTTCCTGATTTTTCAAGCTTGTCAACAAAATTTATAAAATTGAATATTCCTCTAAAACTCGTATCCTCAAACTGCTTGGCTCTCTCAAATAGAATTCTAAGATTCGCCTGTCTCTGTTCTCCACCGGGAAGAACTGCAACATAACTGTAATACCCTGTATCACTGTAAAGATACCATAAAAGTTCATCCGTACTCATATAACCTGACATATACCTGTATTTTTCAAGTTTATCAAGAAAATAAGCCGATTTTTCTCCATTATCTGATGATGCGTGTTTTTTGAGAGCCTCATAAAACGTTCTGTTTCTGTCACAGCTTCTTATATCTGCAAGCTCTCCTGCATTAAATCCGAACATAGGCGATCTCATGACCGCTATAAGTGGTATGTCCTGCATTGGATTATCTATTATTTTCAGAAGAGAAATTATTGTTTTTATTTCAACTGTATCAAAATATCCTGCTCCGGCATCGGCATATACAGGTATTTCCATCTCTGTGAGTTCATCAGAAAAAGTCTGTCCCCATACAGAAGTTGCCCTCATAAGAATTACTATATCTCTGTATTTTGCAGGCCTATATCCGCCCTCTTTTTTGTCGTATACCATATATTCTTTTGACTCTACAATGTCTTTGATTATTTTTCCTGCCATTCTGGCCTCAAGCTGTATGTTATCTATATCCTCATCATCAGACTGAATTTCCTCTTTTTTGTCTATAAGATGAATCTCACATCCATTGGCAACTGTTTTATTTTCATTTTCGTACTCTTCAAATATCGTTCCCGGATTCAGTCTTTCATTTTCATTGTATTCTATTTCCCCGACATTAGAGCTCATTATCTTTTCAAATAAATTATTTACTGAATCAAGAACAGATTCTCTACTTCTGAAATTTTTATATAGAAGTATCTTTCTGTTTAAATCTCCTTTTTCTTCCGGATATTTTGTATATTTGTCTATAAATATTTCCGGTCTTGCCTGTCTGAATTTATATATGCTCTGTTTTACATCTCCAACCATAAATCTATTTGGTTCATCCGGTTTTGCTATGCTTTCAAGAATACTTTCCTGAACAAAGTTACTGTCCTGATATTCATCTACAAATATTTCCTTGAACTCTTCCCTATAAACCAGAGCTGCATCAGAAGGTTTCAACTCGCCGCTTTCATCTTCTTCAGTAAGTATATTTAGTGCTATATGCTCTATATCACTGAAATCTATAATTCCTTTATCCAGCTTTTTCTCCTGAAATCTTTTCATAAACTCTATAACAGTACCCACTATTTCAGATATTACAGGATACATAATATCCATCTCATATGAAATATCTTCCTGATTTATTCTTCCATATCCACTTGATATTGATTTCATTGATTTTATTGCATCATCTCTTAAAGACTTGGCGTACTCCCATACTTCTTTAGCATCCTCTTCATCTTTAGGTATTTTCTTACCTTTTCTATAGTCTTCAGGTTCGAATAAGGATATCTTAGATATAAATTCATCCCAGTTTTTACTTTCTGCTATTTCTTTTATAGTGTTTCTCTCATTGAATATCTTTTCAGATTTTGCAATCACATCTATATACGGTACCAAAATTTCACATGCTGTCTCAAGTTTTTTCTGTATACCCTCAAGCTCTATTTCAGAGTACCTCATTATAGCTTCAGCCCATACAGATTCAGAAAATACAAATCCTTCAGACTGAAACATCTCTGCTGAATTTATTAACCATCTATATGGATTTGGAAATGATGATGCAAAATGTGCAATATCAATTATCATCTCCTGAACCTTCCGATCTCCGTTTCTTTCTGCAAAACACTCTATTATATTCAGAAATTCACTTCCTTCATCTTTTTCGCTCATACCTGATATATATTTTTCCTCAAAAATCTCATCTATTGCTTCCTGCTCCATAAGAGCACATTCTGTACTGTCCCCTATTCTAAAATTAGGGTCTATATCTGTAAGATGTATATTGGATTTTATGACATCTAGACAAAAGGAATGTATAGTTGTTATCTTTGCTCTATTTATAAGAAGCATCTGTCTCTGAAGATATTCATCAGCAGGGTTCTTTTCCAGTTTTTCAGCGACTGCATCAGCTATTCTTTCTCTCATCTCAGATGCAGCTGCATTTGTAAACGTAACAACCAGAAGTTTATCAATATCTATTCTATCCTCTACAACCATTCTTATTATTCTCTCAACCAGAACCGCTGTTTTCCCTGAACCTGCAGCTGCAGATACCAGAAGATTTCCACCTCTATGTTCAATTACTTCGAGCTGTTCATTTGTCCATTTAGGTCCTCCCATTATTCGAGCTCTCCTTTCATTCTGAATATAACCTCATCTGGAGTCAGATTTTTTATAACCGTATATTTATTGTCTTTTATGGAAGTATCAAACTGACATATAGCGGAATATGGACAGAACTCACAACTGTTTCTTTCTCCACTTTTTACGGGCTCAATTCTTATATTACCGGACATCATTCCACTGCATAGTTCTGATACTCTTTTCTTTGTATATTGTCTAAGTATATCGAACTGCTCCTTCGTAACCCCCGATGTTCTTTGAGATACAGTTCCATCTTTTTTTATTTCTGCCCTTATAACTGACGATTTTCCATTTATAAGCAGATTTCTATCCATATTTATAAGAATTTTAGGATCTGATATCAGAAGTCCCTTCATTTTAAAGCTTTCAAATATTTTCTTCTCAAGTTCATCGTCTGATATAGGCTCCTCTGTTTTTATTATAGGATTGTTTAATCTGCTGTACAGCATTCCCGCCGGATCCGGCGATATTAAAACTTTATCGTTGCTGTATTTCTGACCTTCAAGTATAGCGTTCATATATACTATCAGCTGAAGCTGAAGTCCATGATATACTTCATTCAGATTTATATCTCTATCTCCCCATTTATAATCAACTATTCTTATATATTTTCTATTATCCTCGTCTACACAGCTATCAATTCTGTCTATCTTTCCTATAAGTTCCAGTGTTTCGCCTCTATCTGTTCCCACTTTTATAGGCGGATATTTTCTTTCTCTTCCAAATGCTGCCTCGTAGTCTTCCGATTCAAAATTACCGGCTTTTATCTGCATTGCTATTATTTTTATTGATGCAGATACAAGTTTTTTCAATCTTTCAGACAGGAATCTATATTTTGGAGAACTCTCCAGAATATATCCCGGAATCTTTGCCACCATTTCGTCCACAATTTTTGATGCCCTTATTGAGATATAAAGTTCATCTACTTCATGCCATGTTATACTGTCTCTTTTCATATTTTTTGAAAAAATTTCTATAACCCTGTGAACAAAGCTTCCTACATCCGGTGCTGTAAACTCATATTCTTTTCTTTCCGAAGCCTTTAATCCATACTCCACAAAATATGCAAAAGGACAACCAGCGTATTTTTCTATCCTTGATACACTAACTGTTTTTTCGGGGTAAAGTTTATCAGTCATTTCTTTATCTATATTTTCTTCCTGATTTGTAAAATCAAGTGCATCTATAGAGTTTTCTGTAACATTTCTATACTCCTGATTTTCTGAATAATACCTATATAAATCGAAAAATATATCCTTTTCATTTTCTTTCATATATCCTTCTGAAAAAATTCTTATTCCCTCTACAAAACTATTGAAAAGAGGTTTTGGAGATACTATATTCTCTCTTCCATACATATCATCCTGATTTTCCTGTATATAGCTTTTCAGATTTACATTCGGATAAATTCTTTTTATTCTCGATACTATTATCGATGGCCTCATTGTCTTTCCTTCATAGTCAGAAACCGGATAACTTACTATAAGCTCCTTTGAAGTAGATGTCAGTGCTTTGTATACCAGAAACTGTTCATCGTATATTTTGGCTCTGCTGTCTTTGTCTACTTCAACTCCAATATCTGTTATATATCCTCTGTCAGAATCCGATATAAGACCTCTTTCTACAGCAGTTGCAGGAAAAACGCCATCATTTGTTCCTATCAGGTAAATACACGCTGTATCAGAACTTTTCATTCTATCTATCCCTGTTACCATTACTTCATCAGCTCCAGGAGGAACTGTTTTAAGGCTATACTCCGAAAATGCAAGATTTACTATTCTTGAAAATCTCTCAAGTGAGATGAACTCATCTCCCAGTATTTCCACAAGCTGATCAAGCATGTCAGAAACTGTATTCCATACCTGAGCATATCTTGCAGCTTCTTCCAGTTTTCCTTCCCTTCTGAACTTTTCAATGGAAATATTTATTTGACCAAATATATCTATATCACATAAAAATTCATACAGATATCTGCATATATCCGATACTCTGTTTCTGCTTTTTTCCGATAGTTTTCTGTCAAAATCTCTTATCGGTTTTATTACTTTTTCTTTTATTTCGTTTATTCTGTTTCTTTTCTCTATCTCTTCTTCACTTTCTTCTATATCAAAAGCATAATTGCCTGTTCTGTAGTTCCAGTTTTCCTCAAACCATTTTGATCCGGATATACCATTCGCTATCACATAGTTTTCAAGCTCGGATATCTCATCATGGCCAAGTCCAGTCATATTACTTTTTATATATCTGAACATTGTTTCATATCCATATCTTCTTCTTTTCATTTCAAGAACTGATAGAATCATGATTATTATGGGATTTTCCATTGCATCTCCCTTTTTGTTTATGAAAAAAGGTATTTCATATTCCGAAAAAATTGATTTTATAAGAGATTCATATCTCTCAAGATTTCTTGTCGCAACGGTTATATCTCTATATCTGTATTTTCCATCCCTTATATCAGATGCTATCTGAGATGCTGTTTTTTCTATTTCCTGATACATATCTCTGTATTCTTTTATTTTTATACTTTCTGTTTCATCTATATACATTCTATATGGATATGTACTATAGTTTTTTTCCAGATGCTCCAGTTCTTTATTTCCTCTGAACCTATGAATTTTTTCATTATACATATTTATGCAGTTTTTAGGTTCATATGAAAACCCTTCTTTTTCGCAAAGACTTTTTAGCTTTCTGTATGTGTTTCTACTTCCAGAAAACATATCCTCTATACCAGATTTATTCGGATAGTCCAATGTAAGAATTACTGTTGTCTCTTTTGAGTATTTTATAATTTCTCCCAGAAGGTCATACTGATTTGGAGTAAAACTTGTAAATCCATCTATATATACATATGATCCGGATACAAAACTGCTATTTTTTATATTTTTTGTCATACTTGATACTCTGTCGTGTATATCTACATATTTTGTGCTCATATCATCTTCAAAAGTTGAATATATATCCGCGATATCCTTTAGTTTCATAGACAGATTTTCATTTTTAACATCCTCTGATATATTCATAAGTTTCTGCGAATCTATCTTGAACTGTTTCATTTCTGATATTACATCAGATATAGATTGTACAAATCCTATCTGCTTGTATGCATCTTTAAATATCCTCATTTTATCAGCATTTTTTTCTATTGCTCTATATACAATCATAGCTTTTCCAGAAGAATTTATACCTACTTTTGAAAGTCCACCACTCTCTGAAAGAATCATATCAGAAAGACTTCCCATACCCATAGGTCTTACTCTGAGATACTTATCCTTTATATCTCCATCAAACAGAGAGCTTACTCTTTTTTCCATTTCATATGTAAACTGATCCGGAACAAGTATTATAATAGGAGTTTTTTCATCTGTTTTCAGATGATTTTTTATCTCTTTGAACATTCTTTCTGTTTTACCGCATCCACTTCTACCAAGTATAAATCTAAGCCCCAATCTATTCACCATCCTCCTGATAATAATCAAAATCCAAATCTTCTACTCCACATTCATCACAGATTCTTGAGAATTCACACCATTTGCATCCATTTTTATTTATAGGTATAAAATCTGATGTTTCTATATTTTCTATAATTCCATATATTCTTTTTCTATCTTCTGAAATTTTTTCGTCCGTATATTCTATTCTTACAGGTTGATCGGAATAATCCGGCTGATAATACATCATTCTTATTCTTACATTATTCTTATCTATACCATGTATTTGGGTAACAGCTTCATACGCCATATACATATATACTGTTGTCTGCATTCTCATGGATGCATCTTTATATGTTATTTTTCTGTTTTCAGTCTTCCAGTCCCATATATCTATACACTCTTTTCCGTCTTCAGTGTATATTACAACCAAATCATATTTCGCATTTATTCTTACGCCTTCTATGTTTATAAATACTCCATACTCTGGAAGGTATTTTTTCTCATCTTCTATTGATACTATATTTTTTATTCTTTCTATCCATTTTGAAAATTTCCCACTTTTATCGAAATCGAGATTTCCAATAGGAATATTCCTGAAATATCTTTCACAGATAAGATGAAAATCTCTACCCATTTCCATAGAATCGTAGTACTCTTTATCGTCCTTTTCCCATCCTATCCTATCTATATATTTGTATCTGAATTTTTTTGGACATATCCTGAATGTATTCAGAGAGTTCTGACTGAACACAAATCTTTTTAAATCTACTTGCTTCAAAGATATTCCTCCTTATACTGTCATATACAGCTTTATATTTATTTCTATTACATTATTTGTTTCTCTCTGCAAATATTTTTTTCTCCAATTCTTTAAAATACCAGCTTTTAGTCTGTTTCCTTACGCCTCTCATTCCTTTTAAATATCGTTCTTTCGTATTATCGTTTACAAAATCCGCTCCAGATATTATAAGCATTTCCTTTGCTCTTGTTATTGCAACATATAAAAGTCTTATTTTTTCCCTTATTATATCTTCTTTTATACTGTTTTTAAAATCTGTGCGTTTTGTCCCATCGGTTAATTTTTCTATCTCCGAAGCTATAAGTGCTTCCGGATTTTTATAATCTTCTCTTAAATAATATTTCTCACACTGAAAACTGCATCCTTTGTTGTCTGGAAATATAAAGGAATCATTTCTAAGCATAAATACACAATCCCATTCAAGCCCCTTTGACTTATGATATGTACATATTGTAACACTTCCAGGTGTAGGTTCATATCCATCCATATTACTTAGAATTTCCATTATATGTCTGAAAATATTGTTTTTCTCATCCCTTATAAGAAAAGCTGCATCGTCATATGTTATATTTCTGTTTTCTTTTACTCTATATCCAATATAAAATGCTATATATTCTATAAGAGCAGCATCCTCGTTGTCTTTTGCAATTTTATCTCCTATTTCAAGAATCAGTCTATCTATTCTATTTTCTGAGAAATCCATAATTTCCTTTATACATCTGATTCCGTATTTCATCTTATGGTATATCGATGTTTCATAATCTATATTGTCTAAATCCAATTCGTCAAACTCATAAATAAGTTTTTCGGGATCTATATTCCTGAAATTTTCTATAAAGTCATTTTTAATATGCTCATCTTCATCCTCTATAAATATATTTTCTACTATGGATATAAGTTTTTCTGTCAGATCTTTTTTTTCAATTCTTCCAATAGAAGCTATAAAATCTATTATATCAGCTATATCTGTTGTAAGTTTTTTCTTGTTTTCAAAACCTCCACCCATATTTTCATATTCAATATTATTTTTCTGAAGCTCTTTTGCCAAAAGAAACAGGTCTTTGTTGTATGGAACAAGTACTCCTATGCTTTTATCCGGATACTTCTTCTGTATATTTCCTATATACCTTACTGTTTCTCTTATCTCATCATGGAAGCTTCTATTTGTATACCATTTTGTGTTTATACTGTATCTTTCTGTTTTAGGATTTTCTTTGTATCCCATTTCCTCAGGTACAGGTCTTATTTTCATATTTTCAAGTGCATCAGAACAGATTCTTTCCGGTAGTCTTTCATTTACAGACTCAACCAGATAGTTTGCAAGTTCTATTATATCCTTTGAACTTCTGTTTGACATATCCATCCTGTGACATACATCAGCCTCATTTATAAATCTTCTGAAAAATTCAGGATCAGATTCTGAAAAAGTACCGCTTATACTCTGATTTATATCTCCTACTCTTACAAGATTTCCGCCTTCACCTGATATAAGTTTTATTATTTTTCCCTGAAGCTCATTTGAATCCTGACACTCATCCTCAAATACATATCTATATTTTTTACTTAGTTTTTCTCTTATTTCAGAGTTATTCTTTATTATTGTATATGCCTTTATAAGAAGATCATCAAAATCCAGAAGTCCCATGGATTTCAGTTCATGCGAATACATACTGTATATAGGCTCTACAATTATCATTATACCCTTGTATCCAACTTCAGATGTTCTCTCGTATAAAATATCCGGTGTTATTGAATTATATTTAAGTCTGCTTATTGATTTCGATATAAGCTCCCGAAAACCAACCTTCCAGCTTTCTTTTTTTCTTTCCATATTATCAGGATTCTCTATATCTCTTTTTTCCTGTTTTATAAATCTCATGAAATATCTTTTACCTTTTTCGCTTTCAAGATATTTTTCTATGCATCTTTCAAGAATCATATTTCTCTGTACATCATCTGCTATTCTGAAATCTTCATCAAGCATAGATTCTTCAGGATTTTCCTTTATTATTCTTGTTGCGAGACTATGTATAGTCATAACCTCATATGAGTTTAACATCCTTCTCAATTTTTTTCTTTTTTCATCACAATTATCATCAGATTCATTTTCACTTACTTCATATTTTTCCGATATAAGTTTTTTTATCCTTCCCCTGAAGTTGTTTACTGCACTGTTCATATATGTAAGAATAAGTATTTTTTCGCCTTTTTTTAATTCATTTTCAATAAGATCTGCTACGAGTCTTGTTACGATAAAAGTCTTTCCGGCTCCAGGTACTGCTGGAACTGCCATACTTCCACTTCTGTATTTCATTATTTCAACCTGATCTTCCCTATAGACAATATTATCCATTGTTCCTCCTTGAGATTTTATATCTCTTCTACTTTATTTATTTCTGTATTTATCATACTGTCCTGTATAAATCCATTTATGGAATATTCACTTCTAAATGTATATATCCTATCCGCCTGTTTCATTATAGATAATAATAGATTTTTTGAATATTTTTTTCTTAGAATATCCTCATCACTATCTGTGAATACTCTTTTCTCAGGATATGATTTTTTCAGAACTTCTCTGTTTGATATTTCCTTATCTATCTTAGGACTCCACATACTATTTGATATATCCATTATCATTACAGTTTTTCTTATATCACCTGCATTTATATACATTCCCGGTGTCATTATAACAATATCATCACCATTTATTATCTCATCTGTTTTATATCCTGGAATATAGTCCTTTATTCTATACTCAAGTATTTTAAAAATATCTTCTCTATTTATAACATCTTTCTCGCAAAGTTTCTCCAGTTTTTCCAGTTCCGACACTATTCTTCTGCATACTCTTATCTTTTCTATATACATCTCATGACAATAATCTGATTTATGTTTATTATTTATTATTTTTTCTTCAGAAAACTTTCTTGCAAAATCTGATAGTGTATCAATACTTTTGTTTGTTCTTATATACTCAATAAGACTATTTACACTTTCCGCATCCATCGATTTTTCTTCATTATATTTTTCTTTTATATATGATTTGTACATTTCAGATGCCTTGATCGAATTTACATCAAATATTTCCTGTATAAATCTTATATATTTCATATATTCTATAATATGAGCTCCTTCACCCTCATTATCAAAAATCATAAGAGATGTAATCAGGGCCTGTGCTGTAATATTATCAGATACCATATTATCAGATATTAAAGATTCCGATTTTATATTTTCTTTTTCCAGTTTCTTTATAACATCAATAGAACTTATATAACTTCCTGGTGGAAGAATAATCGCTATATCATTTTTATTTAGTCCACTTTTTTCCAATGACTTAATAATATATGATAATTCATCAATCATATCCGGAATTGTCTGCACATCAATTATTTCTTTTATCTTGTAATAGTATTCCTGTATATCTTCATGGTTATCCGATTTATTTTCATCTATGCTAAATATATTATTTATTTCATCTATATCAATACTTTCAAATGATGATAATTCACCATTTATAAGACTGAATATATGTATGTCTTTTCCTCTTTCCTGTAGTTTCTTCAAAAGTAAAGCTTCTGATATACTCATCTTTTCCATCGAATCTACAATTACAGTATCAAATCTTTCTGATACTGATTCTATATATTTATCATTATTTAAAAGTTCTTCCGTATACTTCCACAAATACATAGCTTCATTCATACAACATGATTTATTAAATTTCTCAATCATATTCGATATCATTGCATCACTTTCAGAGAATGATTTTCTCTCTATTCTATCCATATTTTTCTTTGTATAATATATTTTTTCCCCTGTTGAAAATATGTCTGTACAGAATTCAGCTGCTGATTTCATATTGTTGCATATACTTTTTGCAATATTTTCAGATGATGATGTTATATCATCAAAATATAAACTCTCTCTTCTTTTCTTTTCTATATCTTTGTATAATACATACTCTGAAACACAATCCTCTACAGATAATGGTGTATTATCTGTATTCATTTTGTCATATAGTGGAAAATATAATTCCATTTCTTTCCTGACAAACCACTTATATGTATATGCTTCAATTTCTTCATAAACTCCCTCTACACTGTTTTTTATATTATCTGCCTGTTTTCTCCCGGAAATAAACAATAGAATTCTGCTGCTTCTTCCATTCAGTACTTCTAATCTTTTTTTATAAAATATTTTTAAAGCTGTATTCAGTTCATTAAAAGTTTTATATTTATATATTTTAATCATATTTTCCTCCAAATTATTTGCGAACATATATTCTTATTATATCATATTTAATAATACAGAATAAAAAAAGACAGTGTATATACACTGCCTTTATCAAAAATAAAAAAAGATTACGTGGCTACGACCTACTCTCCCGGGGGCCTTCGCCCCAAGTACCATCAGCGCTAGAGAGCTTAACTTCTGTGTTCGGAATGGGAACAGGTGTATCCTCTCTGCTATAGTAACCACATAATCTTCTGTTACAGAGTGATTCTCTGAAAACCGCATACATACATCTTCCATCATTTATCTTGGTCAAGTCCTCGACCTATTAGTATCAGTAAGCTGCATACATTGCTGCACTTCCACCTCTGACCTATCAACCACG
>NZ_SGJB01000015.1 GCF_006861675.1 Peptacetobacter hominis | reverse complement strand
TTTACAACCACTATTTACTGATAACAAGAAAAAATGCTGTCGCAAAACGTTATAAAAAACGTTAATGCGACAGCACCTTTTATATTTAATATTTTTATTCATCCATATAATCCGAGGTATCCAAAGGAAGTCCTTTTTTATCAAGCCTATCTTCAGTTATATCTTTTATTATAGAATATACAAAGGCAAATAACGGAACCCCAAGTATCATACCAACTATTCCTAAAAACTTGCCTGCAAGAAGAAGTGAGAAAAGTATCCAGAAAGCTGATACCCCAATCGAATCACCAAGTATTTTAGGACCTATTATATTTCCATCAAGCTGCTGTATAAAGAATATTATTATCGCAAGCCATACTGCTTTTACAGGGCTTACAAATAATACAAGAATAATTGATGGAACTGCTCCGAAGAACGGACCAAAAAACGGTATTATATTTGTAACACCAACGATTACAGTTACAAGCAAAGTAAACGGCATCTTTACTATAGTAAGAATTATAAATGTTATAATTCCTATTATAAAAGAGTCTACTATTTTTCCACCCAGGAACTTACCAAATATATCATTTGCTCTATGAGTTAGTTCAAGAACTTTATATGCATGTTCTTTACTGAAAAATGCATAAGTCATTTTCTTTGCTATTGCAAAGAAATTCTCTTTGTCCTTTAGAAGATATATCGATATTATCACTCCAAGAATTATATTCCATATGCTTGATATAACTGCCATTACAGTATTTCCTACAACAGGTATAAAATCTGTTGCAAATTTCATTATATAATCCATCCGCTCATTCCATTTCTGTTCTACAAGAGCCATATTTTCAGGAGTCATATTGAAATTATCTATAATATTTTTCATAAATTTTGTTGTACTATTTATATAATAAGGTGCATCATTAAATATTCCTATTATACTTTCCATAAGCTGAGGCCATACAAATTTTATAAACAGATAACACATTACACCTGCTACAAAATAAGTTAAAAGAAGACCTATAGCTCTTTTTGCACCTTTTTTTACACCCGGCATATATTTTGTTATTATTCTCTCCTCGAAAAACTTAAGAATAAAATTAAGAAGATATGCCATGGAAAAACCTATTATAAACGGATTCAATATAGCTACAAAATCACCAATCTTAGCAGAAAAGCTTTTTACCTGAGAACTGATAAGATAGAATACTATACCGACGCATATGGTTATCACAGCATATACAGCCATTGTCGTATACTTTTTATTCCATTCTATTTTCATGTTGTCCCTCCTTATTTATTCATATTGATTGTATCATAAATGCATAATTTTGTAACCGTAATAAATTATTATTTTCTAAAGTATATTTTTATTCGATAAATTAAATATAGCTTTCCCATATATTCTATATTTCTCATCGTATGTATTTATACATATAAAAAAGACGATTTCATAAATATGAAACCGTCTTTTAATAATTTAAATTTATACTGCCTCTTCAAACTGAGAATTGTAAAGTTTAGCGTAGAATCCACCTTTTGCTAAAAGTTCCTCATGATTACCATGCTCTACTATATCTCCTTCATTCATTACAAGTATGACATCGGCATCTTTAATAGTTGAAAGTCTGTGCGCTATTATAAAACTTGTTCTTCCTTCCATAAGGTTGTCCATAGCTTTCTGTATAAGAAGCTCTGTTCTTGTATCTACAGAACTTGTTGCTTCATCAAGTATCAGAACTTTAGGATCTGCAAGTATCGCTCTTGCTATTGTAAGAAGCTGTTTCTGTCCCTGTGATATATTACTTGCTTCTTCATCAAGCACTGTGTTATATCCATCATTAAGTGTTTTTATAAAGTGATGTACATTTGCTGATTTTGAAGCAGCAGTTATCTCTTCATCAGTTGCATCAAGTTTTCCGTATTTTATATTTTCTTTTATACTTCCATTGAAAAGCCATGTATCCTGAAGAACCATACCGAATGCTTTTCTGAGTTCATTTCTGTTGAAATCTCTTATATCATGTCCATCTATTTTTATTGCTCCTGAATTGACATCATAGAATCTCATAAGAAGTTTTACTATCGTAGTTTTACCGGCTCCAGTCGGTCCTACTATGGCAATCTTCTGTCCTTTTTTAACATCTATAGAGAAATCATTTATTATTGTCTTGTTTTCATTGTATCCGAAGTTTACATGTTCAAATGTTATATTTCCTTCAACTGAATCTATCGGTACCGGATTTTCTGCAACCTGAACTTCTTCCTCCTCTTCAAGGAATTCAAATACCCTTTCAGCTGCAGCGGCTGTAGACTGAAGCATATTTGTAACCTGAGCAAGCTGGTTTATAGGCTGTGTAAAACTTCTTACATACTGTATAAATGACTGTATATCACCGACTTCTATGGTTTTTCTTATTGCCAGATATCCACCAAGTATAGAAACAACCACATAACCGAAGTTTCCTATAAATCCCATTATCGGCTGCATCATACCTGAAAGGAACTGAGATCTCCATGCAGAATCGTAAAGTCTGTCATTTAATCTGTTGAATTCTTCTGTAACTTCTTTTTCTTTGTTGAATACTCTTACTATGCTCTGTCCACCGTAAGTTTCTTCAACCTGTCCATTTACATGTCCAAGAAATTCCTGCTGACTTCTGAAATATTTCTGTGATCTTTTTACAACCATTCTCACTGATAAAAGTGAAAGAGGTATTACTATAAGAGCCGAGATAGTCATTATCCAGCTTATTGAAAGCATCATGATAAGTATACCTACCATAGTTGTAACAGATGTTATAAGCTGAGTTAAACTCTGGTTTAAACTCTGGCTAAGTGTATCTATATCGTTTGTTATTCTTGAAAGTATTTCACCATGAGTTCTTTTGTCAAAGTACTTCATTGGCAGTCTGTTTATTTTTTCTGAAAGCTCATTTCTCATTTTATACGATATTTTCTGAGAGATTCCACTCATTATAAATCCCTGTATAAATGAGAAGATTGCACTTACGATATATAATGCTACTAGTATAAGAAGTATTCTTCCGATTGCGTCGAAGTCTATTCCTCCTCCGCTTCCAGAAACTTTTTCCATAAGTCCCTCGAATATTTTGGTAGTTGCTTTACCTAATATCTTAGGTCCCACTATTGAAAATATTGTACTTCCTACTGCAAATATAAAAACTGCTATTATAGATATCTTGTATTCTGAGATATATTCAAACAGCTTTTTCATTGTTCCTTTAAAATCATTTGCCTTTTCACCGGCAGCTCCGACGGCTCCATGTCCACCCATCGGACCTCTGCCACCCATAGGCCCTTTTCTCATTCCCGGTTTATTACTCATTTTCAAGCTCCTCCTTTGAAATCTGTGATAAAGCTATCTGTCTGTATATTTCACAATTATCTAGAAGCTCTTTGTGTGTTCCTTTTCCTACTATCTCTCCCTCATTAAGAACTATTATCTGTTCTGCATGAAGAATAGTACTTATTCTCTGTGCTACTATAAGAACAGTTGCATCCTTTGTTTTTGGTTTAAGCGCTTTTCTAAGAGCTGCATCTGTCTTAAGGTCAAGAGCAGAGAAACTGTCGTCAAATATATATATTTCAGGATTTTTAGCTATAGCTCTTGCTATTGAAAGTCTCTGCTTCTGTCCACCGGATACGTTTGTACCTCCCTGAGATATCTCAGTTGCAAATCCGTCTGGTTTTGTACTTATAAATTCCATAGCCTGAGCAATTTCAGCAGCATCCCTTATTTCATCATCAGTTGCATCAGGATTACCATATCTTAGATTTGATGCGATAGTTCCTGTGAAAAGAATACCTTTCTGCGGTACATATCCGATTCTTTTTCTAAGTTCATGCTGTTCCACATTTTTTATATTTACTCCATCAACTATTATTTCACCCTCTGTTGCGTCAAAGAATCTAGGTATTAAGTTTATAAGAGTAGATTTACCACTTCCCGTACTTCCTATAAAGGCTGTTGTTTCACCTGGTTTTGCGGTAAATGATATATTTTTAAGTATTTCTTCATCTGCATCCGGATATTTAAACGATACATTTCTGAATTCAACTACACCTTTTTTAGTATCATCAAATTTTTCAGCCTTACCTTTTTCCGGATCAAGAATTCTTGGTTCTGTATTCAGAACTTCCATTATACGTCCTGCAGATACTGATGCTCTCGGTATCATTATTGACATCATAGATATTACAAGGAAAGATATTATTATCTGCATTGTGTACTGTATAAATGCCATCATATCTCCGACCTGCATTGCACCTGTATCAACTCCATGAGATCCTGTCCATACTATCAGTACAGTTATCAGGTTCATTATAAGCATCATCATAGGCATCATACATGACATCATTCTGTTTACAAATATATTATTCTTAGTAAGCTCTCTATTTGCTTTTTCAAATCTTGCTTCTTCATATTTCTGATTGCTGAATGCTCTTATAACAGGTATCCCTGTTATTATCTCTCTTGAAACAAGGTTAAGTCTGTCTATAAGTTTCTGTACAAGCTTGAATTTAGGCATTACAACACTGAAAAGTATACCTATTATAAATATTATACTAAGCACTGCAACAGCTATTATCCATGTCATCGATACATTTGAATTTACTACTTTGAAAATTCCACCCATAGCCATAAGAGGTGCATAGAAAACCAGTCTGAAAAACATCGCAGACATCATCTGTATCTGCTGTATATCGTTTGTACTTCTTGTTATAAGCGATGCTGTTGAAAACTCTTTCATTTCCTCTTCTGAAAAACTCATTACCTTCTCATATACTTTACTTCTAAGATTTCTTCCTAGTATTGCTGCAGTTCTTGCTGCAAGGAAAGATACTATTACAGCTGCTATCATACTTACTATAGCTATTCCAAGCATCTGTGCCCCTGTTTTGAAAATATAACTGTTCTGAAGTTTTTCAAGATCGATTCCAACTTTTGAATACTCTGCTTTTACAAAAGATACTGCACTCTGTGAAACTATACTCTCAGGCATACTGTCAAACTGTTCATACATTTTTTCTACAATAGCAGATGACTGCTCTTTGTCCATCATAAGTATAATATCAACCACATCTTTATCTTTCAATGCAGCAGCATATTCAGCCGGCATTTTTGAAAGCATCTGAGCTTTCATTGCATCAGACTGCTCTTTATCATTTTCTGATGAATATAAAATCATCTCTGGTTTTGACATTATAGAGTCAAGATTTTCCATATCGTCTTTTGATATACTATCATTCAGTACATATAAATTCTCTTTTTCAAGTACTGGGTACTTTTCTTTATATTCAGTATATCTGTCCTCTGAAAGTTTATTCTTATCTAAAAGTGAATATTCATCTTTTATACTTTCAGCTTCTTTTTCAGATACAAGCCCCAGAAGTCTATTCATTTCAGATTCTCTTATTACCTCTGGAACAGCATTTTCTATTCCGCCCTGCTGTATACCGACGTTTACGATATTAGACGTATAATCAGGCAAAGATATATCACATGTAGCCTGAATCATAAGAAATGCTATTATAACCAGTATCATTCCTGCTGATTTTTCAAGATATTTCATTATTTTCAGCATATACTACTATCTCCTTCCAATGTCTTTTTATTCCCTGCTGTTTTCCATATTTTTTACCATTTCATGTAATAGTCTTTTTATCACTATTATTTCCTCAACGGAAAATCCTTTCAGGCATCTTTTTTCAATTTCAGAATTTATCTCCTTTAATCTGCTGTATATAGCTTTTCCATGATCTGTGAGATATACTCTTATTATTCTCTGATCGTCTGGATCAACTCTTTTTTCTACAATACCGGATTTTTCCATCCTGGATATCATAACTGTTGTGGTGGATGCCTTTACTTTTCTGCCTTTTGTAAGCTCTTTTAGACTTTGACCGTCGTTTTTATATAATGACATTATTATATTAGGCTGACCATGATGAAGTCCAAGCTCTTTCATATACTCCTCACTCATATTAAAATATGCTCTACCTATTCTCATCATTATACAATTTATCGAGTTTTCAAATCCATGTTCATCCACTTTCACACCTCCTCTTTATTTAGTCACCTAATTATTTATACATTATATATTATCCCTATATAGTATTTTTTTCAAGTGTATAGTGTAAATTTCATACTTTATTCATAGAAAATGATTTCACATTACTATTTTTCTGCAAAATTTAAATTAGTCAACTAATCTTTTAACTACTTCATAATATGTATTTGCATAGATTTTTCCGCATAACATATATTTTTTATCTACTATAAACAAAAATAAAATATGCCGACCTATATAATAAGATCGGCATACAAATTTCTTATTTATCCTCGTATCCATTTACTATTACATCTATTTTACCTGTTGCAGGATTCATAGCAAGTCCATGAACAGCTATATCAGACGGTATAAGAGGATGATTTTTTATTGTTTTTACAGTGTCTTTTATAGACTGCTCCACACTGTCAAATCCGTGTAACCACGTTCTTAAATCTATTCCGGCATTTTCAAGAGTAGATATAACTTCCTCTGAAATTCCTTTTTCCTTTATTTTTTCTATCATTTCATCTGTATTTTCGTTACACATTCCACATTCATAATGTCCAACAACCATTACTTCATCTACATCAAACTCACATATTGAAACAATTATACTTCTCATAGTACTTCCAAAAGGGTGTGTAATCACTGCGCCTGCGTTTTTTATAAGCTTTACATCACCGTTTTTTATATTCATCGCACTTGGAAGAAGTGATGTAAGTCTTGTATCCATACACGATAAAATTACTATCTTTTTATTGGGTTTCTTTGATGTTGAGAATTTTTCATATTCTTTATTTTCTACAAATTCGTTATTATCTCTAAGTATTTCTTCAAGTTTAGTCATATTGCCCTCCTGTTTATTTGTGTTTTTATTTATACCCTTTTTCAGTATATTCATTCACTTTATATTATAGTTAATATTATATAACAAAATGACATATATTTTGTTATGCGATGTTTATTTTTTGTAAGATTTATGCTAGAATAAAGAATAGTATTTTGCTTTACAATTATTATATATTGATAATAAAATATCGATGCTTAATACAATATTTTTCAAGCAGAATATTGTCTTTATAAAGAATTAAATTTATTAGGAGGATTAAAATGAGCTTAAAAGACAGATTTGCAGAATCATTCGCAAGATCTAAGACTATGTCTGAACCAGAAAAAAAAGCCAATGAAGTACTTGGTAAAATCTTACTTAAGAAAGCAATCATACCAGTAGTAATAATGTTTATAATACTTATAGCTGGAATGTATTTAAAAATAAACGGATGGATAATATTTGGTATAAATATAGCAGTAGCCGTTGCTTTCTACTTCTATATAAAGAAAGATTCAGAAAAATATCAGCAGTTTACTCCTTATGTAGGTACTCTTGTATCTCTTGAGAAAAAGGAAAAAGGAGTATATACAGTTCTTATCAAACAGGGTAAAAAACCTATAAAGCTTGAAATAGCTCACGGTGGTGAAGACCTTGAAAGAGTTAAGAAAAATCAGCTTGTTCAGATAAACTACAACCCTGCTTCAAAAATGGCTATAGTAATGACAAACTTAAAAACTTCTCCTCAGTATAAAATGAGAGGATAATTCAGATTATACAGGCTTCTGCTTTTAATTAATTGCAGAAGCTTTTATAATATATGTATATAAACTTTTTGAAAGGTGATTCCTATGAATAAAGAAAATATACTTGAAAATTATTTTAGATTACTTACGCTGACATTCTGGCCTATTATATGGTACAAATGGGTTTTTATATCTTCAAAAGATCTTGAGAGAGTTTTATTTTTCAGTTATGCTTCTATCGCACTTATATATGTAATTTATTTTTCATATACATATATAAAAAGCTCTGATTCTATTAAGCCTTCTCTCATGTTTGCATATAGACTAAGCAGTATAGCAACTTTTATAATTACTATACTAAGCTTTGTCCTTTTTCCAAAAAGTATATTTCTTTTGTACGCAAAGATAATTGTATTGTTTATTTACCTATATTTTTCATACAAAGAAGTCTACAGGAGAAAAAATGAAGAAGGAGTCGTTGGAATAATGTCCTTTTTACTTCTTCTTATATTTACAATATTCTATTAAATAACGTATATTAGACATAATTTTCATTTTCTGTTATTATTAAATAGTGAGCCCGAACCGATTTATATGTTAATATAATACATATATACGGGTTATATAAATTATTTTTAAAGGAGTTTTACTATCATGGAAAGAAAAGTATTAGCTACAGTAAATGGCAGAGAAATAAGTAATATAGACCTTGAAAATGCCATAAGATCAATGAATCCTCAGCAGGGAATGCACTTCCAGACTGAGCAGGGTAAAAAGAAATTACTTGAAGACCTTGTTAACCAGGAATTATTCTACATGGAGGCTAAAGCTGAAAAACTTGATGAAACAGACGAGTTCAAAACTCTTATGGAGCAGGTTACTATAAATATGCTTAAACAGCACGCTCTTAATAAATTATTCATGTCTGCAGCTGCAACTGAAGAAGAAGCAAAAGCTTACTATGAAGAGCATAAAGATGAATTCAAAGTTGATGAAATGGCAAAAGCAAGACATATACTTATAAAAGCTGCAACTGAAGAAGAATTCAAAGCTGCTGAAGAAAGAATAAAAGAAATAGCTGCTGAAATAAATGCAGGTGATAAAACTTTTGAACAGGCTGCAATAGATTATTCAGATTGTCCATCTAATATGCAGGGTGGAGATCTTGGACTATTTGGTAAAGGTCAGATGGTTCCAGAATTCGAAGAAGCCGTATTCAATATGAACGCAGGTGAAATATCTGAACCTGTAAAAACTCAGTTTGGATATCATCTTATAAAAGTTGAAGAACGTCACGAAGCTGGAGTATCTCCATTTGAAGAAGTTGCTATGGAAATAATAAACAACCTTTCTCAGATGAAACAGCTTAAAGCATACGAAGATAAAATAGCTGAACTTAGAGAAAAATACGCATCTGATTTTTCAATAGAAGGATAATAAATTCTATTCATAAAAGCCTCCTGTAAATCCAGGAGGTTTTTTATTATATAAAAATCCCCCTGAATTCTCAGAGGGATTAATATCTACATTATTTTTGTGCTTTCCAGTTTTTCCATAAACATTTCATTCAGTCTTATAATCGGTTTTCTAAGAACAAGCCCTAGAATAAATGCAAGTATCATAAAAACAGATAACTTACCAAGAGCTATCCAGTATGTATTTTCATATATTCCGGCTATACACTCTCTCATAGCTGTCATACTCTGAGTAAATGGAAGTAGAGGATAAACCTTCTGGAATACTTTTGGTGCCATTTCTATAGGGAATGTTCCTCCTGATCCTGCAACCTGCATTACAAGAAGTACAACACATATTGCTTTTCCTACATCTCCAAATGAAACCGTAAGAGTATAGATTATACTGACATACACAAGACTTGTAAACCATCCCGCAAACATAAACATCAGAGGATGCTCACATTGTATCTGAAGGAAAAACAGGTCTCCCATACATATAATAGTACTCTGTATTATGCCCATTACTGCAAATAATAGAAATCTTCCAAGATAAATCTCGTGATTTTTCACATTATCCAGTTTTTTTCTCAATCTGTCTGATATACCTGTTTTAAGCATAGCGACAAGTATAATACCACCTACCCACATTGAAAGTGTTGTGTAAAAAGGTGTCATAGCAGATCCATAATTTTCAACAGGATATATTTTTCTTGTATCCATTTTTACAGGTGCAGAAAGAAATGCACTTATTTCGTCCGGGTCACTTCCAAGGATTTTTCTAAGAGTTTCTATATCTCCACTGTTTGCAGCTTCTTTCATTTTTGCTGAAATACTGTTCAATTTTGATTCAGCATCTTTTATTAGAAGAACAGAATCATCCAGAGATTTTTTCAGATTTCCAATGTCCCCAGCCGCGTCTGAGGAAAGATTTTTCATAGATGTTGCAGATTTACCAAGGTCTGCAAAAATAAGATCCGCAGAATTATTTATACTATCTATGTTTTTACCCAGACTTGAAAATTCTGATTTCAGATTATTTCTATATTGCTGACCTATTTTATCTATGGACTGACTGCTGCTTTTAGAAAGCTCTTTTAGTTCTTTTTTGTATTTTTCAATATCCGAAACAGATTGTGACATATCAGCGTTTATTGAATCTATTTTTTCCTGTATATTCTTTTGTTTTTCGATGGCATCATCGATCTGAGATATTATAGGTTCTATGTATGCTTCTGAACCTGGAATTTTACTTTCAAGATTTAAAAGATTTTCTTTCAGATTTGTATAGTCAGTTATTATTTTTCCGACTTTATCAGAAAGAACTGATAATTCCTTTTTAGCAGATTCTATATTCTGTGATATAGATCCTGATGATCCATTATCCAACGATGAAAATATACTATCTATTTCATCTGACACTTTTTTGAAACAATCATTACTTTTATCTACAGCATTCACTATTGCATCAGCAGTTTTTATTGCAGAAGATTCCATATTTGATGCATTGTTTTCTATGCTTTTTAAAGTTTTTCTATCACTTTCTATGCTTTTTAAAGTTTTTCTATCACTTTCTATGTTTTCAGAAGTTTTTCCAAGAAACTCTGATGTTGTATTCATCGTATTCTGAAGAGAAAGTGCCATATCTGAAAAAGCCTGTACCGTATATTCGGCATCTTTTAAATCATCTGCTATTTTCTGTGTATTTTCAGATACATTTGTAGCTATATTCTTTACATCTTTTTTATCTGATATATCAGATATTGTATCCATTACATCAAGTCCTATTTCAGATACAGTCTTTGCAAATATTTCATCAATCTGTTTTTCTATCGCTCCTGCTCCTTTATCTGTTACCTTTGGAGCTATTGCGTTTTCCTTTTCATTCAGATAGTATTTTATTTCAGCTTTCTTTATATCCTTTGAAAAAAGGCTCATCATATCCTGACTGAATGTATCCGGTATTACTATAGAAGCATAGTATTTTCCGGATTTGACACCTTCGATAGCTTCTTTTTCATCTACAAAAGTCCATCCAAGCTGTTCATTTTCTCTCAGCGATGAAACTACCTTATCTCCTATATTGAGGTCTATAGGTATAACAGAACCTCTATAACCTTTATCGGAATTTGCAACCGCAACTTTAAGGCTCCCGGTATTTTCATATGGATTCCAGCTTGCAGATATATTAAACCATGCATAAAGTGACGGTACTATACTAAGTCCTACTATTACAATAAGGGCAATGGAGTTTTTTCTTATCTGTTTTATATCGTCGATAAATATATTTATTATATTTTTCATTCTATCTTTCATCCTCCTTTGACCTTATTTTTCTTATTTCTTCTGCTATATCATCCATGGACATATCCGCCATTTTCAGTTTTCTGTGCAGGTTTTCATGTATGAACTCTACAACTATTATATAAAGAGAAATTGCTATTATTGATATTATCCAAAGTATCAACAGCTCCATTTTTGCATCTATACTAAACATTAGAACAAGGAGTATCAAAGGTATCACAACAATAGCCTCGAACCCTCTTTTTATTCTTTTTTTATACTTTTCTTCAAACTTTTCAACCTTACTGTATATATCAGCTCTATATTCGTCCTGATTTACAAGTGCTGTAACAGCTGAAGACAATCTCACTCTTTCTTTTGTAAGTCCTTCTTCCTCGCAAATCATAAGACCAGTCTCTCTTAACTTTTTGTCAAACAACCGGTTTATATTTAAAAATATTGGTCTTATAAGTACTCCTATAGCTATAAATATAGGTACATATATAAGAAGACAGCCTATATCTTTTATATAATTTAATCCATACATTCCGGCCATAGCTTCTCTCATTGCATTTATTCCGTAGGTAAACGGTAAAAGAGGATTAAGCTTCTGGAAAAATCCCGGCATCATTTCTATAGGATAAGTTCCTGATGAACCTGGTATCTGTATTATTACAAGAAGGACACAAAGTGCCTTACCTATATGCTTAAATGTTATAGAAAGTGCATATATAATATTTACATAAACAAACGACGCGACGAGCCCTGCAAAAATAAATGCTACAGGGTTTACACATTGAGTTTTTAAAATAAGAATATCTCCCAGACATATTATAAGGGACTGTATAAGTCCTATTACAACAAACAGAATCCATCTTCCAAAATAACCCTGGGCATGTGTAAATGATTTTATTTCCTCGTCCTTATCTATTTCAAGTTTAAATATAGCTATAAGTACAATACCTCCTACCCATATTGCCAGATTAGTGTAGAAAGTTCCTATGGCAGAACCATAGTTTTTTACAGGATAGAATACTTCTGTATCAAGTTTTACAGGAGTAGCTATAAAATCTGCTACTTCATCCGCACTCATTCCTGTAATATCCATAAATTCTCCAAATGCCTGTGAATTTTTAAGTGCATTCAGATCAGCTATTACTCCCTCCGTATTTTGCTGAACATTTGAAATTGCATTCCCTGTACTTTTAAGCGCATTTTGAGTATCTTCCATACTTTTTTCCAGGCTCGTAAATACCGGAGTCAACTGTGCTGCTTTTGATTCAGCTCCAGAAAGTAATCCGTTAAGCTGCCCTGATATAGTAGAAAAAGAATCAAGAGAACTATTTATATTCGGAACTACACTTGAGTTTATATCACCTTTTATTTTTCTAAGATCATTTTGACTATTTTCTATGACAGATGATATTTCATTTGATGCAGTTTCAGCATTTTCAAGAGCATCTGATATATTTTCATTTCCTTTTTTCAGTGCTTCTATTATTTCTCTATCTTTATTATTCTGCTCCTCAAGTTTATTTATAAGTGAAGATGCATCAAATAAAGGCAGTTTCCGTTCAATATTTTTTAACTTTGCTATAATCTTTTCATTAGATTCAATAGCATTTTCAACTGCCTCTATATTTGTTTGTACTTTTGAATTTATACTCTGTAAATCACCATTTATCTTTCCGAGATCACTTTTTACATCAGAATTTATATCCGATAATATATTTTCGCCTTTTGTAATATTAGTTGAAAAATCAGATGCTATCGATGAAGTTGTTTTTCTTGATTCTGATATAATTTTATTCATCTGATTTATAGCTGAAATACTGCTGTTTATCATAGTACCAGCATTTTGAGATGTTTTTTTGGCACTTTCAATCATAGATTCACTGCTTTTGAATCTTTCTTCAAATGATTTGAGATTCTTTTGATATGACGCAATATTTTCAGAAGTCTTATTCATATCTGCTATAAGATCTTCCTGCATTTTTTCTATATCATTTTCAGTTGAGACTATAGTTTCACCGAGAATATCCGAAACTGTTTTTGATACAGTTTCTACAAACTCTGTATTTACCTGTGTCTGAATTGTAGTTGCTCCTGTATCTGTCACTTTGGGAGCTATTGCATTTTTCTTTTCGTTCAGATAATATATAAGCTCCGGTCTTTTTATATTTCCTGAAAGAACACTTGCCATAGATTCGCTGAAATCCTCTGGAATCACTATTGCCGCATAGTATTTGCCGGATTTTACTCCATGTACTGCCTCACTCTCATCGACAAATTTCCACCCCAAAGCATCATTTTTTTTAAGATTACTTATAATTTCATTTCCTATATTCATATCCCCTGCTATATCACTGTATGTACCTTTATCATTGTTTGTTACAGCTATAGGTACACCACCGGTATTACTGTAGGGATCCATATTTGCAGCAATGTTGAACCATGCATAAAGCGATGGTATTATACATACACCACCAACAACTATAAGAGCAACTATATTGGTTGATAATCTTTTTATGTCTCTACGAAAAATCCGCCATATCTTTTTCATATTTATTTTCCCCCTCTTATTCAATGGCACTTTATCCTGAATTAATATAAAGATGATTTTAACATATAATAAAGTTTATTTCTATAAAAAAAGTAATTGTTTCTATTTTGTATTTTTATTATATAAAGCTTTTTTTACTATTTATTGTATTAAAAAAAGACAGTCTTACACTGTCTTTATATTTTTACAACGTTTTTCCTTTGTTATGTTCTATTATTTCCTTATAAAAATATTCTATAATATCTCTTCTCTTTACTATACCTATAAATATATCGTCATCATCAACTACAGGTATAAAATTCTGGTTAAGGGATTTTATTATAAGATCTTCTACATCTGTATTTATATTTACAGTAAGATTGTCTACTCTTCTGTCTATACTCATAACAGATACGTTTTCCATATCTCTAATATCAAATTTTCCATCCTTTTTTATCTTCCAAAGTATATCACCTTCAGTTATAGTACCTTTATATTTACCATCTTCGCTTAGAATAGGTACTGCAGAATATTTATAGTAATCCATTTTTTCCATTACCTGTCTAATAGAGTCATCATCATGTACATATGCCACATCTGTTTTTGGAGTTAATAAGAACAACACATTCATTTCAATTATTTCCCTTCTGTATATATATTTATACAAGTTAATTTTATCATATATTAACAGTTTTATCTATCATCATATATAAAACATAATCCTATTATATATTTCAAATATCCGCACAAAAAAGACCGCTAATGCGGTCTTTTTTCAGAATAATGAACTAATCTATATGAATTTATTATAATCGAAATTATTTATTATAATTTAACTACATTAGCAGCCTGTGGACCTTTTGCTCCGTCAACTACTTCAAATTCAACTTCCTGTCCTTCTTCTAATGATTTGTATCCTTCTGTCTGTATAGCTGAGAAATGTACGAATACATCATCTTCACCTTCAACAGATATGAATCCAAATCCTTTTTCATTGTTAAACCATTTTACTACACCAGTTTTCATTAGTAAATCCTCCTAGAACTAAAACACATTTATAACCCGCTTTTTTTGAAACGAGCTCATATCTAATGATATCATATCTGTTTTTTTATGTCAAATATTATTTGAATTTAATGGATTCTTAGAAAATTTATAATTCTGAATAAATAAAAGACTTTTATAATTGTACCATATCACTCAGCACTTTAAATTTATATTTGTTTTTACTCTGTTACTTTTCAGTTTTTAGTAGTATTATATTAAATGACACATCTTTTGTTGGAGGTACATCAATGCAGAAGAAAATTGCAGCAATAAACGACTTATCAGGTATAGGCAAATGTTCTTTAACTGTAGCCATACCTATTCTGTCTGCACTTAAAATCCAGTGTTGCCCTTTTCCGACGGCAATTCTTTCAAGTCAGACAGGCTATCCGGAATTTACATTTTTAGACTTTACATCTGAAATGCCAAAGTATTCAGATACATGGAAAAAACTTAATCAGAAATTTGATGCTATATACAGTGGTTTTCTTGGTTCTCATGAGCAGATTGATATAGTAATAGATTTTATAGAAAAAAACAGCCCTTCACTGGTTATAGTTGATCCTGTAATGGGTGATGATGGAAAAATATACCCTGTATTATCAGATGAGATAATAAGAGAAATAAGAGAACTTGTAAAACATTCAAATATAACTACACCAAATATAACGGAAGCTTGCCTTCTTACACAGAGAGATTATAGAAAACATGATTTTTCAAGGGATGAGCTTAAGGAAATTGCTAAAGATATATCTTGTATGGGGCCTGAATATGTTGTCATAACAGGAATCCATGAACCTGGTAAAAAGATTACCAATCTTGCATACGACAGAAAAAACGATATCTGTACATTTATTACAAAAGATTATATGAAATGTTCATATAGCGGTACAGGAGATATATTTGCATCAGTTCTAAGCGGTCTTATGACTATAGGGCATGATTTTATCTTTTCTGTAAAAACTGCAGTCGATTTTGTATCTGAATCTATATCATATACTTCAAAATTCGACATAGATAGAAATGACGGTGTAATGTTTGAACTTTTCCTTGATAGACTTACATCTATAGATCATATATCTTCAGATAAATTATAAGGAGTGATTAAATTGTCAATTCTAAAGGATAAAACAATACTTATTCTTACAGCAGGATTTGGCGCAGGACATATAAGTGCTGCAAATGCTGTGAAAGACGCTATTTTAGAAAAAGAACCCGATACAAATATAGTTATAAGAAATTTTATCGATGCAAGTGTACCAAAATTGAATAAACCTATGGTGCATATGTATGAAAAAAATACAAAATATACTCCGGGATTATACAATTGCTATTATTATTTAAAAAAATCATTTACATCAAAATATGATATTTCTCACAAAATGTATACGCCCAAATTATC
The DNA here is from genome assembly GCF_006861675.1 of Peptacetobacter hominis. Lineage (GTDB taxonomy): Bacteria > Bacillota > Clostridia > Peptostreptococcales > Peptostreptococcaceae > Peptacetobacter > Peptacetobacter hominis. Next base: position 51,035 of record NZ_SGJB01000015.1, on the reverse strand, counting down.
TAAATTTATTGAAGAACTTAACCCTGATATGATTATTTCGACATTTCCTTTAGCTGCTGCCTGTGTAAACAGCTTCAGAAATTCCGATGACGGATATTTTATTCCTGCAGCTACAGTTGTTACAGATGTCGTTGATAGTATGGAATGGATTTTTGAAAACACAGAGCTTTATTTTGTTCCTTCTGCTGAAATAAAAAACAGATTTGTTCAGAGAGGTATTTCTCCGGAAAAAGTTGAAGTTGTCGGAGTGCCTATTAACAGCAAATTTACAAATGAAAAAATTGATTACGACAAAAATAAATGCAGAATAATAGTAATGGGCGGAGGAAGAGGTCTTTTTGATATAAGCGAAGATTTCATGTATGAGATTGATGATTTTCTGGACCTATATAAATCTTCGGTTTCTGTAACCATAGTTACAGGTAAAAATAAAAAACTGTTTAATCAGCTTACTGAAAAAAAACCTCTTAGAAATATAGAGGTTCTTGGTTTTGTCGATAATATGGATGAACTGCTTAAGCATAATGATGTAATGCTTTCAAAACCTGGTGGAGCTACTCTTTTTGAAGCGATACATTCAGGTACACCTCTTATAGTAAAAATACCTAAAGTTGGTCAGGAAATAGAAAACGGGAAATTTATAATCGACAAAGGAATCGGAATTATATACAGTGGAGAAGAAGATCTTATGGCAATATTAAAAGGTATTGCTTCCGGAGAATACAGCTCTATAATAGAATTTATGAAAAAAAATATTTCTGACTTCAGAAAAACTATATACCCTGAAAAAATAGGAGATTACATAGAAAATATTCTTGAAAAGTATTCTTTATAAAAAATAAAACCGCAGAAATCTGCGGTTTTATTTTTATTCTATTTATTAATATAAGTTCTTTTTATATTTTAAGTAAAGCTGCTGTATATCGTTCATTTTTCTCTTCATTTCAAGCTGAAGATTTGATGCTTCTTCATAATCCCGATTATCTACTGCATTTCTTATTCTTGTGAATAATGACTCTTTTGTAAGAGTATCTTTCATAAGGTCGTATTTCATATCATCTATTGATTTCCATATTACCTCATCTATAGCATCCATATTTTCAGGAGTATGTATCTTTTTAAGACTTCTTATAACTGCTATGTTCTGTTCTATAAGTCTAGTCTTAAGTTTCTTCTGCCATTTATCTATAGCACCAACTCTAAATGAGTTTATTATAGCATCTGTAAATACATTTCCCTGTTTAAGAGATTTAAGTTTATATGAATATTTCTGTATGTTTTTCATATTTTCGTATACTGTTGCCGGTGGATTTCCAAAACGCTTATTTCTTTCATTAAGCTCATAGAACTCAAATACGTCATGCTCATCTCTGTATGCTCTTTCTGTTTCAAGATAGAATCCTTCTTCTCCTGGAGCTTTTGAAAGTTCTTTTTCAAGTTCTTTTGTACCACGACCACTTTCTGCAGCTGCCTTTATACCATCAAGCATAGCCTGATAACAAGCTGCTATTACAAGATATTTATTTGATAATGGGTTTGGAGATCTAAGCTCGAATCTTAAAGTCTTAGGATTTCTCATATCTCTTATAAGACCTACAAGTACTGATCTGTTTCTTGAAGGAACTTCATATGAATGACCAAGAGAAGTAACTATACACACAGGAGCTTCAAATCCCGGTACAAGTCTGTTAAATCCATCTATTGAAGATGTTACAAATGGGTTTATAACCTCATAGTTATATAAAAGTCCCATAAGCGCTCCATATCCAAGTATGCTTAGATAATCTTCCTTCATGTCTTTTGGTGCAAATATATTTTTTCTCTGACCGTTTTTAAGTGTAACACTTACACCAAAGTGAGTATGTCCTCCATTTCCTGCAACACCTTCTATAGGTTTAGCCTTAAAAGTAACCTCTAGTCCATGTGCTGTAAATATGTCCTCAACCACATCTCTTACTATAAGTTCGTTGTCTGCAGCCTGAAGAGGTGTAGAGAATTTCCATGATATCTCAAGCTGTTCCATAGCGTGGTTTGTTTTTCCTTCTATACTTATTGAGCTCGGTATACCTCCAACCTCTTTGTGTGCCATTTCAGGCTCTATTCCCATATTTCCAAGTACTATAAGACTTTCTTCAAGACATGTTCTTATAACACCATGAGTTCTCTTCCAGTACTGTTCCTTTAAGCTCTGAGATATATAAAGTTTTTCAAGATCTGCTTTGTCTTCTGGAGTATTTACCCAGAATTCTAGTTCTGTAGCAGATGTAAGACCGATATCTTCTATATCATCTACACTTTCTATACCTAAATCTTCAAGTATGTGAGGATATGTTCTGAATATATCCATTAATGATTCTTTGAAATATTTATCTGCTTTCTGAAGAATACCTCTTGAGCATACCTTTTTATTGTCATGTATAAGGAATGCAGGTATTTTAAGTGTTCCAACAGGAAGACCAGTTTCCTCATCTATATGTTCAAGGTTATAATCCACATACCATCTGCAGTTTCTATCAGGCATAAGGTCTACTTTTGCATTGTTAAGTGTAGCTATATTATAAAGCTCAACACTTGATCCGTCAGTCTGTATTGCAGATGCAAGGAAATCATCTATATCATCAAGGAAAAATTTTATAGGAATTTTCTCGTCAGTTGCGTTTCCTCCAAGGTCAACTCCCATTAAAGATACGAACTTTATGTTCGGATTTTCTTCTAATATACGTCTAATTTCCTCTTTAGAGTGCTGTTCTTTCTCTATTTTGTACAGTAAATTGGTTTTCATATACATATCCCTTCCTTTTATTATGTACTTTTTTCGTTTCTTTAACATTAATATTCGTGTTTTTTATTTTTCTATTATATACCAACATCGCAATGTTCGCAATATTTTTATATTTTTTTTACAATTTATTAATTTTTATTTTCAACAGCTTAATTTTATTCTGTTTATAGATTTTATAAGCTCATCATACAAAATATTATCGCCGTCTACTCTTTAATTCAAGTAGATATTTTTTTACTTTTATATTATACTATTTGTAGTCTTTTATATAAGGAGGTGATACAAAATGGAATATATAGTTTTTGACCTGGAGTTCAATCAAAGTGTAAAAAAGAAAGAAAACAGAACAAATAAAGAAAAACTGTGTCCTTTTGAAATAATTCAGATCGGAGCAGTTAAATTGAATTCAGACCTTAAATTAATCGATACATTCGATAGTTTTGTTAAGCCTTCACTGTATCATGAAATTCATCCATACGTTTCTAAAATTACCGGTATAAAGATTTCCGATATCTCGGATGCACCTTCATTTGACAAAGTATTTAAAGAGTTTGTCAAGTTTATATCAGATTCTGATTCTATTCTTTGTATATGGGGAAAAAGCGATATAAAAGAAATCTATCGAAATGCATCTCTTCATAAACTTTCATGTGAAAAGATTCCAAAATCATATATAGATGTTCAGATGTATGCTTCAAAATTAATAAACGGTTCTTCAAACCAGTCTGTAGGTTTGGAAAAAGCTGTTAATCATTTCGGTCTTTCTGATTCAGTTTCATACCACAATGCACTTAACGATGCCTACTATACTGCAAAAGTATTTTCTCATATATATAATTCATCGATGTCACCTCAGTTGTATGTTTACTCGGGAATTTCTTCTGATGATATCTATGGCCTTGATCCATACGATGAGGATTCTTTTTCTGAAGCATGCTCGTTATTTGTTAAAACATTGAATCGAGAACTGACAAAGGACGAAAAAAATATAATAAGTATGGCTCAGTACATAAAATATGATATAGATGAACATGAAATAAAGCAGAGAATAAAGAGCAAAAAAAATAGAAAGAAAAAACAGAAACCTAATTTCCATAAATAATTATCTTTTATAAAAAAAAGAGGCGTAAAACGCCTCTGAATTTATATTCTATTCAATTACAAGTTCTACCGGACAGTGATCAGACCCCATAACTTCAGTATGTATATCGGCTGATACAAGTCTATCCTTCATTTTTTCAGATGCACAGAAATAATCTATACGCCACCCCGCGTTGTTCTTTCTTGCATTGAATCTATAAGACCACCACGAATATATTCCTTCCTGATCAGGATTGAAATATCTGAATGTATCTATAAATCCACTTTCAAGAAACTCTGTGAATTTACCTCTCTCTTCATCTGTAAATCCTGCATTCTTTCTATTTGTCTTTGGATTTTTAAGGTCGATTTCCTTGTGGGCAACATTTAGATCTCCACACATAACAACCGGTTTTTTGTCGTCTAGATTTTTAAGATATGCTCTGAAATCATCTTCCCATTTCATTCTATAATCAAGTCTTTTAAGCTCTGTCTGAGAATTTGGAGTATATACTGTTACAAAGAAAAAGTCATCAAATTCAAGAGTTATAACTCTTCCCTCTTTATCATGCTCCTCTATACCTATTCCATAATATACATTTAAAGGTTCCTTTTTCGTAAATATTGCAGTTCCTGAATAACCTTTCTTCTCAGCATAGTTCCAGTACTGGTGATATCCGTCCGTCTGAAGGTCTATCTGCCCCTCCTGAAGCTTTGTTTCCTGTAAACAGAATATATCTGCATCAACATCTTTAAAAAAGTCCATAAAGCCCTTTCCTACACAGGCTCTTAAACCATTTACATTCCATGATATAAATTTCATAATCCTTCTCCTATTTATAAATTTTATCTTTTTTCCACTTTCATAAACTGGGCTGTTTCCTCTGGTATAGATGAACATACATACATGTCTGTACCAAGTTCAAACCCGCCAAAATTAAATTTTCTTGGGAATATATGCATATGCATATTAAAATATCTCTCTGTATTTATCTGTATTGGATGAGTATGGACACATATATTAAAAGGCATAAATCCATATAGCTTCTCAAAGTTTCTGAATATACCTTTGAAAGCATATGCCAGTTCCGCTATATCATCTTCCTTTAGATTTTCAAGTTTTACACCTGTATCAAATATTATCCTGATTTCACCCGGATTCTTGCTTGCATAAGGAATCATAGCTGTAAATTTCTTTCCTGCATATACTATCCTTTTTCCATATTCAAGCTCATCATTTACTATGTCTTCATATATATTACTTCCATTTATATTATAATAATCTTTTGCTACAAGAAGCTCATTTATTATTTCCGGCGGTATTACTGACATAGACATAATCTGTGAATGAGGATGCATAAGCGATGCTCCAGCCTTTCTCAGAAAGTTTTTAAACAGATTTACATATTCTATATTCTCTTCGTTCATTAAATGTTTATACCTATTTATATACATTTTAAACACAATTATAAATTCTTCTTCACTCATATCGTAAAAAGTCGCATCATGCCTGTAATTTTCAACTATAACTTCATGAGTTCCGAATATCTCATCTGATGAATAGTCAAGTATAGGATATTTATTGTATACAGACCTTGCAATCCAGCCGGTTTCATCTCTTATTTCCTCTGTAGCCTCATCTGCTATATGCTCATTCCCTCTACAGAAAGGACAGTTTTCCTCATATTCGTTTTTTTCTCTTGAAAATTCCTCTTTTTTTACTTCATCAAGAGGTCTTTTTGCTCTATCACTTGCAAATATAATTATATCATTTGTTATTGTATCTATTCTCAGTTCCTTCATATAAAATGCCTCCATAAATTATGATACCGATTATTTCAGGCTGATACTATTATCGATTTGGTATATTTATATTATACTACACTGTCTATGTTTTTATTTAGAGTTTTTCTTTTTAATATATTTCTATTTGCATGTGAAAAAGTTAATTTTTCATATTTCAATAAATGTAATGATTTTTCTGAAATTTTGTGATAAGATATTAGCGTAGACAGAAATCGTTTACCACGGATTTATATTTTTTATTATTTTAGGGGGTATTTGTAATGAATAACTTTTCAAACAGAGTCTGCTCTATGCAGGCATCACCAATAAGAAAACTTGTGCCTTTTGCTCAGGCTGCAAAAGCTGACGGTGTTAAGGTATACCACTTAAATATAGGTCAGCCGGATATAAAAACTCCAAAAGGATTTTTTGATGCAGTTAAAAATTTTGATAATGATGTTCTTGAGTATGCAGTATCTCAGGGTATACCTGAACTTATAGAAGCACTTCAGAACTATTATAAAACTTACAACATGGATTTTGACAAGGATGAACTTCTTATAACTAATGGTGGTTCTGAAGCCCTATTATTTGCTATGATGGCTACTTGTGATCCAGGAGACAGACTTCTTATACCAGAGCCTTTCTATACTAACTACAACGGATTTGGTCAGTGTGTAAATGTAGGAGTTACTCCTATAACTACAAAAGCTGAAAACGGATTCCATCTTCCATCAAAAGATGAAATACTTGCAAAAATAGATGATAAAGTTAAAGCTATACTTATATCAAACCCAGGAAACCCAACTGGAGCTATATACACTAAAGAAGAACTTGAAATGCTTGCTGAAATAGCTATAGAAAAAAATCTATGGATAATATCAGACGAGGTTTATAGAGAGTTCGTATACGACGGACTTGAATATACAAGTTTCGGAAACCTTGAAAATGTAAAAGACAGAGTTATAATAATAGACTCTGTTTCAAAAAGATACAGTGCTTGTGGTGCCAGAATAGGTTCTATAGCATCTAAAAACAAAGAACTTATAGCTCAGATAATGAAACTTTGCCAGGGAAGACTTTGTGTTCCTACTTTAGAGCAGGTTGGTGCTGTTGAGCTTTATAAAACTCCAGTTTCTTACTTCAAAGAAGTAAACGATGAATATAAGAAAAGAAGAGATGTTCTTTACGGAGAACTTATGAAAGCTGAAGGAGTTATATGTGAAAAACCTACAGGTGCATTCTATATAGTTGCAAAACTTCCAGTTGATAACGCTGAAGATTTCGTAAAATGGATGCTTACTGAATTCAGAGTTGATGGAGAAACAGTAATGGCTACTCCAGCTGAAGGATTCTACGCTACTCCAGGCCTTGGAAAAGACGAAATAAGACTTGCTTATATACTTAAGGAAGAAGATCTTCGTAAAGCAGGAGAAATCCTTAGAAAAGGTCTTGAAGCATACGCAAAAGTTAATAAATAATAGTTTTGTACAATAGCCGGGTTTATATACCCGGCTTTATTTTTTATAAATATATTTATTTTATATTTCTTCATAAATACTTTATATTCTCCCTTGTTTTGTCACTTGTGGAAATACAGTGTTTTGTGATATTATATTTTAAGTATTATTAATGAAACTGGGAGGTAATCATTTTGATAGAAATTCTTAAAGCCGTCATCCTCGGTATTGTTCAGGGGATAACAGAGTGGCTTCCTGTCAGTAGTACAGGACATATGATACTTGTTGATGAGTTTGTAAAACTTAATTTTTCAGATACTTTTATAAGTACATTCCTTGTTGTTATACAGTTTGGTTCAATTCTTGCTGTTTTACTTGTATTTTTCAACAAACTTAATCCGTTTGCTCCGAGTAAATCAGACAAAGAGAAAAAACAGACTCTTAATCTTTGGGCAAAAGTTATTGTTGCTGTAATACCTTCAGGGGTTGTAGGACTTCTTTTTGAGGAGGAAATAGATAGACTTTTCTTCAATCCTACTACTGTAGCTATAGCTCTTATAGTATACGGTATAATTATGATATGGATAGAGAGCAGAAACAAAAAACCTATTGCAACTGATTTTTCTGAGGTTTCATTCCCTCTTGCTCTTAAAATAGGTCTTTTCCAGTGTCTTGCTCTTATACCCGGAACATCAAGATCAGGTTCTACAATAATAGGTGCAACTCTTCTTGGAACATCAAGAAGTATAGCAGCTGAATTCTCTTTCTTCCTTGCTATACCTACTATGCTTGGAGCCAGTCTTCTTAAACTTGTAAAAACAGGATTCTCTTTTTCAGGTTTTGAATGGGCTGTACTTGCCACAGGTTCAATAGTTGCTTTTTTAGTGTCTGTTGTAGTAATAAAATTCCTTATGGATTATGTTAAAAAACACGACTTCAAAGTATTCGGTTATTATAGAATCGTGCTTGGTATAATAGTTCTTATGTATTTCTATTTCCTATAGAATATATATGAAAACAAGCAATAAAAAATAGCTATATTGGTTTATAACCTTTATAGCTATTTTTATTGTTTATTTTTAATTTTCTACAGATTCATTTATGATTCTTATTATATCGCTTGACTCACTGTTGAATGTAGTTACAAAGCTTACATATTCTCTCGCTTTATTTATTGCATAGTATACTTTATTTATATCTCCTGCAAAATCATTTATCTGATAATCCTGTTCAGGATCTGCTATCTTCTGATTATAAAGCATTTCAAGTTCACATAGTATAACAGCCTTGAACTCAAGCCCTCTTATAGAGTATATATTTGATATTGTAACCCCGTTTTTAGGACTCATACTTGTAAGATTTTCATCCGACATAATAAAATCTATTCCAGCTTCTTCAAGAGCCTTTTTTAACATATACTGGAAATATATTGTTTTACCACTTTTAAGTCTCTTTTTATTAAATGGATATACAACCGCTATATCCTTGTACGAAAGTCCTTTTTTATTTATAAGGTATTCTATTTCCCATATAACAGAGCTTATCTGATCGTCTAAATCACTTACATTTATTATATTGGCATTTCCTTTTGATGATATCGCCCTTATATGTTTTGTCTCTACAAATACATTATTTTTAAGGTTAGGTCTAAGTGATTTATAATAATTATCTGCATTACGACCAAATCTATTTGATAACTCCACAAGTTCTTTTGATTGTCTGTAATTTTTCTTAAGTGTTTTTATGTGATCTATATGTATATTTTCATATCTATTGTGGAATATATTAAGATTATTTGTGAGATTCATTCCTTTACAGTTGAATATATTGAATATATGTTTTGTTTTGTATAGGAATTCCTCTACAAATTTTATCTGTTCTTCAGAAAAATTCTCTGCTTCATCTATAAATATACCTTTGAACATTCTTTTGTTTTTTATTACGTTTCTTGCCTGTTTTATAAGGTTTCCAAAAGTCTTCTCATAGTCTTTCTTGAGCATACCGTAATCAAACACCAGATTGTATATCTTTGCTAGTCGGAAGACAAATGAACTGAATGTATGTACATCTATATTTGAACTATCTCTGCTTAAAAGCTCTATTTTTTCTCTCATCTCATTTGCAGACTGCTTACTGTCTACAAGAATCAGAAATCTATGGTGAGGGTATATTTTAGAAAGCTTTAGAACTCTGCTGAGCATTATAGATGTTTTTCCTGTTCCAGAACCACCATTAAAAATAGTTGTTCCATATTTTATTGAATCAGATACTACTATCTGTTCATTTTCCATCATACTCGCCGTATATTCGTACTCGTTATTGAAAAAAGATATTTTCTTAAAGTCCTTGTTGAGATGTATACTGCTTCCTGGAATATAGTATTCAGAGCATATATCAAAAAGGAATATATTGAGTTTTATTTCATTATTTTCCTCATTCATATATAAATCTATTGTATCATCTCCATTTACAAGTCTTTCATATAGGCCTCTGTCTAACATTTTTGAAGATACAAACTCATTTTCCCATTCGTCATAATCAATATCTACATATGGAAGAATATATATATACTCATAGTTTATATCCTGATAGTATTGCTGCATTCTTATTTTAAGAAGTTCATACTCCTCATTCATAACTTCCACAATTTCTTCTCCAAGAATAGAGAACAAATCATCTGTAGTATTCATAAATTTCATAAACAATATTTTGTTATTTTTTATATACAGCATATCTGTATTTATTCCCTTAAATGGTATGACCTTTGGAAGAATTTTTCCCTCTCCCTTTAAAATTTCATAGAAGTCCTTTTCTATGTCTTTAGCTTTCAGAGCATCAAGCTGTGAATTTATAGCCTTAAAATAATTCATGTTATCACTCCTCATGATAATATCTACTATCCTGTATTCACAAAAAGCTATCTCCAGTCAGAGATAGCTTTTTAATAATCTATTTAGCATATTCTATTGCTCTTGTTTCTCTTATTATGCTTACTTTTATTTGACCAGGATACTCAAGACCCTCTTCAATTTTCTTAGTCATATCTCTAGCAAGAAGATGTATTTCTTCATCACTTACATCCTCAGGCTTAACCATTATTCTTATCTCTCTACCGGCCTGTATTGCAAATGACTTTTCAACTCCGTCGTATGAGTTTGCAATTTCCTCAAGTTTTTCAAGTCTCTTTATATAAGCCTCAAGAGTTTCTCTTCTGGCACCAGGTCTTGCAGCTGATATAGCATCTGCAGCTGTAACCAGAACAGCTTCTATAGTCTGTGGCTCGTAATCACCATGATGTGTTGACATTGCATGGATAACCTCTTTTGACTCCTTGTAACGTCTTAGAAGATCCATACCTATTTCTACGTGTGTACCTTCCATTTCATGGTCTACTGATTTTCCTATATCGTGAAGAAGACCAGCTCTTTTTGCAAGTTTTACATCTGCACCTAATTCAGCTGCCATTATGCCTGCTATATGAGCAACTTCTATAGAATGTTTAAGAACATTCTGTCCATAACTTGTTCTGTAGTTAAGTCTTCCAAGAAGTCTTACAAGTTCAGGATGAAGACCGTGTACACCTGTTTCAAAAGCTGCCTGCTCTCCGTATTCCTTGATTATATTATCAACTTCTTTTCTTGCCTTTTCTACCATTTCCTCTATTCTTGCCGGATGTATTCTTCCATCTGCTATAAGTTTTTCAAGAGCTATTCTTGCTATTTCTCTTCTTATAGGATCAAATCCTGAAAGAATAACCGCTTCTGGAGTATCATCTATTATAAGATCTATTCCTGTAAGTGTTTCAAGAGTTCTTATATTTCTACCCTCTCTACCTATTATTCTTCCCTTCATTTCATCATTTGGAAGGTTTACAACTGTAACAGTTGTCTCCGCAACATGGTCTGCTGCACATTTCTGTATAGCATAACCTATTATTTCTCTAGCTTTTTTCTCAGCATCTTCTTTGGCATGTGTTTCTATCTCTTTTATCATGATAGACATCTCTCTTCTTACATCTCTTTCAGCATTTGTAAGAATTATTTCCTTTGCCTTTTCTGAGCTTATTCCAGATATACTTTCAAGCTTTTCAAGCTGTTTATGCTTTATCTGTTCAACTTCTTCTTCTTTCTGGTCTAAAACCTTTGCCTTTTCTCTAAGTCTTGATTCTCTTGATTCTAAATCAGAACTTTTTCTATCAAGATTTTCTTCTTTCTGAAGTACCCTTCTTTCATATTTCTGTACTTCATTTCTTCTTTCTCTGTTTTCTTTTTCTGCTTCTGTACGCAACTTATGAATTTCTTCTTTTGCTTCTAATAGTCTCTCTTTTTTAACTGTTTCTGAATCATGGTTTGCTTTATCTATAATTTCTTTGGCAAGACTTTCAGCCTGTCCAATTTTTGCTTCAGATATGTTTCTTCTAACAAAATAGCCAACTATTATACCAGCGATTGCGCCGACTATTGCCATTATTATCGGATTTATGACCTCCACCTCCTTTAGTTTTTTGTCAGTTTTCAATCTTATCTAATTCAAATTCTAGATTTCAGGTATACTTCCCAAAAATAATCCTAATCTAATTATACCAAAATATATATAATATAAATCACAAAATCTAAGTTTGGATACAATACCCTCATTTAATTTTATAATTTTTTCATATTTATGTCAAGATAAGACAAAAGCCGATAAAACAATGTTTATCGGCTATATATACATATTCACTTTTTAATATATGTAAAATTTACTTTTCATTATCTGAGCTGGCTTTATCTGCTTTCGCTGGAGCCTGTTCTGACTCTTTATCTTCTTCTACTGCACTTCCATCAAGATGATAGTATGCTCTTACTTTAGCTTCTATTTCATCAGTTATGTCCATATTATCCTCAAGGAATTTCTTGACATTTTCTCTACCCTGTCCAAGTTTCACATCCTGATAGTTATACCATGAACCTGATTTTTTAACTACATCTATATCTGCCGCTATATCAAGAAGATCTCCTATTTTTGATATTCCCTGTCCATACATTATATCAAATTCAGCCTGTTTAAATGGTGGAGCTACTTTATTTTTTACAACTTTCACTCTTGTTCTACTACCAAGAACCTTATCTCCCTGCTTAATTGTATCTATTTTTCTTACATCAAGTCTTACTGAAGAATAGAATTTAAGCGCACGACCACCTGTTGTTGTTTCAGGATTACCAAACATTATTCCAACCTTTTCTCTAAGCTGGTTTATAAATATTGCCACACAGTTTGATTTCTTTATAGAACCTGTAAGTTTTCTAAGTGCCTGAGACATAAGTCTTGCCTGAAGACCAACATGAGAATCTCCCATATCTCCTTCTATTTCCGCTTTTGGAACAAGTGCTGCAACAGAGTCTACAACTATTATATCTATAGCACCACTTCTTATAAGTGCCTCTGCTATTTCAAGAGCCTGCTCTCCTGTATCCGGCTGAGATATTATAAGGTTGTCTACATCTACACCAAGAGCCTTTGCATAAACAGGATCAAGTGCATGCTCGGCATCTATAAATGCAGCTATTCCCCCATCCTTCTGAGCTTCTGCAACACAGTGAAGTGCAACAGTTGTTTTACCTGAAGATTCCGGTCCATATATTTCAACAATTCTTCCTTTTGGAAGTCCGCCTATTCCTATTGCTATATCCAGTCCTATAGAACCAGTTGATATTGTATCTATCTCAAGTGAAGTAGCTTCTCCAAGCTTCATTACTGAACCTTTACCAAAGTCTTTTTCTATCTTTCCAAGAGCCTCATTAAGGGCTTTTAATTTTTCCTGATCTACCGCCATCTGAATTTTCCTCCAATCAAACATTTGTTCTGTATTAATTATATCTTATTACTCTTCTATAGTCAACACAGTTAAATTATAATTTACTATATATATTTATTTCCATTTTATTACATTTTAATCATATGCTAACACAAAAATAGTCTATATATTACATATATGAAATATATAGACTATAATAAGAATAAACTATTTAAAATGAATATTTTAAGATTCAATACTCTTCTTTTCAGATTCCTGCTTCATTTTTGCAAATGCAATAAAACATAAAATCATTTCAATCAATACAAATACTGCATATAAAAACATACATACCATAGATACTGCATACATAATCCCAGCTACTAGTGCTCCCCAACGTACCTCAAGTGCCCATCCTAGCCAATTAAATATAACCGCTATGGCAACACAAACCATATGTGGCATAACTAATGCAGCCGCAAGACCTGCTCCAATAGCATCAACACCATCTGTACTAACAACACCATTACTAAAATAAAAAATAAGATATATTAAATAGATTGTTCCAATAATACCAGATATTAATAGCAATTTACTTTTTTTCATCATAAAACCTCCCTTTTATTTTAATATTAAAGCTTATAAATATATAATTTCATTAAATTTTAAAAGCAAATAATAAACTTATTGGTTTTCATATACAATATCAGTTATTTTATATTTAAATTTTAAATTTGAAAACTCTTCATTATATAATTTCAAATAATAGTTAATAAATAGGTTTATATCTATTCCTAAGTTTTAAATATAATAGATTTATTTACCACAATATCTTGACCTGTAAAATCATAAACCATTGCCAAAATCTTCTCATCAAAAGTATCGTAAATATGAAGAATTCCTCGTACTCCTCTCACAGTCTTGTCTGATTTCATTTTTAGTCCAAACATAACTTCAACTTAATCAAAAACTCTACTTTGAACACTTTGTTTGTCCGTTACTATTACATTAACAGTTTTTCTTTTACAGGAATTTCTTTATTGCAAAAACTCTTACATATTTTACAAGTATAGGCAACTTTGTTTACAGTATCAAAATAGCTTCTTTATTAGTTTTTTTATATTCATGTGGAATACAAGATCCTCATTCTTTTTTCCCTTTTCTCTCAAAGTGTACTTATAGCTCTTACCTCTTTTCTAAACAACTTGTATCCTTTGTAATTATGTTATTCGCGAATTCACATTCACAGTTAAGCTACTAAGTATAATATAAATAATTATATTCTGTTAAATAACTTACCACTGTTTATATTCAATTATAAACTATCTTACTAGATTTTTCTACCTATTTTATTCTTTTTAAAATAATATCGTTGATTGATATTTTTATATCTTGATATGAATTAAGAAAAAATATATTTTATTTAAAAATATATCAAATGGCAAATAATTTATTGTAAAAATAAAATAGACTGCGGATATAATACCGCAGTCTTCAATCTACTTACTGTTCATAAACACATGTCTGTTTCCGTAAAGATACTCCCATCCTGAATAAAGTGTAAGAAGTGTCGCAACTGTTATAAATACTGTTCCAGCCATAAGTATTGTCTGATTTCCTCTATACTGACCAAGAAGTAGAAGTACTATTGCAACCATCTGTGTTACAGTCTTCCGTTTACCACTTTTACCAGCTGCTATTACTGTTCCATCTGCAGCTGCTATTGCTCTTAGTATACTTACAGAAAGTTCTCTTGCAACTATTATTATAACCATCCATCCAGGAACAAGATTTACCTCTATCATACAGATAAGCGCTGATATTACAAGCAGTTTATCTGCAAGCGGGTCCATAAACTTTCCAAAATCAGTTACCAGATTATATTTTCTGGCTATTTTCCCATCAAGAGTATCTGTTATAGATGCTATTATAAATACAAGACATGCATAAAGATACTTTGACTCCATATCAAGCATCATAATAATCACGAATATAGGTATAAGAAATACCCTGAACATAGTCAATTTATTTGGCAGATTCATATATAACATCTCCTATCAAGTCATATTCCATAGAATCATTTATTTCTACTTTTACAAAATCTCCTATCTCAAGAGGTTCATCTGAATTTATATACACTATACTATCTATATCCTCAGCATCACCCTGAGTTCTTCCAGTATATATATTATCCTCTACCTGTTCTTCAACTAAAACCTCATATATATTTCCGATTTTCCTTTCATTAAGAGATTCTGATATTCTCTGCTGAGCCATCATAACTCTGGCTCTTCTTTCTTCTTTTATCTCCTCTTCCATATGTCCTTCCATTTTATCTGCAGGAGTATTTTCTTCTCTTGAATATGAGAATGCACCAAGTCTGTCGAATTTTATTTCTTCTATAAAATCAACAAGTTCGTCTACATCACTTTCTTCCTCACCCGGGAATCCAACTATAACAGTTGTTCTTATAACAGCATCCGGGATTTTTGCTCTTATCATCTCTACTTTTGCTCTTATATCCTCTTTTGAAGTTTTTCTATTCATAAGTTTAAGAATTCTGTTGCTTGCATGCTGTATCGGCATATCAAAATAACTGCATATATTGTCGTGTTTTGCTATTACATTTACAAGTTCCTCAGTAATAGATTCAGGATATGAATACATAACTCTTATCCATTTAAGTCCCTCTATCTCTGCCATTTTGTCAAGAAGTTCGGCAAGTCTTGACTCTCCATATAAGTCCTCTCCATATTTTGTTGTGTCCTGAGCTATTACCACAAGTTCCTTGACACCATCTGCCGCAAGTTTTTCTGCTTCTTTTATTATATCTTCAAACTTTCTGCTTCTGTATTTTCCTCTTAGTTTCGGTATTATACAGTATGTACAGTGATTTGAACATCCTTCACCTATTTTTATATATGCCATATAATCAGGTGTAGAAACATATCTAGGAAGAGTCTCATCGAAAGCAAATTCTATATTTCCTGTTTCGTTTACTTTCTTGTTTTCTTCTACTTTTTCTATTATGTCAGATATGTTCATAAAGTTACCAGTACCTACGATAGCGTCTATTTCTGGTATTTCTTCAAGCAGTTCATCTGAATATCTCTGCGCAAGACATCCTGTTACTATAAGATATTTAAGCTTTCCTTCTTTTTTTAATTCAGAAAGTTCTACTATAAGGTCTATAGACTCCTGCTTTGCATCTTTTATAAATCCACATGTATTGACTATTATTAGATCTGCATCTTCAAAATCGTCGGTGAATTCGTATCCTTTTTCTATTAATATACCGTTCATTATTTCTGCATCCATCAGATTTTTTGAACATCCAAGCGACTCAAGCGCTATTTTTAACATTATTATATTCTCCCTTCCACTGCTTTTGTATGGAAATCAATCAGAACATTAAGTGCTTTTTCCATATCATTGCAGTCAAGTATTATATTATATTCATATTTTTCAACAGAATGATTGTACAGCTTGTCATAATAATCTACAAGATATAATTCTATCAGTTCCTCGTATTTTCCTTCATTGAACAGTTCTATGTAGTGGTCTACAACTGCATGCCCAAGTCTTTTTCTAAACTTATTCATACACTCGATAAGAGATTCATTCTTCTGATTTTCTCTATATATATAATCTCTGCATAGTCTATCAACTCTATTTTTTACACTGCATTCCATAAGTATATGCTTTCCTTCTCTGATTATACCCTCGTATATATCTCCAGGAACATTGAGACTTCCAACTCTTCTGCTTTCACTCTCTATAAAAATATAATCACTCTTTGAAAAATAAAGTTTTCTGAATATCTCTGATTCAAACCGTTTCTGAGAAGGTGGCTTTTCATCGAATGTTATAAACCCAAAAGTAGAACCACTGTTTTTAGCAATTCCTTCAAGGTCTATAATATCTATTCCTTTTTCTTCAAGCATAAGAAGCATATCTGTTTTTCCTACTCCTGTAAGCCCATGAAGCACTATAAACTCTTTTGTATCCATTATAGTTTTAAAATATTCAATGACAAAATTTCTATATGATTTGTATCCGCCTTCAAGTTTATATACATTTGACATACCAAGTGTATCTATTATATTTGCAAGGCTTCCACTTCTCATTCCACCTCTTGCACAGTATAAAACTACATTTTCATATTCATTTGATTTTATATGAAGATCGTTATACATATTTTTAAGTTTATCTTTTACATAGTCAAATCCCTGCTGTATAGCTTCATGCTTTCCCTGCATTTTATATATTGTTCCAACATCCTTGTGTTCGTCGTCACTAAACAGAGGCATATTATATGCCCCTGGTATATGATCTTCGCTGTATTCAGCTTCTGTTCTTACATCTATAAATATTGTATTTTCCAGTTTTAACGCATCCTGTATTTTAATAGTTTTCAAAAATATCGTCCCTTTCAGTTCTCCTTTTTCCTAAATTATATTTAAAATTTACACTCAAAAATTAAAATCAAAAAATTGTATCTATATATTATTTATATTTTATATTTATCGTTTTATATTCTATCTTTATTATTTTTTTATTTCTTCGTACTGTTCTTTTGATATAAGAACTTTTCTAGGTCTGCTTCCTTCGTTCTGTCCAACAATTCCTCGCTCTTCCATTGAATCTATTATTCTGGCTGCTCTGTTGAAACCTATCTTGAATCTTCTCTGAAGCATAGATGCAGACGCCTGTCCTGTATCAACCACAAACTCTATCGCCTGTGGAAGAAGTTCATCCTCATCGTCAATTGGAGTTGTTTTAACCGCAGATATGGATTCTATTATATCCTCTTCGTATTTTACTTCTTCAGAGCTGAACTGACCTTTTACAAAGTCTATTACTTTTTCAAGTTCACCCTCTGATATAAAAGCTCCCTGAAGTCTTTCCGGTTTTGATGCACCAAGTGGATGGAAAAGCATGTCTCCTTTTCCAAGAAGTTTTTCTGCTCCGCCCATATCAAGTATAGTTCTTGAATCTGTCCGCGAAGAAACAGCAAATGCTATTCTTGAAGGTATGTTGGCTTTTATTACACCTGTAATTACATCTACTGACGGTCTCTGAGTTGCTATAACAAGATGCATTCCTGCTGCTCTTGCCTTCTGGGCAAGTCTGCATATATAGTCTTCCACCTCTTTTGCAGATGTCATCATCAGATCTGCAAGCTCGTCTATTATTATAACTATACTTGGAAGTTTTTCTTCTGCTTTTTCATTATAGCTTTTTATATCTCTTGATCCGCTTTCACTGAAAAGCTTATATCTTCTGTTCATTTCTGTAACAGCCCAATTAAGAGCATTAGCTGCTTTTGAAGGATCAGTCACAACTGGTATCAGAAGATGAGGTATTCCATTGTAGTTTGAAAGTTCAACTACTTTAGGGTCTATAAGAAGAAGTTTAACCTCATCCGGTCTTGCCTTGAACAATATACTGTTTATAAGTGTATTTACACAAACACTCTTACCTGAACCTGTAGATCCTGCTATAAGAAGATGCGGCATCTTGGCTATGTCACTTATAAAAATCTTTCCTGATACATCTTTTCCAAGACCCATAGCAAGAGGCGATTTAAAGTTTTTGAACTCATCACTTTCAACTATCTCTCTTATTCCAACCATCTGTGTTTCATCGTTTGGAACTTCTATACCTATAGCATTTTTACCTGGTATCGGAGCTTCAACCCTTATACTTCTTGCTGCAAGGCTAAGTGCTATATCATCAGTAAGATTTACTATTTTACTTACCTTTACTCCCGGCTTCGGCTGTATCTCATATCTTGTTATCGCAGGTCCTACTGTTACCTGACTTATTGAAGCATCTACTCCAAAATCTTCAAGAGTTCTTTCAAGAAGTTCAGCATTTTTTATTACTTTTTTTCTTACATTTTCATCAGACTTTTTATTTACTTTATTAAGAAGTGTAGGAGATGGAAGTCTATAATTCTTATAACTGTCTCCATTTCCTGTTGTATTTATATCTATATCATTATTTTTATCTGCATATGCAGATCTGTTTTCGGCTGTTCCTGCATTTGCAGAATATATGCCTGTATTTTCAGATACACCATCTCTATTTAATGCATTTAAATCAGACTTATCTGCAGGTATATCAGCTTCCTGAAGCTCTTTTAAAACGTCTAATTCACTCATACTCTGAGTTCCTTCCAGAATCTCCAGATAATCGTCATCTGCTTTATTAAATCCTACAATTTTGATTGTTTTATCATCTACATTATCATAATCTTCCTCTTCAGGAGCTTCCTCCTTGGAAAATTTCTCTTTAAGCCCCCCAAACAGACCTTTTTTCTCTTTTCCTGCTACAACCGTCTTATCGTCTATATCATCGACCTCATCTGTAACAAGATTAAGTGCTGCATCCTTCATCTTGGCTAGTCTTTCCTTTGTAGAAAGCCCGCTGTTCTTTGTTTCTTTGAATTTTGCTATCATATCACTTACAGATATATTAAATGTATATACAGATGCTATAAGAAGGGCAAATATACTTACAAGCCATGCTCCAAATACACCAAATATTTTACACATATAATATACGATTATAGTAGATATCAGACCACATCCGTTACCAGCTACACCCTGATGGACAATTTCCATCATCATACTTTTCTGGAAAGGACTGTCAACAACAAGATTTCCTGCATGAAGAAGTCCGTAAAATACAAAGATGAAAAATACTGCTATAAAATATACCTTTGTTTTTCTGAATCTGTAGATATATTCATTTCCATCCATAAAACCAAGTATACCTGTTACTATAAGTAAGATTGGTATAAATATAGACAATCCTCCAAATAGCCCTTTGAATACATTCTGAATCAATACCGGAATCCATCCCATTGAGCTTGAGTTCAGACTGTAAAGCAGGAATACACCAAGAAATATTGTTATCAGATTGTGATATTCCGAATTGAATCTTATACTCTGTTTCTTCTTTCTTTTCTTTTTTGATGTTTTATTGAATAAACCCATCATCATACTCCTTTCCTTAACTATACACAGAACTGTTCATGTATTGCATGTACAGCATTTTCCATATCCTGTTCATCTACAAGACATGATATAGTCATACTTGAATCAGATGTCTGAAGTATAGGAACTTCCGCATCTGAAAGACCTTTCGATATTTTAGACATAACTCCAGGTATTCCACTCATAGAATTTCCAATAAGTGTTATCTTTGCACAATTTTTTCTTATACTGTACTGTACATTATTTCTTTTAAGTATTTTTTCTATTTTTTCTGCATCTGTATCATCAACAACAAATGCTTTTTCGCCTATAAAGAAGTTTATCATGTCCATACTTACATTTTCTTCTTCCATTTCTGATAGTATCTTTCCAAAATCCCCATTGTCTATTATCTTTATCTGAGATATACCTTTTTTATGTGCTACTGCAAATCTCTCGCTTTTTCCTGAACATTCTATTTTCCCATTATCTGAGTTTACACAGCATATTTCAGTTCCTCTATACATTGGATTAAGTGTGTTTTTTATTACAAGAGTTATATTTCCATCTTTGGCAATCTGTACAGCTCTCGGATGAATTACCTTTGCTCCCTTGTCCGCCATCTGAAACACTTCTTCATAGTCTATTTCTTCCATTACTCTCGCATTTGGCTCTACTCTTGGATCTGCTGTCATCACTCCATCTACATCTGTGTATATTTCGACCTTTCCACATTCAAGAGCTTTTCCAAGCGCAACTGCAGATGTGTCAGATCCTCCTCTTCCAAGAGTTGTTATATCACCATTTTCATTAACTCCCTGGAAACCTGCAACAACTACAACTTTTCCGGCTTCAAGTTCAGAGATTATTCTTTTTGAATCAATTTCTTTTATTCTTGAATCAGAAAAATCTCCTTCTGTACATATTCCTGCCTGTCCCCCTGTAAGAGCAACTGCATTGATTCCTCTTGCTGATAGCATAGATGCCATAAGAGTTGCTGATATTGTCTCTCCACATGACATAAGCATATCTTTTTCTCTTTCATTTGCATTTTTATTTACTTCACTTAAAAGTCCTAAAAGAGTATCAGTAGCATATGGGGCTCCTTTTCTACCCATTGCAGAAACAACGAGTACTATACTATATCCGTCGTTTTTATATTTTTCAACTATATCGCATACTTCAGCCATTCTTTCAAAGTTTGCAACTGAAGTTCCACCAAATTTCTGTACAAGTATATTCATAAAAAACCTCCCTGTATATACTAAAGCGCAAATTTTACTCTTTCAGCATTTCTTCCTGCTGCGCATATACCCATTCTGTCAAAATCAAAAATTTTATCCACTAGTCTTTTTATATTATCAGGTTCCACTGATTCTATCCCCTCAAGAACTTCTTCTGATGTTTCAGCACAGTTTTTAAGTATCATAGATTTACCCATTGAAATCATTCTACTTTCTGTTCCCTCATTTCCAAGAATGTAACTTCCTTTCAACTGTTCTTTGCTGTTTTTTATCTCCTCATCTGAAATTCCATTTTCTTTTATATCTCTTATTTCTTCTATTATAAGATTATACACCTTTTTAAGATTTTCGGCACTCATACTGGCACATATAGTGAATTCTCCTCTATGTACATATACTTCCTCTGCCGAATAGATAGAATATGCAAGTCCACTTTCTTCCCTTATTTTCTGGAAAAGTCTTGAACTGGCGCCTCCCCCTACAATATTATTGAGAACCGATACAGCATACATATCTTTTCTGTTTTCCGCAGATACTCCCTCAAAACATATTGCAAGATTACTCTGTTCATAATCTCTGTTTTTTCTTATGCAACATGAATGAAATTCCTCTGTTTCATTTTCCTTTGGTGCATGTACTCCACTCCAGTTTCCAAACTTTTCTTCCAGCATATCAGTAATTTTATCAAAATCAAAATTACCACATATTGATATTACAGCATTTTCTGGAACATAGTGACTTTTATAATACTCCATTATCTTTTCCCTATTTATTGATTTTATGGATTTTCTATTTCCAAGGATATTTTTACCTACACCTTTATTTTCGTATATCTTTTCCAGAAGAGTATCAAACACATAATCCTCAGGAGAATCCTCATACATTTTCAGTTCCTCCAGTATTACACTTTTCTCCCTCTCAATATCTGACTCATCAAATTTTGAGTTTAAAATCATATCTGAAAGTATATCTATTCCTGCATTTATATGTGAATCAAGAAGCTTAACATAATAACATGTGCATTCTCTTCCTGTAAATGCATTTATGACTCCACCCAGATTATCTATCCGTGATGCAAGTTCTTTGGCATTTCTTGTCTCTGTTCCCTTAAAAAGCATATGTTCTATAAAATGGGATATTCCATCCGTATATCCGCTTTCTGTAGCAGAACCGGCTCTGAACCATACTCCCATAGATATGGATTCAAGGTATGGTATTTCTTCACCTATAACCCTTATTCCATTATTCAGTTTTTTGTATCTGTACATAAATACCTCCGTCTCTGCTATTTTACTTATATGATATTTTATACCCATTATATCATTATAATTTAGTATTCGTATATTGGCAACTCACTTTATTATATTGAGTATTTTCAGAACATAGGATATTGTTTTCTTCATTTTAAAATCATAGTAGATAAAATAACATATATTTCAAAATAAAAAAGCGGAATCATCTCTGATTCCGCTGCAAATATCATTTTTATAAAAGAACTTTTCTTGAAAGATTTATTCTTCCTTTATCGTCTATTTCTGTAACTTTAACTTCCATTTCATCTCCGACTTTAAGAACATCCTCTACATTATTTACTCTTTCTTTTGATATCTGAGATATGTGAAGAAGACCTTCCTTACCTGGAAGTATTTCCATGAAAGCACCAAAGTTCATAATTCTTGTTACTTTACCTTTGTATACTTTACCAACTTCAGCTTCAGCTACTATATTTTCTATAAGCTGTCTAGCTTTATCTATCATAGCTTTGTCAACACCAGCTATATAAACTTCACCAGTCTGCTCTATATCTATCTTAACTCCTGTTTCATCTATTATCTTAGTTATAACCTTTCCACCAGGTCCTATAACATCTTTTATCTTGTCAGGGTTTATATTCATTCTTTCTATCTTAGGTGCATATGGAGAAAGCTCTGGTCTTGGTTCAGATATAACTTTTCTCATTTCTCCAAGTATATGCATTCTTCCCTCTCTTGCCTGTGCAAGAGCTCTTCTAAGTATATCCTCATCTATACCATCTATTTTTATATCCATCTGTATAGCTGTTATACCGTGCTCAGTACCTGCTACTTTGAAGTCCATATCTCCAAGGTGGTCTTCCATTCCCTGTATATCAGAAAGAACTACTACCTTGTCGTGGTGTTTTATAAGACCCATTGCTATACCTGCAACCATATCCTTTATAGGTACACCTGCATCAAGAAGTGAAAGTGTAGATGCACATACACTCGCCTGAGAAGTAGATCCGTTTGAGCTTAGAACCTCAGAAACAAGTCTTATCGCATATGGGAAATCCTCCTGAGATGGTATTACAGGAAGAAGCGCTCTTTCTGCAAGTGCTCCATGTCCTATTTCTCTTCTACCTGGTCCTCTTGAAGGTCTTGCCTCACCTACTGAGTATGCAGGGAAGTTGTAGTGGTGCATATATCTCTTGTTCTCTTCTTCATCAAGTCCGTCAAGTTTCTGAACATCTCCAAGTGCTCCAAGAGTAGCAACGTTCATTACCTGAGTCTGACCTCTTGTAAATATTGCAGAACCGTGAGTTCTAGGTATCATACCAGTTTCACACCATATTGGTCTTATTTCATTGTATTTTCTGTTGTCAGGTCTTATTTCATCATCAGATATAAGAGATCTTACTTCTTCTTTTATTATAGACTGAAGAACTTCCTCTATATCTCCTGCAACTTCTTCAAAATTTTCAAGAACAGATTCAAAGTGAGCAAAAGTCTCTTCTTTAACCTGATCCATATTTTTCATTCTTTCCATTTTTTCAACTGTCTTAACAGCTTCTCTCATCTTATCTGAAGCAAACTCTTTTACCATTTTTTCTATTTCTTCATCAGCATGATAAAGTTTTACTTCTTCTTTTTCTTTTCCAGAACCTGCAACTATCTCTTCTATAAACTCTACTATTTTCTTTATATGTTCATGAGCGAAAAGTATAGCTTTAAGCATAGTGTCTTCAGAAACTTCCTGAGCTCCGGCTTCAACCATCATTATAGCATCTTTTGTTCCTGATACCACAAGGTGCATTTCACTCTTTTCTCTCTGCTCTGCATTAGGATTTACCACAAATTCCCCATCTACAAGACCTATACATACAGATCCAGTAGGACCGTTGAATGGTATATCAGATATTGAAAGTGCAACTGATGAACCTATCATAGCAACTATATCAGGTGTACAGTCCTGATCAACAGATAAAACTGTTGCAACAACCTGAACATCATTTCTGAATCCTTTTGGGAATAATGGTCTTATAGGTCTATCTATAAGTCTTGATGTAAGTATAGCCTTTTCTGAAGGTTTTCCCTCTCTTTTCAGGAATCCTCCAGGTATTTTACCTACTGAATATAATTTTTCTTCATAATCAACACTTAGAGGGAAGAAATCTATTCCATCTCTAGGCTCTGCTGATTTTGTAGTATTTACCATAACAACACTGTCGCCGTATCTTACAATACAGTTTCCGTTTGTCATTTCACATATTTTTCCAACTTCTACAGAAAGTTCTCTTCCTGCAAATTCCATACTGTATATTTTATGTTCAACCATGTATGTTTTCCTCCTGATTTCGCCGTTTTCTCTCCAATTACTATATTAACAAAAATAATATTTTTGCACAACAGAAATATTATTATGACTATCCTGCATAATTATTTTGAACTGCTTATAGCAATTATATCCGGACCGGTATGCGAACATATGCATACTCCTCCTCTTGTGAACATCACTTTTCTGGCATTTATTCTTTTTCTCACTTCTTCTTCAAGACCTTTCACGTCTTCGTAATTGTCACCACAACCTATAGTGACTATCTTGTCTTCAAATATTCCATCATTAAGTTTTGTAAGTATATCTACCATTTTTGAAGGAACTTTCTTTGCGCCTCTCACTTTTTCAAGAAGTTTTATATCTCCATCTTTCATATAAAAAATAGGCTTTATATTTAAGAGATTTCCAAGCATAGCTGTAACCCCCCGGACTCTTCCACTCTTTTTAAGATATTCAAGAGTTGATGGAACAAATAGAAGATGTACACTTTCTCTTATATTTTCAAGCTCTTCAAGAATTTTTTCGTACTCAAGACCTTCATCTATAAGCTCACATGCCTTTATTACAAACTGCCCACTTCCAAGAGAAAGTTCAAGTGTATCAATTATTTCTATATCTCCTTCTGTATCAGATTTTGCAAGCATTGCACTCTGATATGTCCCAGAAGATCTTGATGAACCTGTAATACATATTATCTTCTTTCCTTCTGATAGAGCTCTATCAAAAGCTTCCTTAAACTCAACATATGTAGCCTGAGATGTTTTCGGTATTTCTCTTGTCTTTTTTACTCTATCGTAAAATTCCTGTTTATTTATATCTATACCCTCTTTAAACTCTCCGTCTTCAAATATTACAGTAAGCGGTATTATTTCTATATATTCCTTTGATGCTATTTCATCAGGTATATCGCATAAACTATCACATAATAATTTAATATCCATATACATACCTCCCTCTCATAATTATAGATTCATTACAAATATGTATATCTGTAATTATATTTGAAAAAGCAGGTAATAATATACCTGCTTTTCTGAAATAACAATTATTATTTTCTTAATCCTAACTTAGCTATTAAAGCTCTGTATCCTTCTAGGTCGTTTTTCTTTAAGTAAGAAAGTAGGTTTCTTCTCTTACCAACCATTTTTAATAGACCTCTTCTTGAATGATGGTCTTTTTTGTGAACTTTTAAGTGCTCGTTTAGTTCGTTTATTCTAGCTGTTAATAAAGCTATCTGTACTTCTGGAGAACCAGTATCTCCTTCTTTTCTTCCGAATTCTTTTATTATTTCTGATTTGTTGAATGTCATGTTACATTACCTCCATATATTTTCTATTAATCGCCCTGCACTAAGCAAAGATCGGAGTGTTCATTTGCTGGGTGCGGGTTAACTACCTTAATTATATTATCATATATTTATACTTTTTGCAATTTATATTTTGAGTATTTTTCTCTTATATATCCAACATCATGTGAAAGCTGTTCTCTAAGTTCATCCATTGAACAGAACTTCTTTTCATCTCTTATTCTTTCCAGAAATTCTATTTCTATAATTTTCCCATATATACTTTCTTCAAAGTCGAGTATATGAGTTTCTATGGATAATCCTTTTCCATTTACAGTAGGGTTAAATCCTACATTTGTCGCACCGTAATAATTTTTATCATTTATTTTTACAATAGATACATATATTCCACATCCCGGCATAACAAGTTCTTTGTTTACTTTTATATTGGCAGTTGGAAATCCTATTTTTCTTCCGTTTGCCATTCCATGTATGACTTCACCTCTTATACTGTAATTTCTTCCAAGAAATAATGGTACTTCGTCCATTTTTCCCTCAGAAATAAGCTTTCTTATATGTGTACTGCTTATTCTTATATCATTTACCTTTATAGGTTGTACTATTTCTACTTCAAAACCGTACTTTTGCCCCATTTCAACAAGGACTTCCGCTGTCCCCTCTTTTTTTCTGGCAAATGTAAAATCGTGTCCTACAATAACTTTTTTTACATTTATCTTTTCAATCAGTATATCCTCAACAAACGACTGAGAAGACATTTTCGTCATATACGTCTCAAAAGGTATATTTAAAAGATAATCAGCTCCACAGCTTTCTATCAGCTCTATCTTTTCATTTTCGTCAAGGATATTTTTTATAATCCCTGGAACAAAATAGTTGCTTGGATGATTTGCAAATGTAAATACTACACTTTTTATACCTTTTTCTTTCGCATAATCCGTTGTTTTTTTTATAAGAATTCTGTGCCCGTTGTGAACACCGTCGAAATTTCCTATAGTGACACAGCTTTCAGGCAGAGTTTTTATATCATTTATAGATCTTATGACCTCCATCTTCATCTCTCCTGTGAGCTATACGAATATTTTGTCGCTCTTTATACTAACTTTTCCATCTGCAGATTTAAGTTTTCCTATTCCAAGGAACTCATCTCTGCTGTATACCCTTGCGTATTCATCTCCCTCTTTGTATTCAGAGTATTCAAATCTTCTTGATTCTATAATACCTCCGTTTACATAGTATTTAATGGCATTGTCCGCAAGTATGATTTTAGGATACATATCAAGAGTATAGTCTATATCAAACATATAATTTTCAAGTGTCCCTTCCTGCATGTATTTTTCCATTTCTTCAAATGTTATAGAATTTTCAAGATTAAACTTACCTGAAGATGTTCTCAGAAGAAAAGACATATGCCCTCCACATCCAAGAATTTCTCCGACATCATAGCAGATACTTCTTATATATGTTCCTTTACTGCACTCTGTGTAGAATCTCACTTTATTTTTATCGATTCCCAGTATCTCTATTTTCTTTATATTTACTTTTCTAGGTTTCAGAACAATTTCGTCTTCTCTTCCCTTTCTGACAAGATCGCACATTCTTTTTCCATTCACCTTCAGTGCTGAGTATTTTGGAGGATACTGTTCTATTTCTCCAACCAAACTCATAAGTGCTTTTTTTATTTCTTCCTCATTGTATACAAAATCATCATCAGCTTTGTATATAATTTTTCCAGATGAATCATATGTGTCTGTGGAAGATCCAAGAGTAAGCTCACATATATATGATTTTTCTTTGTTCAGTATAAGTTCACTTACCTTTGTGGCTCTTCCTATACATATAGGAAGAACTCCTGCAGCATCAGGGTCGAGAGTTCCTGTATGTCCTACTTTTTTTATTCCGGTTATTCTTCTTACTATGCTTACAGCATCGTGAGAAGTCATTCCCGTCGGTTTTAAAATACTTACTATTTTATTCATCTTTTCACCCTAAAAAGAATTCAGCACATAGTCTGTAATTATTTTTCTAGCATTTTCAATACTGTCATTTATTGTACATCCGGCAGCTCTTACATGCCCACCACCGTTAAATGCAGCTGCAATTTTACTTACATCCACAAAATTTTTAGATCTTAGACTTATTTTTATTTCTCCAGGTTTTCTTTCTTTCAGGAATATACCAACCTCAACATTTTCTATATCTCTTGTATAAGGAGTTATACTGTCTATCTCATTATATCCTATACCATGTTTTTTCATCATGTCTATTGATACTGTTATAGATGCTACTCTTGCATTTTCAACTTTGCTGTCTGTTATTTCAAGAGTTCCCAGTGCATCACCAAGTATTCTGTAGTAAGCAAATGAATTACTCTGATATATCTTCTGTACCACTCTATCTCTGTCGGCATTTCTTTCAAGAAGAACTTTTGCCATTTCAAAACTGCTTGGATGAGTGTTTGAATACTGGAAGTTTCCTGTATCAGTCAGAAGTCCCGCATATAAAAGTGTAGCTGTTTCACTATCTATTATTTCAGTTTTCATATTTTCCTCGTATCTTCTCAAAAGATTGAATACAAGTTCACATGTAGACGATGCATCTACATCTATATAGTTTATATCACTGAAATCGCCTTTATTGCTGTAATGATGATCTATACATATTCTTTTTTCAGCATTTTTTATTATTTCCTCTGAAACACAAACTCTGCCTATATCTCCACAATCAAGAGATATAAATATGTAATTGTTATCATCAAACTGAGATGATGAAAGTTTCTCTATATTTTCCGCAAGGAATGAAAGACCTGAAGGTATATCATCGTCAAGAACATAGTATACATTCTTTCCTGTTTTGTTGAGAAATCTGTACATGGCAAGTGTAGAGCCCAGATTATCACCATCTGGGCTTACATGAGATGTCAGTACAAATTTACTGCCTTTATCTATTTCAGACAGTATATTGTCCATAACATCTTTAAATTTATTCATCTGCTTCATCCTCGTTTTCTTCCACTTTTGAGGAATTTTCTTCATTAACCTTTCTTATAAGGTTATCCATGTACATACCTCTCTCTATTGAATCATCAACTTTGAACATTATCTCTGGTATGTATCTAAGTTTTATTTTCTTACCAACTTCTCTTCTTATAAATCCTGCAGAACTTTTAAGCCCTACAAGAGATTCTTCTTCATTTCCTCCAAGAAGACTTACATAAACAAATGCATATCTAAGGTCGTTTGTAACCTCTACATCTGTAACACTTACCATAGATGTTATTCTAGGATCTTTTATACCATTTATAAGCATCTGTCCTATTATTTTCTTTATTTCTTCTGATATTCTTCTTGTTCTATTATATGATGCCATAATTCCACCTCTATTCTAAAGTTTTATACAGCATTGTTTCAAATATGATATTATAAAGTTCTTTCAACTTCTTTTGTTATGTAGGCTTCTACTATATCGCCTTCTTTTATGTCGTTGTAGTTTACGAAACTCATACCGCATTCGTAACCTTCTGCAACTTCCTTAACATCGTCCTTGAATCTTCTTAATGCCGCAAGTTCACATTCATGAACTATTATACCGTCTCTTACTATTCTTACCTTACAGTTTCTGTATATCTTACCGCTTGTTACATAACATCCTGCAACAGTACCGACACCAGATATTCTGTAAGTTTCTCTTATTTCAGCTTTACCTGTATCTTCATCAACTATATCCGGATCAAGCATACCGCACATAGCTGCCTGTATATCCTCTATAGCTTTGTATATTATTGTATATGTTCTCATATCAACTTTTTCTTTTTCTGCAAGTGACTCAGCACCTGAAACAGGTCTTACGTTGAATCCTATTATTATAGCGTTTGATGCTGCAGCAAGAAGTACGTCTGTTTCTGTTATGGCACCAACACCACCGTGTATAGCCTTAACCTGTACCTCATCATTTGAAAGTCTTTCAAGAGACTGCTTAACTGCCTGTACAGAACCCTGAACGTCTGCTTTTATTACTATGTTAAGCTCTTTAAGACCTTCATTCATCTGGCTGAACAGATCATCAAGAGAAAGTCTCTGGCTTGATTTAAGCATTTCCTCTCTCTGCTGCTGCTGTCTTTTTTCTGCTATGCTTCTTGCAACTTTGTCGTTTGGAACTTCAACGAACTGGTCTCCACCCTGTGGAACTTCCGAAAGTCCAAGTATCTCAACTGCTGTTGAAGGACCTGCCTGCTTAACTCTCTTACCTTTAGAGTTTATCATCGCTCTTACCTTACCACATGCAACACCTGCAACTATAGGGTCTCCTACTCTTAGAGTACCACCCTGTACAAGTACAGTTGCAACAGGACCTCTACCTTTGTCAAGCTGAGCCTCTATTACTGTACCTACAGCTCTCTTATCAGGATTTGCTTTAAGTTCTTCCATTTCTGCTACTAGAAGAACCATTTCAAGAAGTGTATCTATACCTATTTTTTTCTTTGCTGATACTGGAACTGATATTACATCTCCACCCCAGTCTTCAACTAAAAGACCCTGGTCTGCAAGTTCCTGCTTAACTTTGTCAGGATTTGCTCCGTCTTTATCTATTTTGTTTATAGCAACTATAAGTGGAACTTCAGCTGCTTTTGCATGGTTTATAGCCTCTATTGTCTGTGGCATTATACCGTCGTCTGCTGCAACAACAAGTATAGCTATATCTGTAACCTGAGCACCTCTTGCTCTCATTGAAGTGAAGGCCTCATGTCCTGGTGTATCAAGGAATACTATTTTCTGTCCGTTTATCATAACTTCAGAAGCCCCTATGTGCTGAGTTATTCCCCCAGCTTCTCCCTCAGTTACATTTGTCTTTCTTATTGCATCAAGAAGAGATGTTTTACCGTGGTCAACGTGACCCATTACTGTTACAACCGGTGGTCTAGGTTTTAGATCTTCTTCTCTATCCTCTTCTATTTCCATAAGTTTTTCTATTTCTTCTTCTGTATCACTGTCATCAGCAGCTGCAAGTTCAAATCCGAATTTTGTAGCTACAAGAGCTGCTATTTCAAAACTTACTTCCTGGTTTATTGTAGCCATAGTTCCCATTTTCATAAGTTCCATTATAACTTCTGATACAGTTTTTCCCATTGCATCTGCAAGAGCCTGAACAGTAAGTTTTCCATCTACTGATATAACATTTCCTCTTGCTGCTATTACATCTTCTTTTATCATTTCATAGGCAAGTTCAAATTCTTCACCTTCAAGTACATCGTCCTTGTCTGATACGTTTATATCATACTCGGCAAGCTTTTTTATAAGCTCCTCGTTGGATATTTTTAATTCTTCTGCTACCTGGTACACTTTTGTTGACACAGGACCACCCCCTATTTAAATTTCTATTAATTCCTTTAATCTGGATGCAAATCCTTCATCCTTTATTCCTATAACAGCTCTCATTGATTTGCCTATCGCAACACCAATTTCAGCTTTTGTTCCAAATTCAACCATATCTATATTTCTATAGCCAGCTTTATCTCTGAAAAGTTTCTTTGTATTATCTGATGCATCTTCTGCAACTA
Source organism: Peptacetobacter hominis (assembly GCF_006861675.1). Taxonomy (GTDB): domain Bacteria; phylum Bacillota; class Clostridia; order Peptostreptococcales; family Peptostreptococcaceae; genus Peptacetobacter; species Peptacetobacter hominis. The sequence goes on along the minus strand of NZ_SGJB01000015.1, from coordinate 19,492 downwards.
TTACAAGATGTACATTTCCCTTTTTAAGTTCAAGAAGCGTTGAATCATCACCTGAAACAACTTTTCCCGCTCTTGCTGCTATTCCAAGAAAAGATATTACTCTGTTTTTTTCCATATTATTCATATTCTTTCAACTCCACTAGAAGATGTTCATATACTTCATCCGGCACTTCCATCTTAAATGCTCTGTTAAGTGCCTTGCTTTTTATTGCCTTCTGAAGACATTCAGAGCTTCTACATATATAAGCTCCTCTTCCATTTGCTCTTCCTGTTGGATCTAGGAATATTTCGCCTTCTTTGTTTTTAACTATTCTTATAAGCCCTTTTTTGGAATCTCTTTCCTGGCAGGCTATACATTTTCTCTGAGGTACTTTTTTTACTTTCTGCAAAACAATCACCTCCCGAATACTACTCTTCTATTTCTTCATTTTCTGCAAATTCAGCTTCAAACTCAGCTACTTCTTCTAAATCAACTGCTTCATCAGCCTCAAAATCTTCAACTATCTCTTCCTCTATTTTTTCTTCTTTTGCATATAGAGTTCCGTTTGCAAGTTCCTCTTCATACTGAGACTCACTCTTTATATCTATTTTCCAGTTAGTAAGTTTTGCTGCAAGTCTTGCATTCTGTCCATCCTTACCTATAGCAAGTGATAATTGATAATCAGGAACAACAACTAAAGCTGATTTTTCTTCTTCATTAACTTCAACTTTAACAACTTTTGATGGGCTTAATGCCTCTGATATAAATTCAGCTGGATCGTCGCTGTATTTGATTATATCTATTTTTTCATCTCCAAGTTCGTCAACTATGTGTTTAACTCTTATACCTTTCTGTCCTACACATGCTCCGATTGGATCTATTTTTTCATCTATTGATTTAACAGCCATCTTAGTTCTTGATCCTGCTTCTCTTGCTATTGATTTTATCTGAACTATTCCCTGCTCTATTTCAGGAACTTCAAGTTCAAATAATCTCTTAACAAGACCTGGATGGCTTCTTGAAACTATTATCTGAGGTCCTTTACTTGTTTTTCTTACTTCTACAACATATACTTTTATTCTCTGACCTTCTTTGTATATTTCCCCGGCTATTTTTTCATTCCGAGTCATTATACCCTCTATTCTTCCAAGATCCACATATACAACGTTTGGAGTTGCTCTTGATATTTCACCATCAACAAGCTCACTTTCCTTTTCTATGAACTCATTGTATACTATTTCTCTTTCAGCTTCTCTAAGTCTCTGAACAACAACCTGTTTTGCTGTCTGAGCAGCTATTCTTCCGAAGTCTCTTGGTGTAACTTCATTTCTTATTATATCCCCTATCTCATATGCAGGGTCTATTTTTCTCGCTTCAGTAAGCTCTATTTCAAGGAAACTATCATAGTAATCTGATTCATCAACAACCTGTCTTGTAGAGTATACTTTTATATCTCCACTTTCTCTGTTGAATTCAACTTCCACGTTCTGAGCCTGTCCGAAGTTCTTTTTGTATGCAGTTAAAAGCGCCTGCTCTATTGTATCTATAAGTATATCCTTATCTATACCTTTGCTTTCAACTATCTCGTTTAATGCATCCATAAATTCATGATTCATTTTATTTTCCTCCCGCTTTCTAAGACTAGAATTTTATCGCAAGTCTTATTATTGCTACATCCTTTCTGTTAAATTTAGTTTCTTCACCGTTTATGATAACAACTATGTTGTTTTCTTCATCAAGTCCTACAAGTTCTCCTTCGAACTGTTTTGTTCCATTTAAAGCCTTGTAAAGTTTTATCTCTACATCTCTTCCACTGTATTTTACAAACTCCTTATCTCTTTTAAGAGCTCTATCTATACCAGGAGAAGATACCTCAAGATAATAATTGTCCTCCGTGAAATCAAGCTCATCCAGTTTTGGACTAAGCTCTCTGCTGACTTCCTCGCACTCATTAAGTGAAATTCCGCCTTCTTTATCTATATATACTCTCAAATAATACTGTCCAGCTTCTTTTACATACTCAACATCTACAGTTTCAAATCCTCTTGCATCAGTTATTTCTGTAACCATAGCTTCAACAGCTGATACTATATCACTTTTTCTCATATCTCAATCCTCCTTATTCAGTTGTATTTACATTCTTTTCATAAAAAAGAGTGAGAACTGCTGCCTCACTCTTCCTTCCGTCAAAATGTATTATTAGTTATATCTAGTTTAACATAATATACGAGCCAATGCAAGTATATTAAAAGCATATGTTGATTATTATCTAAAAAAGAGAAAGCTGATTTTTCTCACTCATTTCTCCAAGTGCACCATGAGCATCCAAAGTCTCTACAACCGTCTTTGAAATCTTGGTTCTCTTTCTAAGGTCTTCCTTGGAAATAAATTCTCCTTTTTTTCTCTCTTCCTGTATATTTATAGCCGCATTTTCTCCGACTCCCTGAAGCGCAGTCATAGGAGGTCTTATAAGTTTTTCTCCTATTACCTGGAATTCTGATGCATCGGATTTATATATATCAACCGGCGCTATTTTTATACCTCTGGCATACATCTCCTGAGCAACCTCAAGAATTATATACATCATTTTCTCTTTCTGTGTGGCATCATTTCCAAGTTCCTCGATTTCTCGTTTTCTTGCTTTTATAGCGTCAAGTCCTTTGATTATAAGATCCGCATCAAAATCCTCGACCTTTGTCGTAAAATATGTCGCATAAAAAGCTTCAGGATAATGAACCTTACAGTATGCTATTCTGAATGATGTCATGACATATGCAACTGCATGAGCTTTCGGGAACATGTATTTTATCTTTTTACATGAACCTATATACCACTCTGGAACGTCGTTTTCTCTCATCGCCTCTTCATGTTCTGGTTTTAATCCTCTACCTTTTCTGACACTCTCCATTATTGTGAAACTCATCTTCGGAGGAAGTCCCTTGAATATAAGGTAGTTCATTATGTCGTCCCTTGTAGATATAACATCTTTTAGACCAACAATATTTTCTCTAACCAGATCCTGGGCATTATTTACCCATACGTCCGTACCGTGAGATAGACCTGATATTCTGACAAGCTCTGCAAATGTACTCGGCTTAGTATCGAGAAGCATCTGACGGACAAACTTTGTCCCAAACTCAGGAATTGCAAGACATCCTATTTCACAGTCTATATCCTCAGGCTCAACTCCTAATGCCTTTGTAGAAGTGAAAAGTGACATCGTCTCCGGATCATCAAGCGGAATATCGGTTATTTTTATTCCTGTTATATCTTCAAGCATTCTTATTATGGTCGGACCGTCGTGTCCAAGTATATCAAGTTTCAATATCCTACCACTTATAGAATGGTAATCGAAGTGCGTCGTTATAACTCCGCAGTTTACATCATTTGCGGGATACTGTATCGGTGTAAAATCGTATACATCCTTATAGTCAGGAATAACCATAACTCCACCCGGATGCTGACCCGATGTTCTTTTGACACCTGTACATCCTTCTGCAAGTCTAAGTACCTCCGCACCGGGAACATTTATATCATTTTCCTCGACGTACTTTCTGGCATAACCAAAAGCTGTTTTTTCTGCAACTGTACCTATTGTACCTGCTCTATATACATGTCCCTTTCCAAAAAGTTCCTCTGTATATTTATGTATTGTAGGCTGATACACTCCTGAGAAGTTAAGGTCTATATCCGGCTCTTTATCACCTTCAAAACCAAGGAAAACCTCAAAAGGTATATCGTGTCCATTTTTTATCAGTTTTGTACCGCATTTTGGACAGTTCTTGTCCTCAAGGTCAATTCCTGAACCATATTCACCTATCTCATAGAAAAATGAATACTTGCAATCTTCATTTGGACATACATAATGAGCTGGAAGTGGATTAACCTCTGTTATATCACTCATTGTAGCTGCAAACGAAGAACCGACAGATCCTCTGGAACCGACAAGATATCCGTCTGACAGAGATTTTGTAACCAGTTTCTGAGCTATTATATACATCACCGCGTATCCGTTTCCTATTATAGAATTAAGTTCTCTGTCAAGTCTCCGTTTTACTATCTCCGGAAGTGGATCTCCGTATATACTTATTGCCTTTCTGTAACACATCTCTCTCAGTTCTTTATCTGAACCTTCTATTACAGGAGGATATGTTTCATCGGGTATAGGTTTTACCTCTTCAATCATATCAGCTATCTTATTTGTATTTTCAACTACAACTTCGTATGCCAGTTCTTTTCCCAGATATGAGAATTCCTCAAGCATCTCATCAGTTGTTCTGAAATGCAGCATGGTCTCTTTGTCATCAAGTTTGAATCCCTGTGAATATTTCAGAACTCTTCTAAGAATAGCCTCGTGCCGGTCAAGAAAATGAACATCTCCTGTAGCCACCGGTATTTTTCCGAATTTTTTAGCTGTTTCTATAAGCCTTCTGTTTATTTCCTTTAATTCGTCTTCATCTTCAACTTCTCCGTTGTCTATCATGAACCTGTTGTTATCTATCGGCATTACTTCTATATAATCATATAAATCTATAATCTTTTTCATTTCATCATCTGATACTCTTCTTTTTACTGCATCATATACAACCCCGGCTTCACAGGCTGAACCTATGACTATACCTTCTCTATACTTTTCAAGTACACTTTTTAAAATTCTCGGAGCCCTGTAAAAATGTTCTACATGTGCATCTGAAACAATCTTGTACAGATTTTTTATACCTGTCTGATTTTTCGCCAGAAGAGTTATATGGTGTGTCTTAACTTTTGTATAATCTATCTTTCCAAGAACAGAGTTTACATCACTTAATGTTTCTGCCCCTCTTTTTTTCAGCATTTCAAGAAATTTTATAAATATATGTGCTGTTGCCTCCGCGTCATCTACCGCTCTATGATGATTTTTAAGCTGTACCCCTACTTCTTTCGCAACTCTGTCAAGTCTGTGTCTTTTAAGCTGAGGAAGAAGTATCCTTGCAAGCATAAGAGTATCGACTTTTTTTCTGTCATAAACAATATTCTGCTCACTGCATTTCTGTTTTATAAATCCTGTATCGAAATCGGCATTATGGGCTACAAGTACACTGTCCTTTACAAATTCCATAAACTCCGGAAGAACAGTCTCTATCGTAGGCTCATTCTGTACCATTTCATTTGTAATTCCTGTAAGTTCCTGAATTCTATAAGATATATCCTTTTCCGGATTTACAAGTCTACTGAATCTCTCAACAACCTCGAAATCCTTTATTTTAACTGCTCCGATTTCTGTTATCTTGTCATTTACATTTGAAAATCCAGTAGTTTCTATATCGAATACTACAAACTCCTGTGAAAGTGGAAGATCATTTGCGTCCTCTATTGCATCCCGATTGTCCTCAACAAGATAACCCTCTACTCCGTATAAAACCTTTATACCTGCTTTTTTTGCGGCATTCATTGCATCCGGGAACCCCTGAACAACTCCGTGATCTGTTATAGCAATAGCCTTGTGTCCCCATTTTGCTGCTCTTTCCACAAGCTTTTTAACAGGACAAAGTGCGTCCATAGAAGACATCTGTGTATGTGCATGAAGTTCAACTCTTTTAACTTCCGCCTTGTCTTCTCTTTCCTCATGCTCTTCTTTTCTCATTCCTGTAACAGTCATACTTATTTCTCTCTGGAAGCTGTCATAAAGTACATCACCTTTTATTTTTATATACATTCCTTTTGCAATTTTTCCCATTACCCAGTCTTTATTTGTATCTGTAAGGAAAAGTTTACATGTAATTGAACTTGTATAGTCTGTTACCATTATCATAAGAAGTATCTTGCCGTTTCTAAGCTCTTTGGTATCTATATTAAATATCATGCCTTCTATACCTGTTGTACCTGTATTCGCATCAAGATTTTTTATTTTTTCGGTCATGATATGTACATTTTCACCATATATCATATTTTCATCTTTTTCGTCTCTTATTACATAACACGATTCCTCATCACATTCAAGCCTGTTTCCATTTTCAAGATCAAGACTAAGTATTTTTTCATTAAATTCTCTATCTATCTTTTCTACAAGTTTTTTTCTGTCTATTTTTTCATCTACTGCTTTTTCTATGATTATTTCCGGGTCTATTCCAAGTTCTTCATTCAGAACAGTTTTTATAATATTTTCTATTCCATTTTTTATAAGTTTTTCATAGAATATACCTTTTGGTATTTTTATCTTAAGCATATTATCCATACATAGATATTCTATATCCTTTTGCCATCCTGCTATTGATGGACACATTTTTTTCATTATATGGACTATATTCGGCCAGTATTTTGACATTATTCCCTTTTCAGACTTTCTGTCCATGCCTGTGTATTCCATTCTTACTTTTATATCTTTGAAATATTTGTTTTTTAGTCTTATTTCATCTCTGAATTTATCAATCCGCTCATAAGAAATTACAGACTTTGACTGAATATAAAAGTATGCTACTCTATCTTCTTTGAAATAGACGACTTTTTTTATAATTGCAGAAGACATATGCTTTTCTATATATGCATTATCTATTTCCATTTTTTCAAGACATTCTTTTACTGTCTCCATCAGATTCCTCCTTTCCGGCAAAAAATGGAATCATATGCCAGATAACATACGATTCCATATATTTTTATTTATAATCCGGTATATCTATAAGAAGCCCCTCTCCTGTTCCGTATTTTTCCATAAGAGAAGACATCATTGTCGCTATTCCGTTCGCCCAGTTTACATCTGTAGCATACTGATGCCAGCTGTACTCATAATTCCATCTCATAGCATATACTGTGTTCTGGTTGTATTTTGAATTATGAATATATCCATCAGAAATCCATTTTGCCGCTCCATCTATACCTTTTTCTATTGTTGTCCATCCATTTTTGTAGGCGGTAAGTTTTCCCGCTTCCAATGCATTCCCATCAACTGCACCTATTCCAAAGAAATTATAAACAGTTACAGGTTTATCAAGGGTAACACCATCAACTGATGTTACAACCTGACCTTTTGCAAGAGCTGATTTTCCGTTTCCTGTTTCCCACATTGCATGAGAAACAAAATAAAGTACATCTATATTATATTTTTTTGCTGCATCTATAAATGCCTGACCTTTTCCATTAAATACGCAATCAGTTCCTTTAGACGCAAAGTATTTATTAAGTGAATCTGCTGTTATTGTATTTGTATACCTGTCAAGCCTTACAAACTGCATAAGACCAGATGAATACCCCTCAAAATTTGCAGGATCAAGATAATATCTAAGTTCATCCTTTGTAGGTTTTCCATATGCTCTTGGTTCAGCATTTCTTATAATATAGGTTGTAAAAACCTCTTCTCCTGTTCTTGCATTATTTCTTGATATAAGATTTCCGCCATTCTGAGCTTTTATATACTGCACTTCAACCATTTCATCAAGAGAATAGGATTTGCTGCTTCTCTGTACAGTTGCACCCCTTATTACAGATGATTCTGAACCGCCGGAAGAATCTTCATCCACATATTCAACGAATTTAAGGTAAACGGCAGAAACGTATCCGCTTTTTCCACTATATGAAATCTTTGCCCATCCATTTTCTGTAGACTCAACAGTTACATTATCACCTTTGTGAAGTGTATCTACCTTCGAATATGTTATACCTGCTCCACTTCTTACCCGGAGAATAGATGAAGTAACCTGCTGTATAGATTTCTGATTTCCGGATGGCTTTGAAGTTTCTCCCCCAGAGGAACTTTCATTTGATTTAAGATAATCTGTAGAAACATAACCTGTTTTTCCAGAATAATTTATCTTTGCCCATCCACCGGATTCTGAAATTACTTCTACTACATTTCCCATATACAGCTTACCTATTGATGAATATGTCGTTCCCGGTCCACTTCTTACATTCAAAACATCTGCTGTTACAGTTTTCTTTACCGATGCTCTCTGTATAGGTGCAGGATTTGAAACAGTTTCTATACTGTCAGCTCCTGCATTTACTCCCAGTATAGGTATCATTGCCAATGCCGTAGCGATAGTTTTTTTATCCATATCTATATCACCTTTCTTTTGTACGCCTTTAACTTAATTTAATTATATTCCATCAATTTTCGTTAGTCAAAAGGAATATAAAACTCTATAAATATCTACCCATATAAATTATCTTTGTATCAAATATTCTCCCCTAACACAGTGTAACTGTAGTAAAATTAATATATAATCTATTTCAGGTGGTGATTTTATGAATAATGATAAAAAAAATATAGATGTTGCTGTTGATGAGCTGAAAAAACTTATCGATACACACAATAATATAGTGTTCTTTGGTGGTGCCGGTGTTTCAACAGAATCAAATATACCGGATTTCAGAAGCTCAAACGGACTTTTCAACGAAAAACTTAATAGACATTTCACTCCGGAGCAGCTCGTATCTCACACTTTCTTTGTAAGATATCCAGAAGACTTTTTTAAATTCTACAAAGATAAACTTGTATATAGAGATGCAAAACCAAACAAAGCTCATATAGCTCTTGCCGAACTTGAAAAACAGGGAAAACTAAAAGCAGTTGTAACACAGAATATAGATGGGCTTCATCAGATGGCCGGAAACAAAACTGTCTATGAACTTCATGGTTCTGTTCAGAGAAACTTCTGTACTAAATGTGGAAAATTCTTCGACCTTGATGAAATGATGTCATTAGAGGGAACAGTTCCAAAATGCGATAACTGCGGTGCCATAGTAAAGCCTGATGTTGTTCTTTATGAAGAAGGACTTGATGATGAGACGGTAAATAACAGTATAAGAGCGATTGCTGAAGCTGACCTTCTTATAATCGGAGGCACTTCTCTGGTAGTTTATCCTGCTGCAAGTTTTATAAATTATTATAGAGGAAAAGATCTCGTACTTATAAATAAAAGTGAAACAAGTGCTGATAGAATGGCTACTCTTAAAATAAATGCTCCGATTGGAGAAGTTCTTGGGAAAGCCGTTCTTGATAAATAGAAAAAGGAGCAGTATTTCTGCTCCTTTTCAAGTTTAAGACGACATATGCACCTATATTTATATCGACATCAAGACAGTATAAATTTTATAACAAACCTTTTATTTAGAATTCATTTGTGGTAAAATTGTTTTATCAAGAATATATTTAGGAGGGATTTTTATGCAGATATACTTAAAAAACGATGCCGGTGTACTTAAGGAATGTAAAATAGGGTTTAGCTGGACCACTTTCTTTTTCGGATTTTTTGTTCCGATATTCAGAGGAGATTGGAAATGGATGCTTATAATGCTTATCGCAGCTCCAGTAACTTTCGGAATAAGCAGTATAGTATTTGCATTTATCTACAATAAGATATATATAAAGGATCTTCTTGAAAAGGGATTTATGCCTATGAATGATTCCGATAGAGAAGCTCTCGCAGCAAAAGGGTATATAGTGATGGAATAGAAAAAAGGGGCAGATTTTCTGCTCCTTTTTATATTTTATAAAAAATATATATAATTAGAGTTTAATTTTAGAAAATATTTATAAGATAACTTTTATGCTCCTATTTTTCCTAAAGTACATATTCTCAATTATTTATCCTGCAATATATTTTATATATAAATTTTTAAATATACTTAAGTTTTTACGATTTATAAATCCATCCCTTCCCTTACAGTATAGCTTATAAATACTTTTTTTACCTTTTTCTGTAGTCTAGTAAAATATTTGTTAAATCCCTTGCTTATCGGGTATATTATAATACAAGGTTAATATTTCAAAAATAAATATCATCTAAATCAGTTTTTTATATAAATACTTTTTTAATTGATTAATTTAAACTTATTAACTATAAAATATATAATCAGAAAGAAGGCTGAATTGGATGAATAAAAAAATCATATCCTTAATACTATCTTTTACAATGGTCAGTTCTTTGACATTTCCTATTTTAGCAGATACAAACAATAAGTTAGAAACAAATTTACAAAACAACAATTCAAAATATACAATAGAAATCCCATCCAAACAATACTATAATCATACTGAGTTTATCGGTGTCGACAGATACGAAACAGCTTTGAAAATAGCTCAGGAATCTGGAAAGACAGATAGATTGATAATAGTAAATGGAAGTAATCATATATACGACGCTTTATCTGCTGCTCCTTTATCCGGAAAATTAGATGCCAGTATAATCCCCATAAATCCTGATAAAATAAGTTCCAAAACCATAAACTTCATAAATAACGCTGACGAAGTTTATATTATCGGTATGTATAATGCTATTCCTAAAGATTTTGAATCAAGTCTAAAGGTTAACCGTATTGTGAGAATAGGTGGCAAAGATCGTTTTGAAACATCAGAAAAAGTAGCCTCTTATCTTGGCAAATATGATACTGCTTACCTCGTTAATGGATTTGAGGGTATAGCCGATGCTGTAAGTATATCTCCTGTTGCTGCAAGAGATATCAATCCTATTATTCTGACAAGAAAAGATAAATATCCTGATAGAATTTTTAATGACATTCACTATATTATTATTGGTGGAAACAAAAGAATATCATATGAAAATCAGAAAAAAATGAATGCTGATAGAATTGCAGGTGCTGATAGATACGAAACTAATAAACTCATTTTAGATAAATTCTACAGCAATAAAGATTATATTTCATTCTGTAATGGAGAAACTTTAATCGATGCTCTGTCTGGTGCTAATTACTCAAAAGATTTTGGTATTGCTTTAATAAACAGAAATAAAAATCATAATCTACTTGATTATATAAATACTATTCAGTTAGGTGGTTTGCCTTTTGATGTTGATTTTGTTTATACTTCTTATGGCAACATACCATCTACACCAAATAATCCACCTACAACTCCAGAAGCTATTGCCGATATAACTGATAACTACAATGATGATGGTAATGCTTTAGTAAATATCAATATAACAAAGGAATCTACTGATCCAGATGGAGATAGTATTACATATGAATGGAAAGGGAAATCTCCTGATAATTATTATACGGTAGGTGAGCATACAGTTCAGTTAAGAGCTGTTGATGACAAGGGCTTAGCTTCCGAATGGTTTGATATTAACTTTTTTGTTACAGAAAAACCATCAGAAACATTAAATATGATGGTAACTGGAAATAAATTCCAGGAGTTAATTAAGACCTTAAATATAGATGAAAATATTGATAGCATTGAGTTTTCAGACAGCATCCCTGAAAATATTGATACTATAGATAGAAAAGTCGATGTATCATTGGATAATGATAAAAGTGTAATAGCTTTTATTGAGAATAACAAGATGATTATTGCCGCAAACGGAAAGGTTGTTGCAAATCCAAATAGCTCATATATGTTTGCAGGTGGGGACGAAAACGGAGAGTACTTCCCTCTAATAAATATAAATAGTATAAATTTCGAAAACTTTGATTCATCTAAAATAGAAGATGCAAGTTTTATGTTTACAGCTTTTGGTTCTCTCCACTATGAAAAAGTTAGTTTAGATATGTCTAATTTTGATACATCAAATATTAAAGATATGAAATTCATGTTTTATGCAACTAATCCAAAGAATTTCGAGAATTTCGATACTTCCAACGTTATAGATATGAGCTATATGTTTGCTATTTCAAAAATTGAAACATTCAATTTATCCAGTTGGAATACCCGCAATTTAAGAAGTGCCAGTCATATGTTCAATTTCTGTTATTCAGTTTCTGATATATATGGATTGGAGAATTGGAAGACTGATAATCTTGAGGATGTATCTTATATGTTTGGAGCCTGTGATAATCTCACTGCAATTGACATTTCAGAATGGAATACTTCTAATATAAAGAATATGGAAGGTATGTTCTTCTGGTGTGAATCATTAAGTAATATAGGCGATTTATCCAATTGGAATACAAGTAATGTTACTAATATGAGCAGTTTGTTTTATGACTGTAATATATTAGAAGATATTGGTAATTTGAAATGGGATATTCGTAATACAAATGATTTACATAATATGTTTAAATATTGTCACAACATGAAATCTTCTATTATAATATCCAACCCAAATTTAGATTCTGAAGAAATTGCTGGAATGTTCAATTCTTGTTCAGATACTTCAGGTTCAGAGTTTATAGTAAATTATATTCCTGGATGCAGAGAAATTGCAGAAAAAATTGTAAATACCAAATCTCCAGAGAGTAATATTATTCTTGGGACAAAAATAATCTGATTATTTAAAAGGCAGATACTGATATAGTATCTGCCTTTTAATCATCCTTTTAATAATTTCAAAAGTACTTTATATACATATTCAAGTTACTCAAACAAGTTTTTCTTATGCTCTTCTTATAATATTTTCCGGTTTACCTGAGATAACACTTAAGACATCTCGTTTTTCCAACTCAAGGATTTCCTTTTTCAATACAATAATATATTTATACTATCCTTTTTTAATATATATTTAAAAAAGGTATCAAATCATCCGATTCAATACCTATCCATTCACTATTTCATTATAAGAGGCATAAAAGCATATACCTTCTCCAGATGCTCAAAGAATTCATCTTTCTTTTCGCCATCCACTTTTGAAAGCTTTTCTGAAAGAACTCTTAGAATATCCTCTCTCTCTTTTTTCAGAACTACTTTTCCTTCTTCAGTAAGTCCATAGAATGTATTTCTTCTATCTTTTGGATCTTCTTCTCTATACACATATCCCTGTTCAACAAGTTTATTAAGAAGTATACAAAGACTAGATGTAGAAACATAAAGTTCTCTGCTCAGATTTTTAAGTTCTATTTTGTCAAATTCCGCAATTTTCTTTACTGCAAAAAACTGTCTTTCGGTAAGTATTCTTGTATTATGTCTTTCACTTACCACTATTTTTATCATATTGTGAAATGAATTCATACTTCTAAGTAGAAGCAGCTCCCTTTCTTTGTCGTCCATACTTTTTATTCTCCTTTTTCTGTGTTTTCAGCTTTTTCAATCGATTCTATATCCGGCAGATCTTTCAGGGATTCTATATTCATCACCTTTAGAAATTCATCTGTTGTTCTGTATATAATCGGTTTACCTATTCTGTTGAGTCTTCCCGCTTCTCTTATTAGATTTCCATCAAGAAGTGTTTTTATTACTTTGTCGCATTTAACTCCTCTTATATCCTCTATTTCTGCCTTGGTTACAGGTTGTCTATAGGCTATTATTGTAAGTGTTTCTATTGTAGCCTGACTCAGAGATTTTTTTCTGGAAGGTTCAACCGCTTTTTTTATAAAATCAGCATAATCGCTGTTTGTACACATCTGATATTTGTCTTCAAGTTTTATTATCTGTATTCCTCTGTTCTGAGATTTATACTCTTCCATCAGAGAAGATACCATAAACTCTATTTCTTTTATAGACAAATCCTCATTTACAACATTTTTGAGATCTTTTATGCTCATTGGATCTCCATATGCAAATAGAACAGCTTCTATTATATATTTTATTTCTTCTCTTTTCATTATCAGCACTCCATATTTCTGATTATAATTATATCATCAAAGAATGTATCCTGTTCCACTTTTATCTCTCTTTCTTTTATCAACTCAAGAATAGATAAAAAAGTAGCTATAACCTCATCTTTTGTTCCATCTTTTATTGTATCCATAAAACTTACTTCTTTCTTTTCATTCAAAATACTTCTTATGTATACAATTTTTTCCTCTACAGAAAATACTTTTTTGCTGACAAGTCTTTTGACATCATCTGTTACAGCCTGTTCTTCTTTTTTATCTTCAATTCTTTTTAGAAGTTTTGGTAGATATTCCATCATAAGTTCCACAGAAATATCATCAGTATTAAGTTTTTCTTCTGTTATGACTTCTTCTCTCTTTCTGTAGAATCTTTCGTATATTTTTGAACATTTATCTTTAAGTTCCACAGACGCCTGCTTGTATTTTCTGTATTCTTCAAGCTTTTCAACAAGTTCAAGTCTTGGATCTTCGTCTTCCTCATTTTCTCTCTGGATATATAAAAGATATCTTGATTTTATCTCAAGAAGCTTTGATGCCATCGCAATAAAATCACTTGTTATCTCCATATCCATTTTTTCCATCTGAGAAAGATAATCTATATACTGAGCTGTTATTTCTGATATAGATATATCTTTTATATCAATTTTATGCTTTGTCACAAGGTCATAAAGAAGATCCATCGGTCCTTCATATGCTTTTATTTGTACATTGTATTTCATAAATCTCCCTCACTTACATAAAAAGAGAAACTATAGATGCAAATACAGAGTATATCGGCCCTGTAAATATTCTATACGCTCCTGTTATAAGAAGTGCAAGAAATACAAATCCACTTATTCTCTCAAATCTATACGCATACTCATTCCACTCATATGGGATAAAACTTTGAAGTATTCCCCACCCATCAAGAGGTGGAACCGGTAAAAGGTTGAACGAAGCAAATGCAATATTATATATTATGCATGTGTATGCTATCGTTTCTATTGCATACATACTTGAAAATCTGTATATAAGTGCGCATATTATCGCCGTTATTATGTTGAATGCCACTCCTGCTATTGAAACTATGAAGTTTCCTGTTCTATAGTTTCTGTAGTTGTTTGGATTTACCGGAACAGGCTTTGCCCATCCTATATGAAATACTATAAGGGCAAAGAGCCCAATAGGATCCACATGTTTTGCCGGATTAAGAGTCATTCTTCCACTCATTTTTGCTGTATCATCTCCAAGAAGATGAGCTGAGTATGCATGTCCAAATTCATGGACAGATATCGCAACAGCTATTCCGACAACTGTAGATAGAATTGTCGCTATATCAAATCCTGCCATATATTTTTCCTTTCAAAAATGTGATTTACTTTATTATAACCAATTTATTGATTTTAGGCAAATAAATCAAACCAAAACAGGGCTGTTAGTCCTGATAAAATACCAGAACAGACAGCCCTTTTAATTTATTTTATTCTATACAATTAGTTTTTACCTAAAAGTTTGAACATGTTTTTCTTGTAAACCTCTACACCTGGCTGGTTGAATGGGTTTATATCAAGAAGATAACAAGACATAGCACATGCTATAAAGAAGAAGTAGCACATATATCCGAAGCTTTCTGCACTCATATCTTCAGCTTTTATTATAAGGTTTGGAACTCCACCAGTTTTTTCGTGAGCTTCAAGAGTTCCCTGCATTGCCATTTTGTTTATCCAGTCAAGGTTTTTACCTGCAAGATAGTTCATTGAATCAGCATTTTCTGCATCTTCTGGGAATATCATATCTTCTATAGGTTTTTCGAAAAGTACTAGTGTTTCGTATAAGCATTTTCTACCATCCTGTACAAACTGTCCTAATGAGTGAAGGTCAGTAGAGAAAGTTGCACTGCATGGAAGTATTCCTTTTTCCTCTTTTCCTTCTGACTCACCGAATAACTGTTTCCACCACTCAGCAAGCATTGTAGTATTAAGGTCATAGCTTACGAACATTTCAGCCACTTTACCTTTTTCTTCCATTACTCTTCTTGCTACTGCATATGCGTATGCAGGGTTTTTAGTAAGGTCAGCTTCTGTATTGAAATCATCGAATGCTTTTTTAACACCGTTCATTACGTCATCTATATTTATTCCGGCAACTGCTATAGGAAGTAGACCAACAGCTGTTATAACTGAGTAACGTCCTCCTATATCATCCGGTATAACGAACATCTGATATCCTTCAGCTTTTGCAAGGTCATGAAGAGTTCCTTTTGCCTTGTCAGTTGTAGCAAATATTCTTTCTCTTGCTCCGTCTTTTCCGTATTTTCTTTCCATGAACTGTTTTAATAAACGGAAAGCTATAGCTGTTTCTGTAGTTGTTCCAGATTTAGATATTACGTTTACACATACTTCCTTGTTTTCTATGTATTTCATAACCTGAGATATATAAGTTGAAGAGAATGTGTTTCCTATGAATATTATTTCAGGCTTTTTATCTGCGTAAAGACCATTTATCATTTCTATAGCAGCTCTTGCTCCAAGATAAGAACCACCTATACCACATACTAGGAATACATCACAGTTATTTCTTGCAAATTCAGCACTTTTTTTGATCTGCTCGAATTCTTCCTTGTCGTAGTTTTTACACCAGTCTACCCATCCTAAAAAGTCGTTTCCTTTTCCTGTTTTTTCTGTTATCCATTTGTGAACTTCATTTACTCTGTCCTGATATGCTACTATTTCATCCATAGAGCATGCATGAGTACAATCAAATTTTATCATTTTCATTCCTCCATCATCTATTTACAGATTTTTCATTCATTCCTGCTAGTTTTTATTTTAACACCTGTATTTTTATATGTAAATAGTGACAACAAATGTATACCTTTTCCCGGCAAAGGCAATCGTTATCTTTTTTTGTTTTCTGTTTTTTTGGATTTTGATTCACTTACTCTTTTTACTTCATATAAAGCTACAGCCAGACATAAAGCTGATGTCGCAAGTGTAAGTATAGATTTATCTATTCCTGAAAAATACACATATATACATGATGCACTCATAAATACAAATCCAGCTGCGGCAAGTAATCTTGTTTTTTCAGTTATCTTTTTTTTCATATCAATTCTCTCTTTCATATTTTTTCATTATATAGATATAGCCGGAACATATAATCCCGGCCATACATATTATTAATTCCTATACTTCCATTATTATAGGAAGTATCATAGGATTTCTCTTTGTTTTCTGGTAAAGGTACTCTTTTAACTGATCTTTTATATTGTTTTTCAGATAAGCCCATTCCTTTATGCTCTTTTCTTCGCATTCTCCAAGAACATCTCTTACTATCTGTTTTGCTCCATCCATAAGATCCTCTGATTCCCTTACATATACAAATCCTCTTGAAATTATATCCGGACCTGCAAGAACTTTTCCTTCGTCCTTTGATATTGTAACAACTATTGTCATAAGGCCGTCTTCTGATAGATGTTTTCTGTCCCTTAATACTATGTTTCCTACATCTCCTACACCAAGTCCATCGACAAGTATATTTCCTGTAGGAACTCTTCCTTTGACTGCTGCTCCATCAATACCTGCTTCCACTACATCCCCTGTAGATATGACAAATATATTTTCTTCAGACATACCTATTTCTTCCGCAAGTTCCGCATGTCTTTTCAGCATTCTGTATTCACCATGTGCCGGAACAAAATATTTGGGTTTTACAAGTCTAAGCATCATTTTCAGTTCTTCCTGACATGCATGACCTGATACATGTATATCCGCTATATCACATGATACAACATCCGCTCCTTTTTCAAGAAGGAAGTTTATAACTTTTGATATAAGTTTTTCATTTCCAGGAATAGGATGCGCTGATATTATTACAAGGTCTCCTTTTTTTATTTCTATTTTCTTGTGTTCTGAATTTGCCATTCTGGCAAGTGCAGACATTGGTTCTCCCTGAGAACCTGTAGTTATTATTACAAGCTCCTTGTCTTCATAACTGTCTATTTCATTTAAATCTATTATCATATCGTCATCTATATCAAGATATCCTAAATCTTTTGCAACACTTACAACATTAAGCATTGATCTTCCTGATACACTGACTTTTCTTCCGTATTTTTTTGCAACATCCACAATCTGCTGTAATCTATGTATATTTGAAGCAAATGTTGCAACTATTATTCTGCTTTCTCCCGCTTTTGTAAATAACTCATCAAGACCTTTTCCTACATTTTTTTCAGACATTGTACTACCTGGTCTTTCCGCATTTGTACTATCTGAAAGCATAAGCAGTACGCCTTCAGAGCTTAATTCACATATTCTATGAAAATCCATTACATCTCCGTCTATAGGAGTAAGGTCTATCTTGAAGTCTCCTGTGTGGAATATTATTCCCTGATCTGTATGAACTGCTACAGAATATGCATCTGGTATACTGTGTGTTGCCTTTAGAAATTCAACTTCAAGATTTTTGAATTTTATTTTTTCAAGAGGTTTTACTGCATGTAGTTCCACATTTTCAAGTTTGTGCTCTTTAAGTTTAACCTCTATAAGTCCTATACTCAGTCTCGAACCGTATACAGGAACATTTATTTTTTTCAGGAAGTACGGAAGTCCTCCTATATGGTCTTCGTGCCCATGTGTTATAAATACACCCTTTATTTTATCTCTGTTTTTTACAAGATATGATATATCCGGAATAACTATATCTATTCCCAGCATCTCATCTTCCGGGAAACTAAGTCCTGCATCTATTATTACTATCTCATCCCCGTACTCAATTACGGTCATGTTCTTTCCTATTTCATTCATTCCGCCAAGTGGAATTACTTTCACTTTTCCCACGTTCTTTTTGAACAAAATTATCATCTCCTATCTATAATTTTAAATTTTCCTGTTTTTTTATACAAAAATAAAACGTTCCGTTCGTTTTACTCTATAAGTTTATATTTCGTTACATATCCGTCCTCTGGCTGTATATTTCCGGCTCACTACAGCTCCCCTAATATATAACTCTATATAATATTTTACACGCACACTTTTACCAACTAGTACTATTGTATCATACTTCTATATATATAATAAAGAACTATTTATTTTACATATGGTTTCAAATCTGTAATATTATTATAATATGGCTTATTTACTTATTTTTGTTTTACTCATGTTTATGCTATAATATTCTATATTTTTAATGGTGGAGGTTTTTATGCGAGGAAAGACACACTGTGCTGCCGGTATTCTGGCTGGAATTCAGCTTTCAATAATTTTTTCAATGCCGGTAAGCATTATAAATATAATTGCATCAGCTGCATTTTCGATACTTCCCGATCTTGATAAATCAAATTCCATAATATCGGGATTTATATTCAGAAAAAAAACTTCAGAACATATATATAAACTTCTTATATATACACTTAATGCCGCAATATTTTTTATGTTAATAAAGATGAATGCCGATTTTCTGGTAAGTGGTATCATATCTTTTTTTATTATAATAATTGTTGAAAAAAAGGTATCACACTATCATGTCAGAAAATATCTGGTTTCATTTTCTCTTTTGCTTATTGCCTTGCTGCTTATTATAATTACAAACAACATATTTTTTATGTTTCCATTTGTAGTATTTGCGGTATTTCCCTGGCTCAAACACAGGAATTTTTCACACAGTATAATTATGATATTTCTTGTATATATCATGATGAAACCCATTGAGATGATAAGTTCTCTTGATAAAATATCTGTTATATCTGCATTTTCTTATGGTTTTCATATATTATGTGACATGTTTACAAGACAGGGTGTAGCACTTTTTTATCCGTTTTCATCAAAGAAAATATCTCTTGGTTATATAAAGGTTGGAGGTAAATTCAGCAATATAATAGAAAAAATTCTTGTCCTTCTTCTATTTATCTGGACTTTTATCTCAGTTGCAGAAATTTTGGGGATACATATTATATAATTATTCAAATAAAAAAGGGGCTGTCGCATTAATATTTTATTAGTGCGATAGCCCTTATTTTTTTGAAAAAATATAATAAAAAATCACCTTCTA
>NZ_SGJB01000014.1 GCF_006861675.1 Peptacetobacter hominis | reverse complement strand
TTTTATTATTTACTACTGATTATACATCTATATTATTTGTCTGTCAATTCAAGCCTAACGGCAAGGCTTTCATCTCCCGCCTCCTACGGTGAGGAAGGAGAATTTCGCCTTATTTAGTTAAATTTGTTTTTAATATAAAATTATATCAAAAAGGAGTGATAAAGGTAGATTCTGCCAGAAAAACAAGAAGCTAGAAAATATTGATTCAAAGATTATCTCTATTATAAATTGAATAGTGAAATTTTTTATGATATGATTTTATATGAAAATCACGAATAGAGAGTGGCTTGCAGATCCGATTTTCTAAGAAGGGAGGTAACAAACTTCGAGGAAAGGAGGTGTCTGTATGACAGAAGAATTTTTTCTAATCATTTTCGTAAATATAGTATGTCCAGTATTGGTGTATATAATTTGCGAGAAAATAAAAACCCACTCTTCTATTGGCAGTAGAAAAAGTGGGCAGTCTTCTGAGAAAGAAGACAAATAAATTGCTAATTTAATTCTGCGAGCCACTTGCGTGGTTCTCTTTTTATATTCTTATTATATCATATACCATTAAATTTATCTAATCTATAATGTGTTAAATATGTAAATATTATTTTGATTTGATACTATAAAATATCTTCTGTACATTTTCCATAATAAACTTTAATAATCAAAGTACTGAAAATAAACAATTATTCATTGTTTTTCTTTAAGGGATACTTATATTCTCTTACTGATTTTAGAGAAGATTACAAAAGTTTCTAGAATTACTAAATATGACTAAAAAATAATCCCCTAGTTCTATTAATATAAGAATCAGGGGATTCCTGTATGAAAAAATATTTTTTTAATGATTTTTTATATGTAACTCATATAAATTTAGATACTGTATATCTGATGTTAATACTAAGATTATATATTGTCAAGTTTGTCATAGATAATATCAAACACATATCTTTTTCCGTCTTTTTCTTTTTTTACATATCCTTCTTCAGTTAATTTACGTATAAATTTTCTAACCGTAGTTTCTCCGCACTTGGAATGCAATGCTAGTTCCGATACGCCAAATAGAGTTTCCCCGAATAAATTATTTTGAATTAGAATATAAAGTATGTCTATATACTTCTCGTCCAAATAATTCTTATTAACAAGGTCATAAATTTTATCTCCATAAAAACTCAATTTATCCGCTCTGTAGATAAGACCTTCTATAAGGCTTCTGATTGATTTTTTTATAAACTCGAAAAAATATATAACAAAAGGTGTAAGATCTGAGAGATTCTTCTTATCACCTGTTATATTAAACGATTTATAATATTTATCTTTATCTTTAAGTATAGTATACGATAACCTATATGCAACAAAAGAATCAAGCTCTTTAGTCATAAGCATACTACTTATTAAGCGCCCCATTCTTCCATTTCCATCATAAAACGGATGTATGTATTCAAATAAGTAATGAAAAACCGCTATTCTAACAAGAAAATTTATACTCTCGTTATTCAGAACAGATATTGCTTTATCCATAGCTTCAATTATCTTATCCTCTGGATATAACCCGGTATGTACCGTCTTTTGATGTTTGTTATTTACCCATACTTTGTCTTTTCTAAATATTTTACCGTCTGGTAAATCTTCTTTATCACTTAACTCTATATCTCTAAACATTGTTTCATCATAAATATTTCTAATATCCTGACAATTTGATATATCACTATACTCATTCTTATCTAACAGTTCATATTTTTTTATAATTCCATAGAATCTTTTCTTATCTGATATACTTTCTAAATTTGTAATTATTTCGCTTATTTCTTTTCTTGTACTATAAACACTCTCTATATCATTTGTCGCTTTTATCTCATCAATTATACATTTTTTCTTATATTCCTGTAATGCTATTGGAGGAAGTAAAGCCTTTGTTTTTATAAGCATTTTATCAAGTTTATGTATATCGGATACCTGATTTAAAATTTCATTATTTATAATCATAAAAGCTTCTTTTCCATTTATATCTATTCCAAAATGATATGATGACTCACTTTCAAATCTTTTTATATATATTTCATTATATTTGTCGTTATTTGAATAATACAATGAAGATAATAATTTATAATCCACAATCTCACCTCTTTAAGACACAATCAAATAATTAAACATTCTGCTTTTATCATTTTGATATATAAAAATCAATAAATTCATTATTAAATATTATTTTTACTTTATACTTTACTAAAAATACTGAAATATTTCTAATATTTATTCACATACCTTTCCAATTTTATTATATATTACTTTAAAGAATACTTTAATATTTTATACAATTCCATACTTAATTATAATCTTAAGGAAGATCTGGTGTATATTTTCTTAATACTTCTAATATTTTTTCTCTTTCGATATGTTTGCTACGTAATGAATTTATAACTTTTCGAGGATAATTATCTTTAGACAAATCAAATTTTTTACTAATCTTTTTAGAAATATCCTTAAAATTAAATATTTCAAGAATTTTCTCAAGTGTGTCAGCCTCATTAAAAATCTTTTGTTTTGTGATTAATAATTCTTCTATCCTCTGCTCTGAATATTCAATATCTATTTTTTCTTTAATATCCTTTGATGTTAGTTTTCTTTTATCTAATTTAAACAATGATAGCTGATATTTCATCTCCTGTAATAATGCAAGATTAATCTGGTTATATTTATTTGCTTCAAATAATTCTTTGATAAACTTTTTTCCTTTTTCCGCTGTACCAGCTTCGCAGAATAATACCTTTTCCATAATATCAAGTAATTCTGGCACTACAAATAGATTCTCTACTTCAGCGACATCAATGCAGTAAATACCATCCTTTTGTAATGCTGATATTTCATGTTCTGTCCTAAAATCTCTATCAACTATCCCATATACTTGTATAGAATTTAGCTTTTCATAGGCATTTTTTGATTTTACAAAACGTATTACCTCTTGACAACCTCCACAAGGTATTACATGATATCCTTTATCTTTATAAATTTCTTGGTAAAGTTGATAATCATAACTATCTTTTGTACCTTCAACAAAGAGTATCTTCTGTCGAGTACCTATTATTTCAAATAGTAGATCATCCGGTATATCTTCATAATCATTATAATCTAAAAATTCATATTCCCACTCTCTTCCATCATAACTTTTTATCCAAAGCAATTCCATACTATCACGAGAAAGTGCAAAATTCAAATCGTGTGTAATATACATGAAAAGACAATCTCTTCTCTCTTCTTCAAGTCTTGTCCATAGTTTACCTACAATAGATTTGTGTATATGAAGTTCAGGTTCATCAATAATTAACAATGTTTTGGGGCGTTGTACTAACACTTGACATATCATATATAAAATTACACGTTCACCATCACTCATTTCTTTTCCATGGTATATTTGTCCATTATAGTTTACATGCACGCCTTGCCCTGTCAAATCAATTTTTCTATGAGGAATTAATTCATTCCAAATTTCCATAGCTCTTTCAACAACTGTTGAAATCGGTTGAGGACGTTCTGTATTTTCTTCTATTGCTTGCTTATCTATTTTGTGAGCTAATTGTAATTCTTTATGTTCTTCAGAAAATAATAATGATAATACCTCATTATAATCATCTAAAAGAAAAGTTGCTGGATTCATTTTAAAACGATATGCTAATTTTGTTGCATTTTCTTTTGAATTACCTTTAAATAAATTATTATGTGAACTATCATTATCTAGAATAGAAATTTTTTCTCCAATAGATAATGATTTTTGAGCAGAAATTCTATGTACTGGTACTTCTATTTGTACATTTCCTCTACTAAAACTAGGATCATTTAGCTCTTCAATTCTAATGCCAAATCTTGTCTTTCCTGCCCCATTAGCACCTAATAATACAATTGGTTTACCTGTTTCAAAAGTATATTCCTCATTTTTAGGAAATATTATTTTTAATTCTTCCATATTATCACCTCTTTTAAATTATGTTATCATAATACTCTAATTAAATCAATAAATTACTTTTTTTATCTGCTTACTTGATAAAATATTTAATTTTTATCAAATAAATGTATTATTTTCTATTTTATACTTAAGATTGCCTTAAATATAATATCCTACTAGCATTAATCATAATTTCTCGAATACATTTCAAAATCTTTAGAATTATAACTTTTCATTCTTTTATATACTTCCCTTAAATCTTCATCTTTTACATATATTTTTTCATCTCCTCTGAAAATATATAAATCATTAGTTTCTGTTACTTCATCTTCTACATTCATAATTTCAGCAATCAATTGTTTTATTTTTAAATACTCTTCCATACTATATCTCCTTTTAATATATTTTAATAATTCTTCATTATAATCTTATTTTATATAATAATTATAAACACTAAATAAAATATCATCTAGGCTATTCTATAATTTTAAATTAATATTTATCTTCCTAAATGTTAATTTCATGATATAATAAAAATAAATACATTTGCTAACAAATACAAATATTAAATATTTTCTAGGAGGTAAATCAATGACATTATTTGAATTGTTAGTTAAAATTACATTGCTTATATTTGAACTAATGCTAGTATTTTTCTCTTACCTGACACTGCCACCACCGAAACCAAACAGAAGGAAAGCCTACAAAGCTCTTTTAAAAGGCAAAAAAATCAGAACAGAACCTTTTATAAAGCTAAATCCTTCATATCAGATGCCAGTATCATTATTATTATTTGGAGCAGCTATTTTAATACATCTAATTGTACAAAATATATAATTGGATAGATTTAGATTAAATATTATATGAAAAATAAAAAACCTATAATCAGGATAATACTCTGATTATAGGTTTTGCTTTTTAATAGGCTATAGGTTTACTCATGCCTGGAGAATATACGAATAATTTTTTGTCGCTTTTTCTAACAAGGAAATTGGAATCAGCTTCATCTCCTAAATCATCTACTATATTAAATATATAGAAGTTCTTGTTATAGTATTCAAAATTATCAAGTGCTGATACATAACTATTGTACTGATTATACATATAGAAAGTATTCTTTCTAGAATCACCAGTCTGTCTGTATATAGCATTCATAGCATCAACCGCTCCTTTTGCATATGTAGCATTTGAACAAGCAGCTCTTATGTAATATGATAGGTCTTCTGCAAAAAAGAATACATATTTTAATCTATTTGCTCCATATAGTATGTCTTTATTGCTGTTTTCAGATATAAGTACAACTGGTGAACCATCTTTTATACAAGATGATAATATCGCATATGTAACATCATGTCCAAATACAAGCGTATATTCTGAGTTTTCTGTGCGATTGAAATATTCAATAACCTTTCTGTTTGTCTCGTATCTATTTGATCCACCTATTCTAATAGCCCTTGTAGAATTTACAAGGCTATTGCTTATAACACTTGTACCACCTATAGCGTATGTAGTAACTCCATCTGTGTTAAAAGGTACTGACTGACCATTTGTAAGTATTATAGGCATTTTTCTGTTTCTAG
Organism: Peptacetobacter hominis; assembly: GCF_006861675.1. Classification (GTDB taxonomy): domain Bacteria; phylum Bacillota; class Clostridia; order Peptostreptococcales; family Peptostreptococcaceae; genus Peptacetobacter; species Peptacetobacter hominis. The sequence continues at coordinate 454 of NZ_SGJB01000014.1, read as the reverse complement.
CTTCAAACGATATATTGGCAGCATCTGCTTCTCCTTTATACGCTCTTGTTATAGCTATTTCGTTTACATCGCCAGTAAGCCTTTCTATTTCCTCTTCTACTTTGTAGCTTGTTTCAATTCTATTTTTACCATAGATAGATTTGCAGCTATATCCCATGTCCGCAATTTCTCTTTTTAGATTATTAGATATTACATCTGGACCACCTATAAAATATCCTCCTATCTTTCAATATTTACTATACCTAAAATTGAAAAAGATATATAACTCCAAGGAACAAAGATAAAATCTTTTTCTTCATAATATAGTTCTACATTTTTATAAATCCTATAACTTTTTTAGTAAAAAATTAAAAGAGCAGAAATTATTTTCTGCTCTTTCATATAAGATATTTACTTACTATTTGCTTAATCCAAGTCTTTCAGCTAATGTAGATATTACTGATTTTTCTACACC
>NZ_SGJB01000013.1 GCF_006861675.1 Peptacetobacter hominis | reverse complement strand
TCGTTCATAAGGTCATGACCTTTTTCTGTAAGCATTAATCCATCATATAGCTCATCACAAGTTGTTGTATATGATCCAGTTGCTGCTGAAACTTCTACTGTCGTAAGTAACTTAGCATTTGTTAATGCTATATCCTGATCTTTTGAACCAGCTGTTTCTTTTACTGCAAATCCAGTTATTTTACTTGCTATACTATCTTTATTTGTGCTAGGAACTGGTATTTCTAATCCTTCAGCATCTAATGGTTTTGTAAAGTCTAATACTTTGTCTCCTAGATTTACATCTATTGTATTATGGTCTAAAGTACCAGATTTAAATGATGCTAACTCTATTGTATATTTCTGATTGTTTACTTTCTTTATTCCTGTTATCCATTTGTTTGTTACTGCATCTTCAAAATCCTGTAATGATCCACTTGTATCTGATACACCATTTGTAACATATGATTCAAATTTATCTAGTTCAGACTGATTATATACATCCTGTCCTGATGCTGCTGTATCTCCTACTGATAATACTTTTCCATCTTTTTCAACATATCCTAACTCATATACAGTAACTGTAACAACATGTCCTGATTCAAAGTTAGTCGCATTATCTAACTGTTTTCTTAACTCAACTGTATCTTTATATACATATTTATTATTAAGAACACTACCTGCAGCAGATCCAATATTTATTACACCTTCTCCACTCTGAACTTCTCCTGAATTATTTGCTATTCCTATTCTATATACTGATGTGTCTGCATATGAAGATAATTCTCCAGCTGCAGTTTTATCATATTTATAGAATTTTTTACTTGCAAGTAAATTTTCTATTTCTCTTATCATTTTACCTGCATTTTCTGATGTTATTTCATACTTGTCTTTAATTTCTGTTGTAGTTGTATCTGCAAGTACTGGAGCTACTGATGTAGCTAACATTGCACCAGCCATTACTACTGATAAATTTTTCTTATTCATCATTTATCCCCTCCGTATATATTCATATTAATAAGTTGCTATATTTAATAAGATATAAATCATATAAAAAAAGAGTATACAATACTCAGCATATGATTATATATATCTTTCACACTATCATAATACAATAAATGTAAATCCATTGCAAGGCTTTTTCCAAAAAAAGTTACAATTTCTTAACTTTTTAGTTGTTGACTTTATTAAATCACTCGCATATTTTTTATATCTAACATATATTTTATTATTGTTTCAAAATTTCTAGTGAATCATCCAGTTTTGATTTTAACATATTCATTACAACTCTTTTATTCGGCTTTTCATTAATAAACTCTTCTATTCCACATTCGTCTATTTTCCCAACTAATAACTCTAAATTGGGTAAATCTTCCTTAAAACAAGAATCTAAATTTGAAAAATAATAGACTTCTTTTATCCCTTCTAAAAAATTATATATTTCCATTGATTTTGTATTTTCATCCTTAAGCCTTTTTAGAATTGATTCTATATCCATATAATAGAAAAATTTCCCCTTATTCATAAATTCATCCTTATATTTATTACACAAAGATATAAATTCATCTTTCCATATTTTTTCTGTATTTAACTTATCTTTTAAATAAGATTCTCCTTTAAGTAAGTTTATTTCTTGTATTAAATCTTTTATTATATAATTATAGTCATCTTTTATCTCTATATCATCATAATAATATCTAAAATATTCTGTTTTGAAATCTTGTGGCTTTTTTTCAAATCTTTCTTTTAGAATATCTTTATAATCTTCATAATTTATATATTTTACTCCATTTTTCCTCATATGTATTATACTTACTAAAATACTTTTTATATTGATTACTTGGCATTCCTTCATCCTATTTTTAGCGTCTGAAATTAAACTTGGTAATTCTTCTTCATCTAGCTTCCACCAATAAATTAATTTATTAAATAATTCAGACTCTTTCTCGTCATTTTCTCTTTCATCAGCTAACTTTTTACTTAGTACTACTCTTTTTTCTATATTTTCTTTTATTGAACTTTCATTTATATATGAATAGAGTAAATAATCATATATAAACACATAGGGTGAGTCATTAAAATATTTATACTCTTCTTCTACTTTTAACATATTTCCATTTTTAATTTTTATAAGCAACTCTACGGTTCTTCTTAAAATTTCTTTTTTTTCAAGTTCTTTGTATTTTTCCAGCTCTTTATCTAATTCTATTTCATCTATTATTCCAAAAAATTTTTCATAAGCTAATACTATAGATATCATCGTTCTTATATTGAAATGTTTTTCTTTTCTGAGTGTTCCACATACAATTTCTTTTTGGGATTTCACATACTCTTTTGCAGCATCATTATCGATAATGCAATCCTTCAGTATGGCATCGTATAAGTTATTAATATTTGGCTTGTAGTTTATTGTAATACCTATAAGCTTTTCTTTTACCCTGCTATAAAATATGTTTGATGAAAATATATCTTCTGTTCTTTCTATAAGTTCACTTTTTCTTATTTTATCTTCATATTTTCTATCTCTACTTTCAAGCAGAATATCTCTATTTGAAGCTATCATATATTTTAACTCTAAATTTGAATATAACTCCTCTTTTCCAATCTCTTTTTCATTAGCAACTATAAGTACCTTTGTTCCTTTATGTTCTACCATATTGTTTATAAATCCTAATAAATCATTTACTTTTATACTGCACCTTTCTAAATCATCAAATATAATTATAGAATTTCCTATTTTAAAGAAATCCTCTAACTCTATTTTTTCAATAATTTTTTCTGAATCTATATTAAATATCTTTCCTACTCCTTGCCTTCCTAATTCAACTAAAACACTTATCCCACCTGAAATTTTTTCATTGGATATTTTGCCATTTGTTTTACTTTCTACCATTTTAGCAATATACTCATTATTTAATTCTTTCTTTAGCGATTCAATACTATCCATTCCATATAAAGATAAATAGATTATATTAGTATCTTTAAACTCTTTTTTCAATTTATCTATCAGAATTTTTTTTACAAAAAAAGTTTTTCCAGATCCCCATTCTCCATTAAGCATTATAGCTTGTCTATTCCTATCATCCTTAAAATAATTAATTATTATTTCTTTAGTACTATTCTCATCAGTATACATAAAATTCTCCTTTCTAAAATACATTTATTGTAATTTTTTATATTTTTATAATATAATATAGTACAATACATTGAAAGTAAAGGAGTTTATTTTATGAATAATAATACTGTAGTATACTCTAATAGAGTAGTTGCTTTTATTGATATCTTAGGCTTTAAAAACTTAGTTTCAAACCCTACAAACCAAAATAAAATTTTTAGTTTAATGCAGTACCTAAAAAGTGAAAAAAATCGTAATTACAAAACCGAATATAGTTTATCTGATTTAGGAAGAGAAATAACCATATTTTCTGATTCTATTGTTATTTCATATGACTTGAGTTTTAAGGGACAAATTTTTTATATCCTATTAGATATAATTCATTTTCAACTAGATATCGCAAATATGGGAATTCTTTTACGAGGTGGTGTTTCTATTGGATCTTTATATCATAATAAAGAAATTGTTTTTGGTCCTGCTATGATAAATGCATATAACCTTGAATCTAAAAATGCTATCTATCCTAGAATAATACTTGATTCAGAAATATTTAATTTCGTAAGTTATAATCCTTCACTTCATTATACCCCAGCAGAAGAGTTGGAATACATTCTAAGTTTATTAAAACAGGATTTTGATGGTTTTTATTTTACAGATTTCCTAAATCAGTATACAGAACTTGATAAGCCTGAAAATATATTTATATTGATAAATAAACTGAAAAATATTATTCATAATTATTTACACAATGTAAAATCTCCTCTTGAGGTAAAACAAAAGTATATTTGGTTAGATGGTTATATAAAATCATTGAAGTTTTGTAACACTCTATAAATAATTATATCTTTATGCAAAAGAATTTAAAAAGAGTATAGTTGTTATATTTATTTGAATATACTCTATAAAGCATCAACTATACTCTTATAATATGTATTTAATAATCTTTTAGCCTATATTTTTATTATCTAATGACTTATAATACTCTTCAAATTTTTTTATAATTTCATCTGCTGTAGCATCTTTTGGTATATCAAATCCCTCTACAACCTTATACTCATTTCCAAGACTTGATACAGCCTCATCTAATGATTCCGCTATTTCTTTTATAGTTGATAGATCATTTTTTATATTTTTCCACTCATTTAGATACTCTTCACTATCAACATCTATTTCTTCCTCATTTTTATCCAGTTCTTTCGCCTTATCTGAAATATTATCTATTACACTATCCACATTTTTCCAGTATTTTTTGATATCTTCTATACATATATTCATGTTCTGGTACTGTTTTATAGATGTTTCTATATTATTGATAAATAATCCTAGTGTTGTCTGATCTTTTTCTTTGTCATTTAGATTTTCTTTTTCTGCATTTATTTTCTCAAGTGTCTTGCTTGCTTCAATAGCTAATGCTGCACACCCTGCTGCAAGTGCTCCTCCAGCAAATACTGCTACAACTATTCCAAAAGGTAAAAATCCAGTTACAGCTCCAATAGCTACACTCCGTATAATTACAACTCCACTTGTTACTCCCAATCCTATTGCTATTCCTACCTGTTTTTCTCTTATTCCTTCAAGTTCTTCTATATATTTCTTATTCTTTTCGATTATTTTTTTTACATTTTCACTTGAATCGCTTATTATTTTCTTTAAATCTCCAAGTTTATTTTCATCTTCAGATAGATCCTGTCCATATTCTTCTATATTTTCAAAGAAATCATCAAAAACTTTTACTATATCTGAAGATTTAAATTTTACATCCAATATCTTATTGTTGAATCTGTCTACATATTTTTTGATATGAGCCTTATCTTTGTCTACTATTCCATCTATTATCTCATCAATATATCCGTTTATATCATCTATAGTATCTTCAATATCTTTTGATTTTGATAAAACTGTTTCAGGTATAGCCTTTATTTCTGGTTTGATGGTATTTGTCCAGTTAATGCATAACCCTCTTATATCAGAAATTATCTGTCCCATTTTTATTCTATCTGATTCAGTCATAATATCTGGTGTGATAAGCACCGGCATTTTTATCATGTTATCAACACTTGCAGAATATACATCCATATACAAGATATCCTCGGCATAACCATATACTGGTTCTACTGTGTCCTTCAAAACTCTTTCTTTGATTGATTTTAGCATACGAAAATCAATTACTTTGTTTTCATCTAATTTAAACTCAGCATATACAGGTCTTATCTTTGACATAAGAACACCTCCAAAGAAATATAGTTGTAATTTTCTAAAAATACAAAAAAATTACAACTATATTCTAGTACTGCTTTTTATTTTTTTCAAGCGCCTTTTCATTAAAATTATATGTTAAAAGAAAAAGAGTGTAGTTTTTTATTTTTTGGTCGCTCTCTAGATATCCTTATATCTTCTCCTTTCAAAAAGAAAAGAGAGAGTGATTTGTAATTTTTCGGTAGCTCGCTTGCTAGATATACTTACCTCTGCTCTACTACAAAAGAAAAAGAGTGTAGCTTGTTATTTTTCGGTCGCTCGCTTGCGTTTGCGACAAGAAAAATAACAACTACACTCTATAATTACTCTTCTACAACCCAGTTACCATCTTCATCCTGGTGTGCTTTTATTCCAAGCTGATCCAGTACAGCTTTATATTCTTCATCACTTAGTGAGTTCAGATATTCAGCAAGTGCTTCCACCTGCTCCTGATCTGGTTCAACAGCTTTTTCGTACTGCTCCATTTCATCCTGTTTTACTACCTGAACATTTTCTATATCTATCTCTGTCTGCCCAAGTGCCTCTCTGGCAAATCCGAACAGATATTTCAGAGTATCTTTTCTTATGTTCATGTTCATATCATCATACATTATTCCTGCTTCTATAGTATATTCCTTTACAGGATCTTTCTGTGCAGAAGCCTGAAGTCCTATTCCCTGTCTCATCTGATCCATCAGGTCTATATGATATGTCCAGTAGTTATCTACAACTGCAAGAAGTGTTTTTCTTTCTTCCTCTTTTACTGCTTCTTCTCCAAGCATCATCTTTTTAAGGTTGTAGATATTTGTTATTATACCGTAAGTCTGGTTTGCTATAGCTTCTGGACTAAGCTCTCCCCATCCTGGTATAACAAGTGTATTATAAGGTACAAACTCATTATATAAATGAACTATATATCCAAGGAAATCTCTGTTTTTCTTTCTCAGATACTTATCAGTAGCAAATCTGATTCTTTCTTTTATCATTTCCTGTATTTCTTCTGATATATCTCCATGATCAAGTACCTTGTCTCTTTCTTTATATACAACTAATCTCTGCTGGTTGATTACGTCGTCGTATTCAAGTACCTGTTTTCTTGTCTGGAAGTTTTTACCTTCTATTGTTTTCTGTGCTTTTTCTACTGTCTTAGTAAGTGCTTTACTTTCCATTCCGCCGTATTCGTCAGGAGTTATTTTCTTGGAAAGTTTTTCTATTGTCTTACCACCGTAAAGTTTTATTATTTCGTCCTCTACGCTGACAAAGAATCTTGATTTACCAGGATCTCCCTGACGTCCAGAACGTCCTCTAAGCTGGTTGTCTATACGTCTTGATTCGTGTCTTTCTGTACCTATTACATAAAGTCCGCCGACTTCTCTTACCTTTTCAGCTTCTTCCTTGTCTCCTGCTCCAAGTTTGATGTCTGTACCTCTACCTGCCATATTTGTAGCTATTGTTATAGCTCCAAGTTTACCTGCCTGAGCTACTATGTCAGCCTCTTCTTTATCCTGTTTTGCATTTAGGACCTTGTGTTTTATTCCTTCTTTTTTAAGCATTTCTGAAAGTTCTTCAGATTTTTCAACAGATACAGTACCAACAAGTATAGGCTGTCCTGTCTGATGAGCTTCTTTTATTTCAGCAACTACTGCTTCATATTTCTGTTTTTCTGTTTTGTATATCTTGTCGTGAAGGTCTGCTCTAAGTACTGGTTTGTTTGTAGGTATCTGAACAACGTTCATATGATATATTGATTCAAATTCCTGTTCTTCTGTCTTGGCAGTACCTGTCATTCCTGATAGTTTTTCATATAATCTGAAGAAGTTCTGGAATGTTACAGTAGCCATTGTTCTTGATTCACCTTTTATCTCAACACCTTCTTTTGCCTCTACAGCTTCGTGAAGTCCGTCTGTGAATCTTCTTCCCTGCATTACCCTTCCAGTAAATTCGTCTACTATAAGTATTTCTCCATCTCTTACAACGTATTCAACGTCAAGATCCATCATTTTATGAGCTCTTAGAGCCTGGTTTATTGCATGGAATGTTTCAAGGTGTTTTACATCTGTTATGTTTTCCATTCCGTAGAATTTCTCAGCTTTTTTTATACCTTTTTCTGTAAATGATATAGTATGTTCTTTTTCGTCTTTATCGTAGTCTTCTTCTGTTACAGTTTTAAGGAATGTGTTGGCAACTTTGTATATTTCAGTTCCCTCTGCACCCTGTCCTGCTATTATAAGAGGAGTTCTTGCTTCGTCTATAAGTATTGAGTCTACCTCATCGACTATGGCGAATTTAAGTTTTCTCTGAACTTTTTCCTCATTTGATTTCGCCATGTTATCTCTCAGATAGTCAAATCCGAATTCATTGTTTGTTCCGTATATTATGTCAGCTTCGTACTGTTTCTTTCTTTCTTCATGAGTCTGATCGGCTATTATTACCCCTGTTGTAAGTCCAAGGAAGTTGTATACCTGTCCCATTTCCTCAAGGTCACGCTGTGCAAGGTAGTCGTTTACTGTTACGACGTGAACCCCTTCTCCTGTTAGTCCATTCAGATACACCGGTGCAACAGCGACAAGTGTTTTACCTTCTCCTGTTTTCATTTCTGCTATTTTTCCCTGGTGAAGTACTATACCACCTATAAGCTGCACTCTGTACTGTCTCATTCCAAGGATTCTCCATGATGCTTCTCTTGCAGTTGCAAATGCTTCTACAAGTATATCATCAAGTGTTTCACCCTTTGAAAGTCTTTCTTTGAATATGTTTGTCATATTCTGAAGTTCTTCATCGCTCATAGCTTTGAATTTCTCTTCTAATGCATCTATTTTATCTACTATTGAGTTTATTCTCTTTATTTCAGCTTCATCTGATTTGCTAAGTATTCTATCTAGTATCGACATTTTTTCTCTCCTTTCTTTTTTGCGTACTATTTACATTATATATTAAACTCTGTTTCGTGTATACTGGATTTTTTGTGAAAAAAGTTCTTTGGGCACTGTTTTTATCGCTTTTTGTTATATGAATACGTTTATTATTTTATATATTTATATATTTTGACACTTATTTTTTTGTTTTTTTGTGTTGTGTATTTAACATACATATTGTATAATTAAAATTACTTGAATAAGTTGCATTCGAGTATCTTTCACACAGAAAAGGGGGCTTCCGCTATGCGGTGCCCCTTTTTCATTTGTATTATTTTTCAAGTTTTCTATACTCAGATTCTGCGTATCTTACCTGAGACTCCGATATTCCAAATATCATCCCAACTTTTGTATAATCATAGTTATTATTTTTCAAAGCTTCTGCTATACATCTTATTCTCGCGTTTTTTGTCATTGTTTTTCTTGATGGTATATATATGCTTTCTCCCCCAACAGTTTTTACAAGTTTTTTGAATGCATCTATTCCTATAGATTCCACTATAAAATAATATCTTTCCGGGACATCCTCTTCCCCGAAATCAAGTTTCGTATATTTTATTGCATCCATATTGATATCATCTCTTTCAAGATTCAGCGCATCTGTGGTAAATCCTATAGCCAGCTCTTCTTTTATGGATTTTTTCAATTCGTCGTCTGATATTCCATTTATCAGTTCACTTATCTGTTTACTTATCATATTTATACAACGATATTTTTCATTTTCTGGTTCTTTGTACTCGTTGATTGCTGATGGATTTTTTTCAATGTTTTCTGTCTCATCAAACTCTTTAATGTCTTCACATGATTTTTTCCCTTCTTTTTTCAATATAAGCACCCCATTTTTAAAAAAAATTTTTGATTTTATAGAACATATGTTCTGTCTTTATTGTAATAATATACCTTTTTTATATATTTTTCAAGAGAATATCATTCAATTTTATTAGTTATGTTCTATACAGACAGTCAATTATATTTTTCTATATTTTTAGAGGCAGGGTATCTCCCTGCCTCCTGTGTATGAATTATGTATATAGTTTTTGTCTATTATAGTTTTTAAAGCACTAGATCGTACTCTGTTTCATTAGTTGTCACAACTTTTGCCTCTACTGTAGATGCTACAGGTGAATCGTCTATTTTTATTATAGCTTTTGATACTATCAGATCCATTGCTGTTTTTATTTCAGATTCATTTATATCCGCTTTTGGATTATCCATTGATATACTGAATTTTTTTCCTGCTGCTGTTTTGAACTGCATCACTAATCTTTTTTCTTCCATTTTCTATTCCCCCTGTTTATAATATTCCCCATTATTAAGTTTATTCATTTTCAAGTGTTGTATTATCCACTCTGCTTACAGATGATATCGTATCATCTACCAGCCCCAGAAGACTGTTTGCCACTTCCATCAGATCCGCATTTAATGCTTCCGGGTCTATATTTCCTATTGTTTTTGTTTTGTATTTTGTCTTTCCGTCCTCAGTTGATCCGTTTTCAAATCTGAATTTTAAAGATGCTGGATTTTTTGTTTCTGTTACTGCCATTTTTATTTTCCCCCTTTTATTCTTTTGACTGGCCAGTCGTTTCAGGCTTTGTTCCCTGCCTGTGATTATATTATATTCTCTGGGGATGTAAGTTACATCTAATAATTAATTGAAGTTTTTCTTCTGATTTTTTCTGAAATTTTCTAGAGTTTTCAAAAAAAATACAGCCATATGGCTGTATTTTTATACTAGGAAATCTGTATAGAATCCATAGACTCCCTTGCTTTTATATTTATTTACTTCTTTTATATCATTATATGTGTTCATATACAATTTTATTCCGTATTCTTTGCATCTATTGACAAGCGCTGTACTATATTTGGATCCATCCACAGTTATAACATCTATACCGTTCTGAATACAGAAATTAGTTATATCATTTACATCAATAGTATTTAAATTGTAGCATGTGAATATCACAGATTCAAAACTATAAAGTTTCATTATTTGATTATATGATTCTTTGCTATACGCCTGAGGTATTATTCTATCTATCACACCATATTTTTTAGCCTGACTTATAAGTGAAGAATACCGCATTGTAGTGTCATATTCGCTTTTGGATTTTAAATCTATTACAAGATACATATCTCTATGAGAGGACATATATTTGAATATATCCGATGGCACCATTGTAGTATATTTTCCATACGGTTTAAGTTTTTTAAATTCTTCGGCATCTGGTCTATTTGTAGAATATTTTTCTGGTAGATTCATTTCTTTCATAGTATCAGAATCGAAACTATGCCATACCAGAAAGTCACCATATCCGCCATTTATTATATCTGCTTCAAATACTCTATGACCTCTTTTATAATTATATTCCATAGCTTCATATGAGTTCGTATATGCTTTTCCGTCTATTCCTCCCATAGCATGAGCTATATAATTCTTTGATGTCCAGCTGTAATCATAATTTTCAATTCCGCCTGCTATAGAAACTGCTCTTGATATTTCATTTTCTGATATTGTTCCTGCAGATATTAGTTTTTCAGCACTTTTTATTACAGTTGCTTTTGTATTGTCTTCTACTAATGCTATTGGTGATTCATCACTTATTGATGACAATACTATAGCTGTTTTGTAATCACTCGCATTAACTATATGATATTCTTTCGGCTTTGTAGAGTAGAATTTATCTATTATTTTTTCATTTGTCTCAAATCTTGTATTTCCCCGAATTCTTTCTGTAGCTCCTATATTTCTGTACAGAGATTCCGGTATTACCTTTTCTCCACCTATGGCATATATATTTTTTGCCTTTTGTGAAAACTCCTTCATCTCACTATTTATTGTTTTTCCGTTTGTTAAAAGAATCGGAGATGAATCTCTATACGATATAGATGAAATTGATACTACATCTGCTTCACCGGTTTTTCCATTTGCATATATGATATTCTGGGGTTGTGTTCCAGAAATATTTTTTAATTCATTTGCAACTTTAAGTGATGTTTCATATCTATCGTCTCCACCAATTCTTTTTACTGTTGCATATTTTGACAATTCTTTTTCCACATTTTCACTTACAGCATTTTCAAGCCCTATTATATATATTTTTTTCAAACCTGATAATTTGTTCAATGTTTCGTTCGGTATACTATTTTTTGATACAGGCAAAATGACTCCATCAAGTTTCCCTGAAAGTGCAGATGCTGAAAGCGCATCTGCAACACTATTGTCCATATTTACAACAACAGCTGAATTATAAGTTTTTCTTGATGCAATATTTGCGGATACTTCATATATGTTTTTTCCTGCTATTTTTTCTATTTTGCTTAATGCTTCTGTATTTGAAGTTAGTGGAAATATGAATATCAAAGTAAATGCAACTATATAAATAAGTTTTTCCCTCATATATTACTCTCCCTTGTATATATAAATATTTGTACTACTAAGCTCTGCATTATATTTTCCAAGCTGTTTTAAGCACACTTCGTCTGATTTATTTATTTTTTCGTTTGTTTCTATAGATCCACTATCTATAAATTTAGAATCAACCATTTTGTCATTTACAAACAATACACTCTTAGGGGTAAAGTTCTCACCTTTTATGACATATTTATTTCCTTCTTTTTTGATTTCATCTATTGTTATATCTTTTACACCCATTTTTATATTATTTTTTTTCTGTTTTTCAGATTCTTTAAGATAGTATCTTTTTCCAAACAGCAAGTCATACTGCACAAGTTCAAGTTTTTTCATATAATCTTTTTCATCAGACATATATTTGTGGAATTTTTCCATAGGTCCATATCCTACTTCAGCATATTCCATCGCTTTATATGCCAGCTGATAAGAAGCAAAGTTTTCAGGTAATTTTTCCTTTTCTAAATCATATGTTGCATAGAATGTATATGGAGCTCTATATCTAGGCATTATCTCATCTCCATCAAATAAATATGATATTCTAGGCATATGATCAGTATAGTAAACTATCAGTGTATCTTCACCGGTTTCCTTTTTTCTTTGTTCTACACTTTTATTAAGGTCTGCTATAAACTGATCCATTTCCCTTACCTGTTCAGCATAATATTCTATTTCTTTCTTTTGCCGTTCTGTTATCCCCTCTGATTTTGTTATTTTACACGGCCAGCTGCTATCATTTCTATCAGATGGATACCGTGAATGTGCCTGAACCGATACAGTACATACCAGATCTTTTTCCTTTGTTGAGTCCATCGCTTCATTTATGTATTGAGTAAGTACTTTATCCTTTGGCCATCCTGTAGGATTCTTTTCTATGCCATTCATATATTCATAAGATGTAAAAGTATTGAATCCAAGATTTTCAAGTCCTTTGTTTCTATTATAAAAATTTCCCTCAAAATCATGAACCGCATGAGTTTTATATCCTATGTTATTCATATATGTCGCTATTGAGTTTACCTGTTTATTGTTAACTATTGTTATATATGGAATTTCTCCATTTATAAGATATTTGAAACTACTTCCTGTAATCACTTCAAACTCTGTTCTTGCAGTTCCTCCTCCAGCTGTAGGTACATCCATATAACCACTTGTATACTTTTCTGAAAGACTATTAAACACAGGTGTTGGACTTGTGTTAAACTCTATTCCCGGAATTGTAGATGGGTCAAAGAATCCTTCAAGCTGAACAAAAAGTATATTAGGTTTCTTTGAACCAATTTTAGAGCTGCTGTCATTTTTTGCTTTATTTTCTACTTCTTCTCTTATCTTTAAAATCGCATCTTTTGAATATCCTTCCGGTTTTTTTCTAAGATATCCAACATACGATTCTGCAAAAGAATAAATAAATCCATTATTCTCATATGTCTGTGTTACATCCCATGCAAGAGTCCGCATGTAATCTCCTGTCATAGTACTTCTATATCCATTAATAGTTAATATCAAAGATATATATATAAATATAGTTATATATCCATTTATTCTTTTTCCTTTTTTCTCTTTTTTCCATATAAGTATTGTCACCAAAATAAATATAAGCAGCAATGCTGCTGCAACTATTACCATATTAATACTTATAAATTTTGATGCTATGCTTAGTGCATCTGATATACTGAATATATCCGAGAAAGAGAACGGCATACCTCTGGATTTTATTACCAGATTATTTACGGCCCCTAAAATCAATATTACACACGATATTATCCATATGCAGAACTTTTTTCTTCTTGCAAAGAAAGATATTCCTGTAAAAAGCATTACGATTATAAGATTTATATGTGCAGCAATATCTCTTTGAGATAAAAATAATTTCACCTCATCCATATTTCCTCTTGCCATAAATTCTACTGCATAAATAAGAAATACAGAAACCACTGCCCACAATGATATCTCTTTTATAGATTCAAAATTTATAAATTTATTTATGTAATAATTTATATCTCTTGTTCTTTTATTATATTGAGAGATTCTTTTTTTTATTCTATTCTTTTTCATAATATAAATTTTACCTTTCTTTTATAAAATTTAACATATCTCCTCTTGATTTCTTATTTTATGCGTTATTTTTTAGTATATCATATTTTTATTAGTTTTGAATATCTATATAACGATAAGTATATGTGAATTTTTTTTCACAATAAATTTTGTTTTTGTACAAATAAAAAGAGCCTTTCGGCTCTTTTTTAATTCTGTGCAGCTTCCTTGCACTTTTCAATTACATCTTTATCAATACCTCCAAGTGCTACAAGCTCTGTTGCACCCTGAAGTACACTTTTATCTCCATTTTTACTTACAAGTACTATAGGCTTGTATTTTGTAATCGGTGCAGCTGCAAGTGCATCGACAAACTGATCTGATTTGCTTAGATGGAAAGATGTTACATTTTTGTAGAAATAACCTATTATTTCCTTATTTGTTGCAAATCTGTTTTCTCCACCTATTCTAACAGCATTTGTCTGTGTTTTAATTGAATTGCTCACAACACCTTCAAGTCCTATTATATACTTATTATTTATTCCTTTTATTACATCTAGCGCACTATTTGTTATAGATGTTCCATTTGTAAGTATAACAGGAGCTGAATCTCTGGCTGCAACAGACGATATACTCATTGCATCTGCCTCACCTTTTAGCCCGTTTACTATAAATGCTTTGTCTGCTCCACCTTTTATTCTTTTTACTTCTTTGGCAACATTTACAGATGTTTCATATCTGTTTGAACCACCAATTCTTGTTACCATAAACCCCGCATTTTTAAGAGTATTTTCAACAGAAGTGTTTATTGCAGTTTCTGATCCTATTATATACACATGATTTGTACATTCAAGTCTAAGCGCAACCTCATTTGGTATTGAATTGCTTTTTACAAACATTATAGGTGCATTTGCTGCTCCTGAAAGAGCACTCGCGCTAAGACCATCGGCAATACTTTTTGTAGTATTTACAAGTATTGCAGTCGAATAACTTTGCTTATCTGATATAAGTGCAGATGTTTCATATCTGTCCTGACCTTTTATTTCAGTAACTGTAAGAGCCATTACAGACGAAATAGAAACACCAAATACCAGTATCAGAGATATCAGAAGTGAATATATTCTTTTTCTTTTCATAAATTATACCCCCCTGTATTTTATCTGGTTAATCTAATTATACTATTTTTATGGGATTATTATAACTATATAACTCTATTTTAGCTTTAGAATCATGTCATACCAGACTGCACCGCCATGAACAGATTCCGATACTCCCATATTTTTATACCCAAATTTTGAATAATAATCAATTAATTTTTCTTTACATGTAAGTATAAGTCCTGTTTTTCCTCTTTCTTTTGACTTATCTATCATTATGTTCATAAGCGCCCGAGCCACACCATTTTTTCTATATTTTTCAACTACATCAAGTCCAAATATAGACTGATATATTCCGTCCGGATTGTGAAGTGATGCATCTTCAAACATATCATCTGTTATAGTTTTCTGATTTGTTATTGCTCCATTTATAAATCCGATTATTTCTTCATCATATTCCGCAACAATAAAAGATTCTCCAAATACTTTCACTCTTTCCTTTATTGATTCTTTTGTAGCTGCTTCAGCCTCCGGGAAACATTCCTTCTCTATCTCGGCTATTCTTTCAATATCATTTTCTGTTGCTGTTCTCATATTTAGATTTTTAATCTCCATTATCTCTACTCCTTTTTCTTTTTTTAATATAATTATATATTATGAAGATATAAATTTATATAGGCAATAAAAAAACGGACATACATATATGTCCGCTTTCTGATTCAATAGTCTATGACTATCTTTCACATTCCTGGTTTGCAACTGTACAAGATGTTTTGCATGCTGACTGACAAGAAGTCTGGCACTCACCACATCCACCTTTAGATGCACTGTTTTTTAAAGTAGCTTTAGATAAAGTCTTTACATGTTTCTTTTCCATGGTATTTACCTCCATTTATATTTCAAAAATAATACTGTATAGTTAATTATAACATATTATAGTATTAATTGTCTTCTTTCTTTTCTTCTTTAACCTTTTTTTCGCTCTTTTCTATAACTCTTCCTATAGCCCATTTTTCAAAAGGCATTTTTGTTCTGTTTGCTCCAACTTCAAGTACTACAGTTTCTTCTTCCACTTTTGCAACTGTAGCTATCATTCCCCCGATTGTAACCACTTTGTCACCTACAGATATGTTGCTTCTCATATCGTTAAGCTCTTTATCCTTTTTCTTCTGTGGTCTTATTAATAGGAAATAAAATACTGCAAGTACTGCTATCCATAAAACAGCACTCATTATCATCTGCTGTACTGGCATTTATAAGCCCTCCTTTTTATCGGTTATATATTCCGCACTTTTATCGTGCTAGAGAGTATTATATATCAGATTGAGATTTATTTAAAGTTCATATCCATATTTTCTAAAAAATTCCTCTCTGAAATCAAGAAGTCTATCCTCTCTTATCGCCTGTCTTATCTGTTCCATAAGCTTAAGAAGGAAATGAAGGTTGTGTGTTGTTATCAGTCTTGCTCCAAGTATTTCATTTGTTTTCACAAGATGTCTTATGTATGCTTTTGTATAATTTCTGCAAGTGTAGCAGTCACATTCAGGATCAAGAGGTGTAAAGTCTTCTGCATATGATGCATTCCTTACTACAACTTTTCCCTGACTTGTCATAGCTGTTCCGTTTCTCGCTATTCTTGTAGGAAGTACACAGTCAAACATATCTATTCCCCTTATTACACCCTCTATAAGGTCGTCAGGACTTCCTACACCCATAAGGTATCTAGGCTTGTCTGCAGGCATAAGAGGAGTCGTATACTCAAGTACTTCATACATCATAGGTTTTGGCTCACCTACACTAAGTCCTCCTATAGCGTATCCTGGAAGGTCTATTGCTGTTATTTCCTTTGCAGACTGCTCTCTTAAATCTTTGTACATTCCACCCTGAATTATTCCGAATAAAGCCTGTTTCTCAGGATTTTTGTGTGCTGCTTTACATCTTTCAAGCCATCTTGTAGTTCTTTCAAGAGAGTTTTTTACATATTCCTTTGTTGCAGGGTATGGTGCACACTCGTCAAATGCCATCATTATATCTGAACCAAGCGCATTCTGTATTTCCATGGCTTTTTCAGGAGTAAGAAAATGTTTTGATCCATCAAGATGAGATCTGAACTCCACTCCTTCTTCTGTTATCTTTCTAAGTGGTCCAAGCGAAAATACCTGGAATCCCCCACTGTCTGTAAGTATCGGCTTATCCCAGTGCATGAATTCGTGAAGTCCACCGGCTTTTTTTACCAGCTCATGTCCCGGTCTAAGATAAAGATGGTATGTGTTTGAAAGTATTATCTGAGAACCTATTTCCTTAAGTTCTTCCGGTGTCATTGATTTTACTGTTGCCTGAGTTCCAACCGGCATAAATATAGGAGTTTCTATATCTCCATGTGGTGTGTGAAGTACACCTAGTCTTGCTCCACTCTGTTTACATGTCTTTATCAGTTCATAAGTTACTGCGTACAAATCCTCATCTCCTTTTTATATTATATTGTTATTCTATTTATCCGGATTTTTATCTGTTTCCGGATTATCTTTCTTTGTATAATCATTTAATATGTTATTGTAGTGTTGTGCTGTTTTTGATTTATAAAAATCACATGTTGCACATCTTTCGCTTTTAGTAATCTTGTTTTTTATTCTGCATACTGTAGGCGATATTCTACAGAAAAAATCAACCTGATGATCATTTAATCTCTCAAGTTCCTCTGTTTCATCATCGCTGTGTATACTTGTAGAAAGAACTTTTCCGCCTGCTTTTTCAGGTGGTGGAGATATATATTTTTTGATCATAAAAAGACCTGCTATCGATATAACCCCAAGAAGTATCTCAAACATTCCCTCATTTTTCGGTATAAGAAGCATTTTTCTCGCTATTGCATATAAAAGTGCTTCTATTAGAGCTCCTGGTATATGAAGAGAAAGCATTACTACAAGTTCAACTCCTATTACAAGCAGAAGTATCTGACCAAGCATAGCATTCAACTGGTCATACTGTACTATATTTTCAAAGTTTACTATATAGGTATCCCATATAAGTCTGCACACATCTATTGTTCCTAAAAATACCGCTATAAGAACGACAACCGCCAGTATTTTTTCAAACAGATATGCGATATTCAATATTATACCGTTTTTCTTTTTCATATTATCACCTGTCTTTTATTTTATAAACATGGCATCCCCAAAGCTGAAGAATCTGTATTTTTCCTCTACAGCCTTTTCATATGCATTCAGAACATTTTCTTTTCCGGCAAGGGCGCTTACAAGCATTATAAGTGTAGACTCTGGAAGATGGAAGTTTGTAATCAGGTTGTCAAGCACCTTGAATTTATATCCCGGATATATAAATATATTTGTCCATCCGCTTTTTTCGCTCATCATTCCATTTTCATCTGCAGCAGACTCTATTGTTCTACAGCTTGTAGTTCCTACACAGATTACTCTTTTCCCATTTTTCTTTGCGTTGTTTATTTTGTCAGCTGCTTCCTGTGTTACCATATAGAATTCAGAGTGCATTTCATGTTCAAGTACATTTTCAACCTTTACAGGTCTGAATGTCCCAAGTCCTACATGAAGTGTTACAAAAGCAGTTTCAACCCCCATTGCTCTTATTTCATCAAGAAGTTCGTTTGTGAAGTGAAGTCCTGCTGTAGGTGCTGCGGCTGATCCTTCATGTTTTGAATATACAGTCTGATATCTTTCCTTTTCTTCAAGCTTTTCTGTTATATATGGAGGTAGAGGCA
This sequence comes from Peptacetobacter hominis, assembly GCF_006861675.1. Taxonomy (GTDB): domain Bacteria; phylum Bacillota; class Clostridia; order Peptostreptococcales; family Peptostreptococcaceae; genus Peptacetobacter; species Peptacetobacter hominis. The sequence continues at coordinate 47,081 of NZ_SGJB01000013.1, read as the reverse complement.
TATTTCCAAGTTCATCAAGTATTTCTTCAAATATACCATCGTAGTGGAATTTTATTATTCTGGCACCTTCTTCTGCCATTCCAACAACTTCTCCTATAAGTTTTCCTTCTCCAAAAGAAAACTTTGTTCCTATTTTTGCTCTTTTTCCAGGTTTTACAAGTGATTCCCATGTATCATCTTCATTTCTTTTTAGAAGAAGAAACTCTATTTTTCCACCTGTATCCACCTTTTCACCTATAAGTCTGGCAGGTATTACTCTTGTATCGTTGAGAACTAGGCAATCTCCTGGATTCAGATATTCTTTTATATCTCTGAAGATTCTGTGCTCAACTTCTCCTGTTTCTCTGTCAAGAACCATAAGTCTTGATGCAGATCTATCTTTTATAGGCACCTGAGCTATAAGCTCATGTGGTAAATCGAATTTAAAATCACTGGTTTTCAATCTATATCTTCCCTTCTATATTTTATAACCCGGTCAATACCGAATAATTTTTTACACATCAAAAAGATGCTTTTTTGCATACTATTTATAATAATAACAAAAAAGCAACTCTTTTTCCACAGTATATATTATTTTTCTTTTATATCTATTCCCATATGTTTATATGCCTGTGGCATGGCAGTTCTTCCTCTTGGACCTCTGTTTATAAATCCAAGCTGAAGAAGATATGGTTCATATACATCCTCTATAGTATTTCTATCCTCACCTATAGATGCTGCCAGAGTATCAAGTCCAACAGGTCCACCTGAGAATTTTTCTATTATAGTCTTTAGAAGTTTTTCATCTATATAGTCAAGTCCAAGACTATCAACTCCAAGAAGTTCAAGTGCATCCTCAGCTACACCGTCAGTTATGTTTCCGTCAGCTCTTACCTGTGCATAATCTCTTACTCTTTTTAGCAGTCTATTTGCTATTCTAGGTGTCCCACGAGATCTTTTGGCTATTTCATGTGCACCTCTTTCGTCTATCTCAGCATCAAGAAGTCTTGATGATCTTTTTACTATCTCTGAAAGTTCATCCTCTGTGTAATAGTCAAGTCTGCAGATTACCCCAAATCTATCTCTAAGTGGGTTTGTAAGCATTCCTGCCCTTGTAGTAGCTCCTATAAGTGTAAATTTAGGAAGGTCAAGTCTTATACTTCTTGCTGAAGGACCTTTACCTATTATTATATCCAGACAGAAATCCTCCATCGCAGGATATAATACCTCCTCGACGCTTCTATTTATCCTATGTATCTCATCTATAAAAAGTACGTCATTTTCCTGAAGATTTGTAAGTATTGCAGCCAGATCTCCCGCTCTTTCTATTGCAGGACCTGAAGTTATTCTAAGGTTTACTCCCATTTCATTTGCTATTATTCCGGCAAGAGTTGTTTTTCCAAGCCCCGGCGGTCCATAAAGAAGTACATGGTCCAGCTGTTCATTTCTGCTTTTTGCAGCCTCTATAAATATACTGAGCTGCTCTTTTGATTTTTCCTGGCCAAGATATTCAGATAAGGTCTTTGGTCTCAGGCTGTTTTCTATATCTATATCATCCGACTGCATAGTGGATGTTATTATCCTGCTTTCATCAAACTCGTCCATCATAGATTCTCCACCTCTCTTTCCATATTTATTCACATATACACATGTTTTTGTCACATATGTGCATATGAAGGCATAATTTTATTTTTATTATCATATAACTCTATATTTTTATTTCATCATTTTTGAAGATATGTAGATAAGTGCTTTTTTAATTATATCCTCTGTATTCATTCCCGGAGATTTTACAAATGATACAGCCTCCTTTGATTCAGCCTGTGTATATCCAAGCGCCATAAGTGCATCCACTGCCTCGTCCTCTGTAAATACAGCCGGTTTTGTTTCAAGAAGTGTAGGCTCAAATTCAACAGCTGTTTTGTCTATTTTGTCCTTCAGTTCAAGAACTATTCTCTCTGCAGTCTTTTTGCCTACTCCCGGAGCCTTTGAAAGTTTTGTTATATCTCCACTTATTATATATGCTCCAAGCTGTTTCGGTTCTGCAAAGGAAAGTATAGAAAGTCCAACTTTCGGGCCTATTTTTGACACAGATGTTAGTAAATCAAACATCTTTCTTTCCTCTCCAGAGTAGAATCCACATAAATACATATCATCTTCTCTTACTATCAGCTTTGTATATACTTTTGCGTTGTCTCCAATTGAATATCTCGATATTGCATTTGAAGACATCATTATACTATATCCTATTCCATTATTTTCTATTACTATACTGTCGAGATTTATTTCCTCGACAGTTCCCTTTATATATCTGTACATCTGATCATTCCTTTTTAGTATTTCCGTATATTTGAAAGTGTCTTTTCAAGTCTGTTTGCATGTGCATGACATATAGCAATTGCAAGTGCGTCGGCTACATCATCGGGTTTTGGTACTTTTTTAAGATTCAGAAATGATGTTACCATCTTCTGAACCTGAGCTTTATCAGCTCTTCCGTACCCGCATACACCCTGTTTTACCTGTAGTGGCGTGTATTCATATACAGGTATATTATTGTGTCTACACGCAAGAAGAGTAACTCCCCTCGCCTGTGCAACTGTTATTGCAGTCTTTACGTTTTTGTTGAAGAAGAGTTCCTCTATTCCCACCTCATCTATATTGTAGTTTTTTATTATTGTATCTATTCCCCTATAAACCATATCCAGTCGGGTTGTGACATCGGTGTGTGCCGGTGTTGTAACTGCTCCATAATCTATTACTCTGAATCTGCTGTTTTTGTACTCAACAACTCCATAACCGACTATGGCTATCCCGGGATCTATTCCAAGTATTATCAAGTTTACCCCCTGTAGTTTTTATCTATGTTTTCTATTTTTTATCATTTCTGAAAGAAGTTCTGTTCCAAGTCTTGCAGCATTTATTTTTCCGCTGTTTGCCTTATTGGAAAGTATTACTATTCCTTTCTTTGATTTTTTTTCAAATCCTATGAAACAATCAGAAAAATCTGTGCTTCCATCATGCCATATTATACCTGTATCGTGATTTATTATCCAGCCAAGTCCCATATCATACTTGTCCTTTGATATATTGAAGTACTTCTTATGTGCTTCTCCCAGATATGATGGCTCTTTATTTATATTTTCATCTACAAATTTCATCATATCTCCTATTGTAGATACAAGTCCATTTACTGCAAGATATTCCTCATCGCCATTCCACTTCCAGCATTTTGATACATCTGTGTCCTGAGTATACCCTGTATTTTCAAGGCCAAGTTCCTCTTTTGCATATTCTTCAATAAGATTTTTTATATCTTTTCCATATACTTCAGATAAAACTCTTCCCAGAACAGCTCCTCCAAAGTTTGAGTATACCCATTTTCTATGTTTTGGATTGGGCTTAAATGAATTTACATCCTTTAAAAGATTTTCATTTGTATATCCTGTATATGGATTTTCTCTGCTTAAAAGAGCATTTTTCATTTCTCTTCTGGCAACTGCTTTAGGATATGAGTTTCCATATCTTGCCGTATGTGTAACAAGTTCTCTTATAGTCGGAATATGTTCTGCACCTTCCATTTTTATATACTTATCTATTTTATCATCAATTGATACCTTCTTCTCCGAAATTGCCTTTGCAAGAAGAGATTCCATTATCTGTTTTGTAAGAGATCCTATTTCATATCTGTGCTCTGTCTTTGGAAACTCTTTTCCTTTTGGACCATATACTGAAAAGTCCATATTATCTCCATCTATTACTCCTACTGTAAGTACAAGCTTTGATGTGCCCTTCTGTGATGCGTATTCTCTGATTTTTCCCTCTCTCATAATGTCCTCCATAAAGCTAATGCTTTTTTAACTTTGATAGTATATTTGAAAGTTTTCCTTTTACAAGATCAAGCAGATTTTCAACCTCATTTATCTTCATTCTATGTACTATTATAGTATATACCAATATACCTATAGATACAGAAATCATCAGCCGAAGAAGTTCCCATCTTGTAGAATTCGGAAAACTGTTTTGAGTATATTTATATGTAAAATATACAAACACGCCCATGATAGCAGATGCTATCGATGATTTAAGCGCCGTTTTTATTATATTTTTCTGTCCAAAATCACCTATTTTCTTTCTAAGGCTTATAAACATCGTGATTATACATATAGTTGATGATACACTTGTGGCAAAGGCTAGACCGCAGTGTCCCATAAATCTTATAAATACAAGGTTCATAGATATATTCATAATCATCGCTATCATACCGTTTCTCATAGGTGTCTTTGTATCTCCAAATGAATAAAACACATTTCCAAGTATATTTCTAAGTCCTGATGCCGGAAGTCCAAGTGCATAAAATGCAAGCGCAGACGAAGTAAGTGCTGTTGCCGTAGAGTCAAACCGTCCTCTTTCAAATGCAATCTTTACTATAGGCTCGGAAAGAACTATTATACCCACCATTATAGGTATCATTAGTACGGTTACTGTATCGACACTTTTCTGTATTATTCCAGACACAGCTTTTTCATTACCTTCACTTGAAAGTTTTGACATAAGCGGATATATAACAGATTGTATGCTGGAAATAAATACACCTATTACAAACGTATTAAGAATAGATGCACTGTTAAGTACAGTTACTATACCATCCCCAAGTGTCGATGCAAGTGTTTTATCGACAACTGTATTAAGCTGATTTACTCCCACACCTATAAATACCGGAAGTACCAGATAAAGCGTTCTTTTTATGTATTCGTCTTTTATATTTATATATGGTCTGTATGTATATCCTCCCTTTTTGGCAAATGGAAGCTGGAAAACAAACTGGCTCGCCATTCCTATCAGTGTAAATAACGGCATAAGCCTTATATCTGCTTTTGCACTTAGAAAAATACCTGCAATTATTATTATATTGAACGGTATTCCTGTAAGACTCGGAACAACAAACATCGAGTTTATATTCATAAGACAAGTCATTATGTTGCTAAGACCTATAAATATCATTCCCCAGATCATTATTCTTGTAAACTCAGAAGCCATCTGGAGCTTCTCTCCACTGTAACTCATGGCAAATATCTTTACCAGCTCATCCGAGAATATATATCCAAGAACAGAAAGCATAAGGCTTATCACTATTATCATATTGAATACATTGCTTACGAAATCAGATGCAGCTTTTTCACCTTTTTCCTTCTGTACAGTATAGTACATAGGTATAAAAGTTGTTGCAAGAGCCGATCCTATTGTTGAGAATATAACTGTCGGTATATTCATCGATGTTATAAAAGCATCGGTAACCGCTCCAGCCCCGTGAACATATACAAGTATTGTCTCCCTCGCAAATCCGAAAATTTTAGATATCATGGTAACGGCAAATATCCCCATAGCCGCCTTTGCAACCCTGCTCATAAAAAACCTCCCGATTGCACTATATTTTATAGTTTGTTTTATAAACAAGTAATATACATACTATTATATTTCATTTTTTCAATAATTAAAATGAGTTAGGGATAAATTCACATTTAAATCGAACATTTTTTCGTTTTTTATATAATTATCATTTTGTTCAATTAAATATGTTTGAGAAATTATCATACGGGTATTTATATACTATAACAGTTATCCAATAAGGATACTCTGATATGAGATTAATATGATTAATATAAATTTACCGAAAAGGTATTTCTTTAGGAGGAAATAAAATGGCAAAATTCTATTTATGTGAAAAGTGTAAAAATATGGTGGAGGTAGTATACGAAACTCCGGTTCCTATGATGTGTTGTGGACAGAAAATGACAGAACTTGTTCCAAATACTGTAGATGCAGCAACTGAAAAGCATGTTCCTGAAGTAACTGTTGAAGGAAATGTGGTAAAGGCTAAAGTTGGTTCAGTTGAACATCCAATGGAAGATAAACACTATATAATGTTCATACTTCTTGAAACAAATAAAGGAGTTCAGAGAAGAGATCTTAAACCAGGTCAGGAACCTGTTGCAGAGTTTGCTCTTGCATCTGATGAAAAAGCAGTTGCAGTTTATGAATACTGCAATCTTCATGGATTATGGAAAAAAGAATTATAATAATAGATAAGCCCGGTGCATAACATGCATCGGGTTTTACTTTTTATATATTATATAACAACATAAAAAAGACAGCTGGCAGCTGTCTTTTTAGAGATAATTGATATGATTTTTAAATGTTTATTTTATGTCTTCAAGAACTACTATTTCTATATTTCTTCTTCCGAATTTATAACATTCTTTACTTGAATTCATATATATATCTATTTTAGTTCCTTTTATAGCTCCACCGCAATCATTTGCAACGAATACTTTATCAAAATAAGGTATATAAACTTTTGTTCCATAAGGTATTACCTTTGGGTCAACTGCTATTGTTCCAAATCTTGGTTTCTGTCCTGTAGCAGTAGTTGAATGCCCTGAATATGCTGATGCATTTGATATATATGATTTACCTTTCTGATAAAGTTTACCATTTTTATTGAAATAATAAACAGTATCACCCTGCTTTATTTTGGCTTCTTTTCCGATACCATTATCATCAAAGTAATAAGTATCACCATTTTCTAATTTTGTAATTCCTCTATGTATACCATTTTCTTTTGTTATATATATATGTTCTCCTTTTGAACCTATAACAGAAAGTCCTTCTGCCATTTTTCCTGAACTATACCAGAAATAATACATTTTACCGTCTATTTCATTCCAACCTCTGGCAAAATCTCCATTTTCTAGCATATAATAATGATAATCTCCTATTTTAAACCACTTTCCATCAGCAGTTTCTTCAGATATCTCTTTTGTCTGTACTCCTTCTATTTCTTCTCCAGTTTTCGTTTCATCTGCAAAGACAAATGCTGTACTTGATAATAGTATCATAGATGCTAATATTAATGAACCTAGCTTTTTCTTTAACATATGTTCCTCCCTGTTTTATTATTTATTTCATTCATATATTTCCCTATTAATGATTAGAAATTGTTACAAGTCTGTAACTTTTTCCTGACTTGTATATATCATAATATAAAAGTTACAAGCTTGTAAAGACTTTTTTTGCAATTTAAAGAAACAACAAACAACAACATATATAATGTTTGTATATGATATTTTTTCACGATTAGTCTTGTTTTTGTATATTTCAACGTGTTCATAAGATAGATTCAGTAACAACATGTTTTTACTTTGTTCCATAAAATTTTTTTATTTTTTTATATATCCTGATAACAAATTGTAACAATTTCCACTAAAATAATCATATTTTACTATAAAAGTTACAATTTGTAATATTTTTTCAGACAATTAAAACATCACTATTCTTTTGTCAAAATTTTCTTATTAAAACTGTATTTATTGGGTAAAATAAGTAGTATAATATATTTAATAATAGCTATTTTTTATCAATTCTATATAACTTGAAACGGCATTGATAAAATGGATATTACAATACAATTTGAAGGGAGACATATATTATGAAGTTATCAGAAAAAATAGAAATGAAGAAACAGGCTAAAATAAAGGCTGAAAAGGCAAAGAAAGTTAAACTTGCCGCAAAAGGTGCTGCTGTTGGTGCTGCTGTTGGTGTAACTGCCGGTGCTGTTGGTGGAGTTCTTTTTGCTCCAAAATCTGGAAAAGAAACAAGAGAAGATATAAAAAACGCTTCAGCTCAGGCTGCTGCAGCTGTTGCAGATAAGGCTACTGATGCAAAAATAAAAACAGAAGATCTTATAGGTGCTCAGAAAGAAAAATTAAATGCATCTAAAGAAAAGGTTAAAGAATATCTTGCTTCAAGAAAATCTTCTGATTCAGATGAAGAATGTTGTTGTGATTCAGACTCTGCAGAAGAATGCTGCTGTGGAGAAGGATGCTGCGATTCAGATTTATCTGAAGAGAATGTTGAGGAAGTATAATCATGACATTTACAATAGACATTAATACAATTCTTTTTATCCTTGCAATAATCGGATGCGTTGCACTTATTCTTCTTATTAAAGTACTGTTTGAACTTCTTTCTGTCATAAAAAAAGTTTCTTCAGTTATAGACGACAATTCTGCAAATGTAAAAAAATCAATATCTGCTCTTCCTCAGGTTGTAGAAGATTTTGGGCAGGTCGGTGAAAATATGAAGGATGTTACTGATGTTGTTACAGACATCGCTGCAGATGTTATTGTTACAAAGGAAAATGTAAAAAGTAATATAGATATGGTTTCTGAAATATTAAGTATTGTCAGAAGTGTATTTTCTTCAAAGTAAATAAATAATAATATAATATAAAAAGCTGCCTTTCAAATCAGGCAGCTTTTATTTTACTGGTTACCAGAGTAATCTCTATCTATTACTATTATACAATTGTATTTTCCATGTCTTTTTTTCATTTCGGAATCAATCCATTTTTTTATATTATCATCTTCTTTATGGCTTACCATGGCCGGATCTACAACAACATCAAAAACAAGATTTTTTCTTTCACCTTTTCCAACAATTCTAAGGTCATGTATTGATTTTAACTCTTCTCTTGCTGAAATTATATCCTCTATTTCCGCTCTTGCCTCGTTCAATTCTTCATCCTTTAAACATATCGGATCCATATGTATTACAAGATGTATATTCATTTTTTCAGAAATTTCCTTTTCTGCATCATCTATAACCTCATGTATATCCATTACATCTATATCCGCTGGAACTTCTGCATGAACTGATGCTATACATCTTCCTACACCGTAGTTATGTATTATAAGGTCATGAACTCCTGTTATTATCTCATATTTCATAAGATTTTCTGTTATCTTTGATACTATTTCAGGATCCGGAGCCTCACCTAAAAGAGGATTTATTGTCTCTTTTACAAGAGAAAATCCTGCATATAATATAGCAAGAGAAACTGCTACTCCAACATATCCATCTATAGGAAGGTCTGTGAATCTTGCTGCAAGAAAAGATATAACAACACATGATGATGTAAAAACATCTCCAAGTGCATCCATTGCAACGGCTTTAAGCGCTGATGAGTCTATTTTGTTTCCTATATATTTATTGAACACACTTAACCATAGTTTTACAGCTATTGATAGAAGAAGCAGCACAAATGGTATAGTCTGAAATTCTATAGGAGAAGGATTCATTATTCTCTCCACAGATGTTTTTGTAAACTGTGCTCCAACAAACATTACCATAAATGCAACTACAAGAGCTGATATATATTCAAGTCTTCCATGTCCAAATGGGTGTTCCTCATCTGCAGGCATACCTGCAAGTTTAAATCCGGCAATTGTTATGATAGAAGATGCCATATCTGTAAAGTTATTGAATGCGTCGGCTGTAACAGCAACACTTCCGCTTAGAAAACCTATACTGAATTTAACTATAAAAAGTACAAGGTTTGATGCTATACCTACAGCACCTGCAAGAAATCCATATCTGTTTCTTACCGATTCATCGTTTGTATTTTCACTGTCTTTTACAAATGCTTTTACAAGTGTCTCTGAAATCATTTATACTCCCCCTTATTTATCTTTTATGTTATTGATAATCTATAACAATACTCTGTAAACGACAATAAGAGGATTCGAAAATACGAATCCCCTTTTCCAATCTTTCTTTAATATATTATACATTATTTTATGTATTTTGAATACACTATTTTTCACTGCATAAACTTCCTGGTATAAGCATATTTCTCTTCTTATATATAAGGTAAAGAGAAAGCATAAGAATTCCCTTCACTATCATACTAAGAGATATTGTCCACCATACTCCTACTATTCCCATACCCAAAGTAGATGCAAGCAATATCGATACCGGTATTCTTGCTCCCGTAAAAATTATACTTATAGCTGATGTTGCATATGTTCTTCCCATTCCCCTCATTATACCCATTACTATAATTTCAAGGCACTGGAATATTTCTCCATATCCTATTATTCTAAGATATCTCGCTCCTTCTTTAAGTGCTTCCGGTTCATCTATAAAGAACTTAAATATGAAATCAGCTCCAAATACAAGAAGTATCATAGTTATAAATCCCCAGAAAAATGCAAATGCGATTCCCACCTTCGCTCCTTTTTCTATTCTATCACGCTTTCCTGCGCCATAGTTCTGACCTATAAAAGCAGAAACAGATGAGGACATCCCATCAGCTGTTGTATATGATACAGATTCTATCTGATTTCCAACCTTCTGAACCGCTATGGCTACAGGTCCCCACTGGGCAACTATTACTCCTATGCACATTGAAAATGCTGTAAAAAGGCCACTCTGAAGAGCTACCGGAAGTCCCAGTATAAATAATTCCTTATGATCTTTGAATTTAGGATTTCTGAAATATCTTATTTTAAAATACTTCTTTTCCTTTGATGCGATTTTCAATATAAACACAACTGTTGCAACAGCCTGTGCTGTTATTGTCGCAATGGCCGCACCTGCAACCCCCATCCGAGGTATAGGACCTAATCCCAATATAAGTAACGGATCAAGGAATATATTTATTAAAAGCCCCATAGTATTTGTCATAAACGGAGTTCTGCTATCTCCAAGTCCATTGAATATTGCTGTAAAAACAGGGTTTATAAAATAAAAAATCATTCCTGCACCAACTATTATAAGATATGTACTGCCCTGTTTTGTTACAGATTCAGATCCAAGCCTGAAGAGTTCTATAAGCGGTCTATTAAATACAATAAGCACAAGTCCAAACATAATAGCCAGAATTATATTTATTTCTATGGCTGCTTTTATGTAATCTCTTGTTCTTTCTATATCGTGGTTTCCCATACTTTGAGATACCTTTACCTCTCCACCTACTCTTGAAATTGCTATAAATGCAAGTGCAAGCCATGTATAAAAACCTGCTGTTCCAACTGCAGCAACTGCATCACTGCCGGCTCTTCCCACCCATATCATATCTACGATATTATATCCTATATTTATAAATGATGTTCCCATTATGGGAAGAGCAAGTCTTATAAGTTTTTCTGCAATTCTTCCTTCTGTTAAATCAAGTCTTGCTGACATAATACCTCCTTACTATATTTCTACATTATAAAGTTTTCTCATTATATTATACCTATCTATTATACGATTTTTTTTCTCTTCAATATCTTTAAGCTGATTTTTCAAAAGCTCTTTTTTTTCTTCTATCCATCTAAAATCAGTAAGATTTTCTCCTATAGTAAATACAACATTACTTTTTTCGTTCATCATTTCTACTATTTCGTAATCTATTGCACCTCTTATATCACTTATTCTTTCTTTAAGTTCATTTTCTTTCATAGATTTATTTTTTGTCTTTGTGTTATTTTCCAGATAATTTTCAAACAACACTATTCTTGAAACATTTTCATCTATATATGCATCCAATACATTATTAAGAATAGCTGAATCTTCTGTTGTAATATCATCAGATAAAACAGGATGATATTTTTTTATAAGCCTTCTGAAGACTTTATCCATATATTCCAGTTCTTCTTTTTCTGCCTTTTTGCGGTTTAGATAATCCTTTGAATCCTCGATTGCTCTTTTCTGTATAGAAACTGACTCATCAAATCCAGCCTTTTCTGCTTCCAGTTCCATCCTTAGATTTTCGCAATCAATCTCTTTTCCTTCACATACATATGCATTTATCTCTTCTATTATTTTGCTGTATATTGTTATATCTTTCATCAGTTCTATTCTTTTAACTTCATAAGTACCAAAATGACATTGATAAAGAGCTCTCATCTGCTTATCTTTTTTTATTATATTATTTATTCTGTCCATTAGAATATCCACAAAATTATCACTTACTAGTTCATATTCTTTCATTAGGTCTATTTTTTCATTTATATCTATAACATTTTCATTTTTTTTCATAAGCTCCTCCTTATCCAAATACAACTTTTCTTCCTATCTGTTGTGAAAAAGCTGTCTGTTTACTTATACTTCTGTTGTGGTATAATAACTCTTAGCAATAAGAAGGTAAAATACTTCAACAATATTATTATACAACACTTATTAAGAGAGGTAAAAATATGAATTCAAACAACGACAAAAAATATTTTTTCTTTGACATAGACGGTACTCTTACTACCGGCTTTCCAGCTCATATAGTTCCTGAATCTACCAAAAGAACACTTAAGGCTCTTGAGGAAAAAGGTCACTTTCTTGCTATAGCTACAGGAAGAAGTCAGGCAATGGCTGAAAAAATACTCAATGAACTTGGCTTTAAAAATATGGTCAGCGATGGTGGTAATGGAATAACTTTAGATGGCAAACTTGTCAGTATAGACCCACTTGACAGAGAAAAGTGTCTTTCTCTTGTAGATGAACTTGAAGAAAAGAAAATACCATGGGCGGTATCTCCTGATAATACAAGAGTAAGATATACAAAATATCAGGCTTTTTATGATAGAGCAAATGATTCATATATGCAGACAATAGTTGATAAAGACCTGGATATAAACAAGTTTGACAAATTTTTCAAGCTTTATATAGGATGTGACAGAGAGGTTGATAGTACAATAGAAGGTCTTAAGGTGTTACCATATGCAAGATTTTCTGATATGTACCTTTTTGTTGAACCGGATGATAAATCTGTAGGTATAAAGAAAATAATGGATCATTTCAATGCACCATACAGCGATGTTGTAGTATTTGGAGATCATACAAACGATCTGAAAATGTTCAGAGATGAGTGGACATCTATAGCGATGGGAAATGCTATACCTGAGCTAAAGGCAAAAGCTGACTTTGTTACAAAGAGTTCTTCTGAAGATGGTATAGAATATGCATGCAAGCATTTCGGATGGATAGATTAATTTAGCAGAAAATAAAAAGGATATCTGTATTTATGTTGATTTGTAACTGTCACAACCAGTTTGTCTCCAGCATAATTCTGATATCCTTTTGTTTTTATTTATTTATAAGTATTTCATACATTTTTTCAGATGGATTTATTATATCAATCTCTGAAATATTTTTAAGTTTTTCTTCAAAATACGGAAAATGGGTACATCCAAGTATCATACATTCCATTCCCTGTTTTTTAAATATATCAAGTGCAAGATTTATTCCATTGTCATATATTATATCTTCCGGATTTCTTCCGTTTTCTATGTCTATAACCGCCTGCAAAAATGAAACTCCAGATACAATACACTCCGGATTTTTTCCAACAATAGCTTTTTCTATACCTGAAAGCCCCTGTGCATTTGCGGCAATTACTCCTATTTTCTTTCTTCCTTCAGCTTCGGATTTATATACTGTCATAGGAGTTATGATTCTTATGTTTTCCTCTTTTGCAAGTTCATCCATATCAACCGATGCGCTTAATGAATTACAGTATACAAATATATCCTCTATATTTTCTGATTTTATTCTCTCTATTATTTCTCTTATAACTTCTTTTTTATCACTTTCTGATGCAACCTGAAACTCCGTCTGTTTTATTGGATTTTCCGATACCGGAAAGCACATTGCATCTATTCCTTTTTTTTCAAGAAACTGTGCTCCCATCATTGTATCTACAGGAGTTCCGGCTATGACCGCTGCTGTCATTTTCATTTCTTCACCTCTATTTTATCTCTTTATAAATACAATTTCATTTTCTGATGAGTTTTCTTCTGAATATTCAAATCCATCTTCTTTGAAATTTTTTATACCATCTATATCATCTATATGATTTTCTGATATAAATCTGACCATAGCTCCTCTACCCTTTTTAGATGCAGTTGATTCAACTTTAAGTTTTCCATTTTTTTCAACTTTAAATATACAGTCAACAAATCTTATTCCAGATGAAAGTATATATTTTTCCACAGCTTTACTGTATTCTTTTGATGCAAGATTAAGAACAACACCTTTTGTCTCTGAAGTTTTTATAATTTCCTCTGCTATAGTATCTTTCCAGAATGAATAAAGTCCACAACAACCATTTATCTTTATTTTTGTCTGCATCTCAAGTCTATATTCATCAATCATATCAAGTGGTCTTAATATCCCATAAAATCCACTCAATATTCTTATATGGCTGTTCATAAATTCCATATTTTCTCTGCTCATTTCTGAAAGCATCATAGACTTGTACTGTATTCCATCGTATGAAAATACAGCCGGGCTTTTCTTATGGCAGATTCCTTTCTCATCTCCAGTCATGGGTTTAATTCTCTGAAATCTTGCGTAATTAAGTTGTGCAAGCCTTTCATTTATTTTCATAAGACCTGCTATCTCTTCAGCAAGATATCCTTTCAGCTCTTTCAATATTATATTTGATTGCTTATAAAGAGCCGGATATGTTACATCATCACAGCTTATTGTATTTCTCCATTCAATAGATTTTTTCATTGTTTTAGATGGAGATATTATACTTATCATCTTATCACCCTTTTCTATTTTGATATTGATCTATAAAAACTGTATTTTTTATCTATATATCTATAAATAAAATATTTATTTTGAATTTCTAAGCTCTATAAAAAAGTCATCATACCAGTCTCCCCATGATTCTATAGGATATACCGCTCCACCATTGCAGCTTTTTAAAAGATTTGATGAAAATTCCTCCTCTATCTGGAAAATATCACCAACACTGATTTCTATTCCCATTTTTGATGCAGCATCGCAAAAAGCCTGCATTACATCATCTTCCTTCTGAGAATCCAGAAGAAGTTTTTTATACTCTTCGTTTTCTTTTGCAAGTTTAAGTATTTTATTTAGTTTTTCAAGCATATTTATCGCCCCCAAATTGTTACTCTATACAGATTATACTATATTCGCAGACTTATTTCACTTGTATATTCAGAATATTCTACTTTTCTTCTTTTTTAGGCATAAAAATAGGGCTGAAAAAGCCCTATTTAAGTATTAATCTACAAATATTTCATTTTCAAAAAATCGGTTTTCTATCCTTCCATCTTTACAGATATATGCAGGTATTCCTGTCATATTTTCTATTACTTTCATATTGTCTTTGTGTATTATATTATTACCTTCAAATCTGTTCATTATTATGGCTTTTATATTTATGCCTTTGCTTTGTGCATATTCCACTGTAAGTACTGTAGAATTTATGCTTCCCAAGCCGGAACCCGATACAAGAACGGTGTCTACAGAAAGTTCTTTTATTATATCTTCAAGGAATATCCTTTTGTCTCCTTTTATATATATCGGACAGACTATACCCCCACTTCCTTCACATATTGTAAAATCAGCTTTTGACTCAAGTCTTTTGTAGTCATTTTTTATCATATTTAGATCAATATCCACATTATTTATCTCCGAAGCCAGATGAGGTGATACAGCTTCTTCAAAAATGTAAGATACCTTGTATTCAAAATTTTTCTTATCTGCTGTGTCTATACATGCATTTTTTTCTACATATACTGCATCTCCTGGTACTATTTCTGAGTTGATTGTTTCTGCTCCACTAAGTGCAGCCTTGTAATAACCCGTTTTTATCCCTCTTTTCACAGATTCTCTTGCTATTTGCCCAGCTATAAAGGTTTTTCCTACGTCTGTATCAGTACCTATTATGAATATCGGTTTATATCTACTCAAATTTAATCACCTCAAATCCATTTTCAGATACCATTGATATGTCGTCTTTTATACCTGCTCCTGCAGTTGTAAGCATATCTCCAGTTATAAATCCGTTTATACCGGCTTTCAAAGTCCTTTTTCCTCTATCATTCATACATATCCTTCCACCTGCCAGTCTTATTACTTTGTCAGGAAGTATAAATCTGAATATAGATATCGTTCTTATGATTTCATCATATTCAAGAGAAGTAACATTTTCAAGTGGTGTTCCCTGTATCGGATTTAATACATTTACCGGAACTGAATCCACATCCAGATTTTTAAGTTCAAAGGCCATATCTATCCTATCATCAAGATTTTCTCCCATTCCTATTATTCCACCACTGCATACACTCATTCCTGCATTCTGAGCAGCTTTTATCGTTTTTATCTTTTCATCATATGTATGCGTTGTACATATTTTTTCAAAATATTTTCTGGATGTTTCAAGGTTGTTATGATATCTTGTTACACCGGCTTTTTTCAGAAGGATCATTTCATCATATCCCAGAAGTCCATTTGATGCACATAATCCTATATCAGTTTTATCTGATATTTTTTTATATGCTTCTATTTCTTTTTTAAGATCCAGACCGGATAATTTTCTTCCTGATGTAACTATTGAAAATCTTCCAACACCAGAATCTCTGTTTTTCTTTGCAGATTCCGAAATAATACTATCATCTATAAAATCGTATACTTCTATATCGCATGCAGAAAAAGACGACTGCGAACAGAATTTACAGTTTTCACTACATCTTCCGCTTTTCCCATTTATTATTGTACATAGGCTGAATCCATTTCCACAAAGTTCCTTTCTTATTCTATCTGCATGTTCTGACAGTTCATTTATATCAGAGTTTTTTATTCTATCTATATCATCTCTGTTTACTCTATATCCATTTATTATTCTGTCTGCAAGTTCTTTCACAGAATATGTATTCATATTATCATCTCCCAGTTTTTATTCTATTCTCATTTCCGGATGAAGTGATGCAAGTTTTCTGAATTTCACATTTATAATTGATGCAGCTATACAAAGTATAATGTCTCCTGGAACTTCCATTGGCACTGATGACATTATCATAACCGGAAGCGGTACGCCTACTTTTGTTACTACATTAAGTATTACATATTTGTATGCTATACCTACCGCATATATTATTATCATTCCTGCGATACTGGCCACCATAGATGCCCTGAAACTCTTTTTTTCTATTCTTTCTTCTATATATCCTGTAACATACGCTGCCACCACAAATCCTACAAGATATCCAAAAGTGGGTTTAAGTATATATCCAGGTCCCCCGCCGGCAGCAAACACAGGAAAACCGACAAGCCCTATTACAACATATAATAAAACCGAAAGTCCTCCAAGTTTTGAGCCAAGTATCAGTCCTGACATAATAACAAACAGAAGCTGAAGAGTAAAATATTCAAAGTACGGCAGTGGTATTTTTATAAACGCTCCTATCGCTGTAAGTGCGGTAAACATCGCACAAAGTACCATTTTTTTTGTATTCATAAAATCCTCCATTATATTCTTTTTTGTAAACTTTTATTTAATCAAGGTTTACCTTTTTGTATATAATACCATAAAAAAAACGCAATGTAAACCTAATTATAATATAAGTTTACATTGCATTTCTCTATATTATTCCATCTTCCCTGAATAATTTATAAAGTGTAGGATTGAAAGAAAACTCTGATATAAGTTTTTCAACCTCATCTATACATTTATTTTTCTTCTCTTCAGAAATATTTCCCTTAACCGCTCTTATGAGAATATTCTTTGGAGAATGAGCTATATCTATAAACTCAAGCAACTGTGTTCTATATCCCGCAGCTTCAAGTAAATTTCCTCTTATTGAGTCCGTCATAAGAGCTGCAACTCTTTCCTGTATTATCCCATAGTTGGATAAAATAGAAAGGTTCTGAGGCTTCATCTGAGCATTAAGCTCATGCTGACAGCACGGAACTGAGAAAATCATTTTCGTATTCCACTTAACCGCATTATAAAGCGCATAATCTGTAGCTGTATCACATGCATGCAGCGTTATAACCATATCTACCTTATTGTTGAAACGGTATCCGTTTATATCACCCATCTCAAATCTGAGATTTTTATATCCGTATCTTTTGGCTATTTCATTGCAGTTTTTTATAACATCTTCCTTAAGATCGAGACCTATCATGTTTACATTTATCTTCTTGATTTCTGTAAAATAATAATAAAGAACAAATGTAAGATATGATTTTCCACATCCAAAATCCAGTATTGTCAGCTCTTCAAAGTTCTGTTTTCTTATCTCATGATCTATCAGCTCTATAAATCTGTTTATCTGCTTATATTTATCGTATTTGGAATTTACTACTTTTCCATCTTTTGTAAATACCCCTAAATCTATAAGAGGCTGTATATCCATTCCCTCTTTTAGTATATATTCCTTTTTCTTGTTATGCTGTTTTGTCTTTTGAGCTACAGAGGAATTATCTGTTCTTTTTTTACCGATAAATACCTTTCCTTTTTTAGATATTTTTATATTGAAATTTATTCCCTCAGACCATATATCAGCCTGTCTATACCCCATTTCCATAAATTCCATAAACTTATCATTCAGCTCTTTTTCTGATATATTTTCATGAAATACCTGCTTTTGTGTAAATTTCTCTATCTGATAAAATTCTTCTCCATTTGATTTTTCCTTTAGATTTATTCCTATCTTTCTGTATTCAGCATTTTTATCCTTGTTATTGCTTATAACTGCCTTTATAAGCTTTGACGATAGTACTTCATCTATGGCATTTTTTATTTCCTGCATATTATCCCTCCTTTTCCTAGCTTTTATCATCAGCAAATTGAAATATCATCATTTCCTCATCATCATATATATCCCTGTGATGATTTTTTATGATATACAATAATCTTTCATTATCTTCATAATCTTTCAGCATGTCATAGCTGTATTCCGAATGATTATAGTAACACTGTACTTTTGCTGTATTAATATTTCTGAGTTTTCCGGATGTTATACTATTTAAAATCACTATTATGGATTTATCTATTATATTTATTCTTTTTCTGCTTTTACCTATGTCGTGAAGCAACGCTGCCTTTATAAGCAAAGTATCAGAAATATTCTTTTCCCGGGAAATTCTTTTTATTTCATTAGCTACTCTTACACTATGTTTTTTCTCCGATCCAGAAAGTTTACTGAAAAGAGAATACTCATAATCATCAAGTATACTCCTGACAAATAAATCATCCTTTTCCCCGTATCTATCCGTAAGATTTATATAGAACTGTTTTATTCTTTTTATCATGCTACCAACTCTTCTTTATTCTATTCTGTTACAGTATCTATAGACTGTATTATTTCCATTTCCGAACCGGTTTTTTCTTTTATCCATTTTTTTATTATATCAAGATTCTCTGAATCCAGTTCATTCTGACTTTTGATTATCAGTGCTTTTGTTTCCTCGCCATCTTTATCCCTCATCTGTGCTATTCCGGCCTCTTCAATTTCAGGATATAGAATCATAAGCTCATTTTTGACTTCGTCATATCCATCTGAATCATGTATTATTTCAGATATTGGTATTTCTTCACCGTTCAGATTGACAGTTTTTCCTCCCCGAAGAATATTCTTTATTTCGTCCTCTGTTACACCTTCTGACACTGCCATCTGTTCTACATTTACTTTATATTTTTCCAGTTCGTATGCATTTCTGTTTTCTTTTATTTCTTCTATTTCTGAATCTGAAATTTTTTCTCCAATAAGTACAACATCTATTTTCTTTCTCTCCATGTCAATCTTGTCGCTGAATACCTGTGTCTTTTCAAATCTGAACTGTGAGTTTATAAAGTTTTTATAGTTGTTCTGGGTAATTGTTTCGTTTACTATATTCCATGCCACATACACACTTGGAAGTATGGATATTATTACAAAACTCCAGAATATAATATGTTTTTTGCTACCCTTTTTTTCCTGTGAAGGATCGACAACCTTCATAAAATGGAAACCAAGCGAACTTACAAGACATATAAAAAATGAGTTTATAAAGAAAAGATATGCCGCTCCAAGTATAAAATTCCATTTTCCTTCCGCAATACCATATCCAACAGTACACAATGGTGGCATAAGTGCTGTTGCTATTGCTGTTCCAGGAACAACATTGCTTACTCTATCTTTTCTTGTAAGTGCTATAAGTCCTGCAGTTCCTGCAAATACAGCGATAAGAACATCCCATATAGTTGGACTTATTCTTGCAAGAAGTTCTGATTTTGCTTCAGATAAAGGACTCACTGTGAAATATATTACACTTACTATAATACTTATAAATACCTGAATACCAAAATTTGTAAGTGAGCGTTTTATATGCTCTACATCATCCATTGCAAATCCGTACCCGATACTTATTATTCCTCCCATAAGAGGTGATATAAGCATTGCACCTATTATAACAGCCGTACTGTTTACATTTAGCCCTATGGATGCTATGAATATTGCCATTATCAGTATCCATAGATTTGTTCCGCTTATTGCAGAGGCTTCATCGATTCTCTGTTTTATTTCCTCATTTTCCGCCTGATCCGACTTAATAGAAAAAAGTCTTTTGAATTCATTCATTAAATGTACACGTCTCACATAAAAACCTCCCTTTAAAATTAATTTCTATATTTTTAGTTCCGGATGTCTGGAAATTATTTTTGAAAATTTTACATTTGCAAAAGCTGCAGCTAAAGCCAGAAGCAGATCTCCTGGAATCTCTATCGGAAGAGATGCAAACATAAGTATATAAATTGGTTCAGTTACATCACTGACACTACTAAGTATCATAAATTTATATGCAAGACCTATTACATACATAGATAACATAGCCGATACAGCTGCTATTGCAGATGATTTAAAATCTGTTTTGCCTATTTTTCTATAAACATATCCGCTGATATATCCTGCTGATATAAATCCTATTATATATCCAAATGATGGCTTCAGTACATAACCTAAACCTCCACCTGAGGCAAATACAGGGAATCCTACAAGCCCCAGTATAACATGTATTGCAGAAGCTATTGCTCCCCACTTTTCTCCAAGTATGAATCCCGCCATTATTACAAACATTAACCTTAGTGTAATATATTCAAAGTTTGGTAAAGGTATCTTTATGAAACCTCCAATAGTTATAAATGCCGAGAATATAGATGTCATTACCATCATTTTTGTCTTGTTGTTTTTCATTAAATACCTCCACTTAACAAATATACTTTGTCATATTCCATATATAAAATGTCATTAAAATAATATAAACCTGAGTACTTCAGGTTTATACCATTCTATATTATATCACCTTTCTAACATAACGTGTACATCTTTGCTGAAATGAAAATATATATATTAATTTTTTCAATATATACTACTTATATACAAAGCAAAAAAGACCTTCAGAATATTATTTGCATATTCTGAAGGTCTATAAATTATCGTATATTTACGAATTACTGTTTTTGTATTCGTTGTACACTGCTTCGTCAAACGCCTGTTTTTCTTCGATAGCTTCCTGAAGCATCATGTCTTTTACTTTCATAAGTCTTGTCTGATTACCTCTTTCGTTTTCATCAAGCTTCATTGTTATATATCTTATAGTTTCCTGAAGCTTAGGTATCATAACATATTCAAGAGCATTAACACGACGTCTTGTTTTTTCGATTTCATCGGCAAGAAGATTTGCTTCCTTCTCCATGGCTGCAAGTTTAAGCATAACAGGGAATACCCTTGAAAGTTCACTTATTGCGGCATCCAGTTCTCCTGAAGTTGTTGCAAAACCGTATGAGTATATATCTGTAACATCATTTGTAGTAGTTTCAAAATCAAATACAGGTACATCAACACTCATTACATTTTTCTTGTCGACATTTACTATTACACCCTGCTTTGGATACATAAGTGCCTCTTCAACAGCCTGTGACGACATTACTGCATTTGCTATTGCAAAGTTCTGATATACTCCATCTATCATACTTTCAACTTCTTCTCTTAGTACCTTGTTTTCTCTTGCAAGGTCAAGGAAAGTTTTCATAAGCTCGTCACGTTTGTCTTTTAGAAGTTTATGTCCTCTGCTGGCAACATTGAGACGCTTTTTCAAAGAAGCAAGCACCATTCTGGTAGGATTTACATTAAGTCTTGCCATATTACTACCCCCTTCTTTTATTTAGCATCTCCGTCATATGTTTTTTCAGGATAATATTTTTCTATATTGGCATCTTTTATACGTTTTAACTCACTCTTAGGAAGTATTGTAAGTAGTTTCCATCCTGTTTCAAGAGTTTCTATTATAGATCTGTTTGTTTCATATCCCTGATTTACATATTCTTTTTCAAAAGCATCTGCAAATCTGGCATATTTTTTATCTATTTCAGTAAGAGCTGCCTCTCCAAGTATTGACATAAGCTCTTTACATTCTTTACCACGTGCATAACCTGCGAAAAGCTGGTTCATTGTATCCGCATGGTCTTCTCTTGTCTTACCTTTACCTATACCTTTGTCTTTAAGACGAGATAGTGATGGTAAAACGTCTATTGGAGGAGTTATACCTTTTCTGTAAAGTTCACGAGAAAGTATTATCTGTCCCTCTGTGATATATCCTGTAAGGTCTGGTATTGGATGAGTTTTGTCATCCTCTGGCATTGTTAGTATAGGTATCATTGTTATTGATCCTTCACATCCTATTTTTCTACCAGCTCTCTCATACATTGTAGCAAGGTCAGTATATAGATATCCTGGATATCCTCTTCTACCTGGAACCTCTTTACGTGCAGCAGATACCTCACGAAGAGCCTCTGCGTAGTTTGTTATGTCTGTAAGTATTACAAGTACGTGCATTCCTTTTTCAAATGCAAGGTACTCAGCAGCTGTAAGCGCCATACGTGGAGTAGATATACGCTCAACAGCAGGGTCATTTGCAAGGTTCATAAATAGAACTGTTCTATCTATGGCACCTGTTCTTTTGAAGTCAGATACGAAGTAGTCTGCCTCTTCGTATGTTATACCCATTGCAGCGAATACAACCGCGAAGTTTGATTCACTGTTTAAAACCTGAGCCTGACGAGCTATCTGAGATGCAAGCTCTGCATGAGGAAGACCTGATCCTGAGAATATAGGCAGTTTCTGTCCTCTAACAAGTGTATTAAGTCCATCTATTGCAGATACACCTGTCTGTATAAACTCTGACGGATAGTCTCTTGCTGCAGGGTTCATAGGTAATCCGTTTATATCAAGTTTCATTTCAGGTATTATTTCTGGTCCACCATCTTTTGGTCTACCCATACCGTCAAATACCCTACCTAGCATTTCTTCTGATACTGCAAGTTCCATACCATGTCCAAGGAACTTGACTTTACTTTCTGCAAGGTTTATTCCTGCAGAGTTTTCGAATAACTGAACAAGAGCATTTCTTCCGTTTATTTCAAGAACCTTACATCTTCTTTTCTCACCAGATGGAAGCTCTATTTCTCCAAGTTCATCATATGTTACACCTTCTACGTCTTTTACAAGCATCAGCGGTCCTGCCACTTCTGCAATAGTTTTATACTCTTTTATCAATTACTCCACCTCCTTAGCTGTCAGATCCGCTAAGCAACTTAACATTTCTTCTTCTATTGATGCATATGCATCATCTATATCTTTTTCTTCTACGTATTTGAATCTTCCTATTCTTTCTCTTACAGGAAGCTCTACTATTTTGTTGAAATCAGCTCCGTTTTCTATTGCTTCTGCACTCTTATGATAGAACTGCATTATAAGTTTTAAAAGAAGGAACTGCTTATTAAGTGAAGAGTATGTATCCACCTCATGGAAAGCATTCTGATGAAGATAGTCTTCACGTATTGTTCTTGATACTTCAAGTTTTAATCTATCTGCAAATGAAAGTGCATCCACACCTACAAGCTGTACTATTTCCTGAAGTTCTGCTTCCTCCTGAAGAAGTTTCATCGCATCAGCTCTGTGTGCAGACCAGTTTTTATTTACATTTTTATCAAACCACTGATTAAGTCTGTCAACATATAGAGAATAACTTGTTAACCAGTTTATAGCTGGGAAGTGACGCTTGTATGCAAGTTCACTGTCTAGTCCCCAGAAAGCTTTTACTATACGAAGTGTAGCCTGTGATACCGGTTCAGATGTATCTCCTCCTGGAGGTGAAACGGCACCTATAGCTGATAGTGCACCTTCTCTGCCATTAGATCCTAAACTTATTACTCTACCTGCTCTTTCATAGAACTGAGCAAGACGAGATCCAAGGTATGCCGGGTAACCCTCTTCACCTGGCATCTCTTCAAGACGTCCTGACATTTCACGAAGAGCCTCTGCCCATCTTGATGTAGAGTCTGCCATAAGAGCTACCGAATATCCCATATCTCTGAAGTATTCTGCTATTGTTATACCTGTATATATAGATGCTTCACGGGCTGCAACCGGCATGTCTGAAGTATTTGCTATAAGTATAGTTCTCTTCATTAATGATTCGCCAGTTTTAGGGTCCTGAAGTTCAGGGAATTCACGAAGAACGTCTGTCATCTCGTTTCCACGCTCTCCACATCCTATATATACAACTATTTCTGCATCTGCCCATTTAGCAAGCTGGTGCTGAACAACTGTCTTACCACTTCCGAAAGGTCCCGGAACTGCTGCAACTCCACCTTTTGCTATAGGGAACATTGTATCTATAACCCTCTGTCCTGTTACAAGAGGCATATCAGGAACAAGTTTTTCCTTGTATGGTCTGCTTACACGGACTGGCCATTTCTGCATCATAGAAAGTTCTTTTTCTGTTCCATCTTCAAGTTTTACAACACATACTGTTTCTTCAACTGTAAAATCTCCTGATTTTATTTCAGAAACTACACCTTTTACTCCAACAGGAACCATGATTTTAAGTTCAACTACAACTGTTTCCTGAACTGTTCCTATTACATCTCCAGGTTCAACAGTATCTCCTACTGAAACTGTTGGTACAAAAGTCCATTTTTTCTCTCTGTCAAGCGCTGGAACCTGTATACCTCTTGATATATTAGGACCTGCCCGCTCAACCATTTTTTCAAGTGGACGCTGTATTCCGTCGTACATATTCTCTATCATACCCGGTCCAAGCTCAACACTAAGTGGAGCGTGAGTAGATACAACCGGAGTACCAGGTCCAAGACCTGCAGTCTCTTCATATACCTGTATAGATGCTTTGTCTCCACGCATCTCTATTATTTCACCTATAAGTCCCTGTTCAGAGACACGAACCACGTCAAACATATTTGCATCCTGCATTCCTTCTGCTATGACAAGTGGTCCAGATACTTTAACAACTCTTCCCTGGTTCATTTCATCACCGTTTCTTTCTATATTAATCATATAATTAATAATTTGGATTCTTAATTGTCACCGAATAGAATGTCGGCTCCTACGGCCTTTTCAACATTCTTCTTCACACCTGCTATTCCTATTCCCAGACTTCCTTCTATTCCTGGTATAGGTATTATTGCAGGTGTTATAAGAGATTTGTAGCTGTCGATTTCCTCAGTCATATCCTTACATAATCCTTCAGTTATGTAAATTATGGCATAGCTTTCTTCAGCTACAAGTTCTTCAAGAACCTTTTTGGCTTCAGCTGCACCTGAGCATGGAAACGTATCAAGTCCAACTGCTTTGAAGCCTATAACACTGTCTCTGTCTCCTATTACTCCTATTTTATACATAACTTTCTCTCAGCCTTTCTCTTATTCTATCTGATGGAAGTCCTGCAAGTTTTCCTGCCATTATTATTCTTGCAGATTTTATTTCATTCTCTTTAGCAAGTATATATCCGACAACCGCCTCAATTCCAAAAGATTTATATTTTGAATCTTTGACATAATCCATAAGGCGATTATCACACATTTTCTCAAGCATTGTGAAACTTCCTTTTTCTTTAAGCATTGGAGCGCTTTCTGAAAGAACTTCAGAAAGTCCATATGCACCAAGCTTTTCAGCAAAACTCTCAAACGGCTCATCATATCCACCGATAAAGAATTTTTCAGTTATATTTCCACCTTCTATAAACACTTTTGAGAAGAAATCCCAGCTTTTGTTCATCTGTCTCATTCTGACAAATATTCTAAGATTTATTGTGTCTATAAGAAGTTTTACATATCCTTTTAGATATTGATTTTCAGACTGTTCAGCAAGCAGTGACATATCTTTGTAACATGCTTTATCAAGTATTACATCTACCTGCTGAGGATCCTTTGTTCTACCGAATACATCCAGAACCTCTTCTATGGCATCCTTCATGTTTGATGTCATTCCTACAAAATTTCTGTCTCTTACCATAACAAGAAGTGTCTGAGGATCTATTGTTCCACTGCCCATAAAAAATGGTTCAGGGTCTGTTCCAAGAAATTCCGCTTTCAGTATCACTTTTATATTGTGATAATCCGATGGATAAAGGAACAGATTAAAATATTTTGAATCGTGTACTATAGACCTTACAAATTCGTATGTTCTTTTGTGCTCCCGTGTAAGAAGCTTTTCAAACTCTTCTGGTGAAACATCCTCAGAAACTGCTCCGTATTCAAGTTCTGTAAGAACTTTTAAAGCATCCTCCGGACTTTTACTTTCCACCATTTTTTCGATTTTGTCGTGGCTAAGCATATTTTTTTCTCCGCTTCGTACACAGGCAGTGGCAAATACATAATCTCTGTTATTAATCTTTGCCAAATTGATCAATCCCCTTTCTTTAAAGTGGATAAGCCTTGTGTTCTAGTTGAACAATGCCTTTACCACATCAGGTGTTATTTCTTCTTTTATATCATCTATCATAGATTCAATTGTTGCTGTTATTTCAACTTTTCCAGATACAACTTTGAATCCACCTTTTGCATCTATATTTTTCTCACTTACGCGGAAATTCTTTCCGTCTTTGTTTGCTTTCTCTATAACTTTTTCAGCTATATTTTCAGCATCCTTAGGGTTAAATAATACTTCACCTTCATCAACGCCTATATTTTTTAGTGTATCTGCAAGGAAAGATGTGTATTCTTTTTTACCCATTTTTTCAAATTCTTCCATAGCTCTTTCGAAGCATTTATTTACTGCATCCTGCTTTGCTTTAAGAAGCATTTTTCTTGTTTCAAGCTGTGCAAGAGAATTTCTTCTGTTGAATACTTTTTCAGTTTCCTCTTTTATTTTTGTCTGGACATCAAGAAGTATTTTTTCAGCATCTTCACCTGCTCTTTTTTCAATAGCTTCTCCCTGCATCTTTGCTTCAGCAACAGCAGAATCTGCAAATTCCTGAGCTTCAGAAAGTATTTTTTCTGTTATTTTTTCAATACTCATTATATCCACATCCTTAAACTGTTACTGTCTTATTAGAAGCTTATTGCATTTAACATTAAGAAAGATACAAGTAATGCTAAAACGGCATATGTTTCAACCATTGCTGCATATATCATACCTTTTGCAAGTTCTTCAGGTTTTCTAGCTATAAGCATTATACCAGCTGCTGCTGCTTTTCCCTGTGCTATAGCTGAGAATACTCCGACTAATCCTATTGGTGCTGCTGCTGCAAGTACTGCTGCACCCTGTGCTACTGTAAGTTCCATAACTCCGCTTCCACCCATAAGACCTATCTTAAGCATTATTATGAAAGCTATAAGTAATCCGTATATTCCCTGTGTACCAGGAAGTGCCTGCATGATAAGTGTCTGACCGAATTTCTTTGGATCCTCTGCAACTACTCCAGCTGCTGCCTCACCTGCTATACCTACACCTATTGCACTACCTATACCTGCTATTGCTGCTAATGATGCTCCTAAAATTGCTAACATTGTACCGATTGACATATTATTCTTCCTCCTTAACTATGTCGACATATTTAGTCTTTTTATAGAATGGTTCAAATGCTGTTCCTCCGCCTGTATAGAATTTGCCGAAGAACTCAACATACTGTAATCTGCTGGCATGTACGAAACTTCCCAGCGCGTTTATTGCTATATTGAATATGTGTCCGAAGACAGCTACTATTATTAGTATTATTGATCCTTTTATTCCTCCGCCTGCAAGGCTTCCCATGGTATTTATAACCTGTGCTATAACTCCAGTGGCAAGACCAAGCGCAAGAAGTCTTGAATAAGATAGTATATCTGCAAGATATGAAGTTATGTTGTATAAACTTCCAAGTCCTCCAGTAATCTTTCCGAATATACCTTTTTTCTTTCTTCCTCCAGTAAATAAAAGTCCCAAAGCTCCAACTATAGACATATATTTACCTACTGTTACTGCAGCTGGTGCAAGATTTGCTCCAACTCCGAATAACACAAGACCTATAAGAAGTACATACCATAATCCTATATCACATATAGCATCTATAGCCTTTCCATCTTTCACAAGCATATAAGCCTGTATTCCCATTCCTAGGAAAAGATGTATTCCACCAAGTATGAATGAGAATATAAGAAGTTTCATAGGGTCATTTACCGGGTTAAACCATATAGGATCTATTGCAAAATTATCTATTCCAAAGAATGTTTTTGCTGCCACTGTTGGAAGATCTCCAAACCAACCTCCAAATAATGCACCCCATATAGTTGTAGAAATACCACACCAGAAGAAAAGATTTATAAGTTTTTTCATCATTCCTTCAAGTCTGAATTTTTTGTTTAGTATGAAGCACGCTACGGTCATTATTATTCCATATGCTGCATCACTAAGCATAAGACCGAAGAATATAAAGTAGAAAGGTGCCAACCATTTTGTCGGGTCAACCTCTTTATAATCCGGTAATGCATAAAGATTTGTTATTGCCTCAAAAGGATATGCAAATCCTGTATTGTGAAGTAATACCGGAACGTCCTCTCCTTCTTCAGTTTCTGCAAACTTGTAGTAACATTCGTTTTCTTCAAGTACTTTAGCCACACTTTTTTCTGCAGCCTCAGGAAGATATCCGTCAAAGTAGAATGCTGCTTCAGTGTTAAGAAGCCTTCCTCTTATCCGTTGTCTATCTCTTTCTATTATTCTTTTATCATAAAGACATTCTATGTTTTTTCTTTCTGAGACCATTTCAGTTATCTGTTTTTCTACTTTTTCTTTTTCAACTGCTATTTCTGCAAGTTCTTTTTCAAAGTTTCCTGTTATCCGGGCAGGTGTCCCTTCCATATTTGAAAAACTAACTCTGTTGAATCCATACTGACGAACTGAATCAAGAACATCTTCAAGCTCATCTTTTAAAGCTATCAGTGATATATAATGCTGATCTGCATCACTTCCAATAAGCTTCAATACTGAGCACTCTGTAACTTCCTCCAGAGATTTTCTCATCTGCTCAAAATCAGTTACTGCTGGTACAACCCCCATCAGTATTTCTGTACATCTGGTTTCTGTTTTTTCAACCGGAATGTCATATGAAAGCCACGGTTTAAGAGATATTATATTAGTCTCTATTCTGTTTTCCTGTCCCTTCAATGCCACAAGACTATTATGAAGTTCATATACTTTATCAGCTGACTTTTCTATATCGCTTCCTTCCAGTATATTTTTGAACTCTTTGCCTGTTACAGCCCTTCTTGTATTTATAAGAGGTGCCTTGCCTTTGTCATACGAAGCAAGTGTTGACAGTACAACCGAAAGTTTCTGTATTTCAGAATCTATCCTGCTTACTTCGTCATCATTGCCATCTTTTGTAACAATATCAGCCCATTCAGAATCAAGAAGCTTCTTGTCCTGAAGACTGATTTCTACAACACCAAGATCCATAAGGCGTTTTATGATTTCCTCTTTTTTTGTGCTTAGTCCTATGACAGAAAGTTTTTTCATTTTAACTATTGACATTAGACTTCACAATCCTTTCTAGAACAACCTTTGCTCCAGCAGCGATTTTTTCATCTGCTTCAGCTAAAATCACCTTACACTTTTCAGATGTCTTATCAAGTATACCATTGTACATTTCTTCAGCTTCTTTTTCAGCTTTCCGTATTGCACTTCTATACTCCGCATCTGCCTGTTCTTCTGCATCAGATATTATAAATGATGCTTTTCTGTTTGCATCATTCACTACCTGCTTTGCACTCTGAACACCATCCTTTCTGATTTTGTCGGCCTGTTCTTCTGTTTCACTAATCACTTTCATTAATTCAATTGATGACATCTCTTCACCACCTGTCCTTTTGAAATTGGCCAAAATTTTAAATATTATTATACGATTACATTTATTATATTTATATTTTGGGCTTTTGTCAATTTTCAAACGCTCAATTTTGCATTTTACATTCTTCATTTCTTCAATTTTCTTACTTATTTTGAATGTATAGATTTTAATTCTATCGTTTTTACCCTTTTTATGAATACGTTTTCACATTTATTTTTTTGTAACTTACATTCTGATTTTTAAAGAATTTTGTATACAGGTATACTGTATTTTAAAGTCTTAAATTCCTTTATTTTTCAATATTTTATTTTTTATTGATTTATATGTTATGTTTATTTTTATAGAATATATCTTAATGAAAACGTTGATATTTTTTGAAACCATTTGAAGTTTATGACATTTGCACATTATGTACAACTCCCACTTTTTTGAAAGTTGTTTTTTATCTTATTCTTTTATCTGAATTTTACATCTTTTTATTTTTTTAGCTATTTTTTTGTCAATCTATCTGAAAAACCTTTTTTTACGTATAATTTATACATAAATCCCCAATATTTTTAGCTTAAAAAACAAGTATATACCATAAAAAATATATTTTTAACAGATTATTACAATAAATTTTCCGATTATAAATATACCCCGATTGAATCTTTTGTATCATCGAATCTCTTTTATAAATATAAAAACCGGCTCTATTGAGAATATTCTCTAAAAGAACCGGTTATTCCTGTATATTATTCTTATTTAACAAATAAATTTATATTTTTTCAGCCAGATTTTTTACAAGCTCATATGAAACCACATCGTAATTCATTTCATTTGGAGACCGTGCATATGAATAACTTACGTTGTTTCCTCTTGTTGTAGGATCACATACCCAGCTTTTACATGAACTGTGTACCTGATGTATTCCAGTGTAATTCATTATCTCCTCTGCATTTGATATATTTACACCACTTCCGGCAAGAAATTCTATCTTATCTCCATATTTTTCCTGAAGTTTCTTTATCATATCCATTCCCTGATATGCTTTTTCTTCAAGCCCACTTGTAAGTATTCTATCTATACCTAAGTCTATAAGCTTTTCAACACCTGTAAAAGGATCTTTTACACAGTCAAAGGCCCTATGGAAAACTGCCTCGCCATTATATTTCTTTATTATATCGACGATTACTTTTGTTCTTTCCTCATCTATCTCTCCATCTTCAGTAAGAAATCCAAACGCTAAACCATCAGATCCATTTTTCATAAGTATTTCAGCATCCATCTTCATAACTTCAAATTCAGTTTCTGTGTAGAAAAATCCTGCTCCTCTCGGTCTAAGCATAGATATTACAGATAAATCCGTATTTTCTTTAGTCATTATTACAGATGCAGGTGTCGGAGTAAGCCCTCCAAGATGAAGAGCACTGTTTAGCTCTATTCTTTTGGCTCCTCCTTTATATGCATTGTATGCATCTTCATAGCTTCCACAGCATATTTCAAGTATTCTTTTCATAATAAGTACAGCAGTTACTTACTGCCCACTCCTTTCCTTATTTACAGATTCGAAAGATTATATATTCCAAGTGCATATATTTTAGCATTTGAAATTATATCCTCTACTTTCATCCATTCGTTAGGCTGATGCCCAATTCCTTTCTGTCCAGGAAAACTAGGACCAAATGGAACTATATTAGGCATAAGTTTTGCATATGTTCCCCCTGTCGTTGTTACAGGTGTTCCATCCATTCCCGTTATTTTTTCGTACGCACTCTGAAGTGCTTTTACCATAGGACAGTCTTTTTCAAATCTCACAGGTTTGTAATGCTGTACGCATTCCACCTTGAACCCATCCGCTCTTTTTCTGATTTCTGACATCATGTCTTCAAGCTCAACACCTGCTGGATATGAAAATGTTACAGAAAATACAACCTCTTTATTTCTATGTATAAGTTTGTAATTTCTCATTTCATTTACACCGAACTCTTCATCTTTATAATCAACACCTAATCTCTCACCATTTGGCTTCGCATTCATAAAATATGTATTTACAAACTCAAAAAACTCATCTATATTCTTCTCTTCAGATGAAATTTCTATTACAGCTCTACCTCTTTCAGCATATACTACCGGATATTTACAATCAGGAGTCCATCCCATAACAGGAGCTTTTTCTTTTTCTAAGTAGTATTTTAAATCCTCAAATCCACTTTCTTCATCACATCCAAATATTATACGAACAGGTTTTTTCATAGATATATTTAACTGCTTTATTGCATAGAGTGCATAAAGGCATGATAATATAGGTCCTTTATTATCAAGTATTCCTCTTGAATATATGTATCCATCTTCTTCATATGCACTGAATGGTGGATGTTTCCAACCTTCACCCACTGGAACAACATCCAGATGACCTATTATTCCTATATAGTCGTCACCTTCTCCGTACTGTGCCCATCCTATATAATTATCCAGATTTTTTGTTTTAAACCCAAGATTTTCAGCAAGTTTAAGTGTTTCCTCTAAAGTCATCGCTATATCTTTTCCAAAAGGAGCATTTTCTTCAGCTTCAGACTCAACACTTGGCATACTTACTATCTTTTTTATACCTTCTATCATTTCAGCTGAGTTTTTTTCAACCTGCTGAATAATTTTTGATTCCATCCTATTTTTCCTCCAATGGTGCAGTTCTTGTTTTCATATAGTTATCAAGCCATTCCTGACTTGCAACTTCATGTATACATTTTCCATCAACATTTTTTGTAAGGTATACTATAGGTTTTTCATTTTCAGTAGCTATTGCAAAAGAGAACCCTTCTATGTTTGTTGCAACTCCCCATTCACCTTTGTTGTTCATTGCTATAAGAGATAGATCTCCTGCTTTTCCTCTTCTTTCCTTAAGTTCTTCATCTAATTTGTTTACAGCAGTTTCACATGCTTCCTGAGGATGCATTCCTTCTTTCATAAGTCTTACTATTTCATAAGATATACACCCTTTCATAAGATCTTCACCAAGACCTGTTGCACTTGCTCCACCTACTTTAGAATCTACATAGAATCCTGAACCTGATATTGGAGAATCTCCGACTCTACCTTTTTTCTTCATGAAAAGTCCACTTGTAGATGTTGCTGCTGTCATTTTTCCATGAGTATCAAGACATACCATTCCAACTGTATCATGACCAGAGTAAGGCTTTATCTCCTGCTGCTGAACTTCTTTAACTCTATTTCTATAATGTATTTTGGCTCTGTCTGTAAGCATATTTTTACGTTCAAATCCTTCTTTGTGAGCAAATTTCTCTGCTCCCTCGCCAACAAGCATACAGTTTACTTTTTCATGAGAAAGTCTTCTCGCTATAGATATTGGATTCGCATAATCTTTTATTGCTGCAACAGCTCCTATATCAAGTGTATCTCCATCCATATAAGCTGCATCAAGTTCAACTTCCATTTCCTCATTTGGAAGTCCACCATATCCTACTGATTTATAGTATGGAAAATCTTCAACTTCTTTTATTGCTGTTTCTATTGCATCCCCTGCATCAGCACCTTCTTTTAACATCTCATCAGCTTTTGTTATTCCTTCCACAGCCATACGCCATGTTGCTATTATTCCCCACATAAAATTTACCTCCTATACAGAAAGGATGCCTTTTGAGCATCCTCTCCTCTATTATTAAAAACAATATTTTGAAACAATTTCACTGCAGTCTTTTTCATTGTGCATAGCATCTGCAAGCATACACATAGCATCAAGTGCCTCATTAAGACCTGTTCCACCTTTTTTAGGTGTTTTTATTATATGTATTTTATCTTTGTACTCTGAAATAGTTTCTTCATTTTCCTGTGACATTGCCGCAAATGCCTTTGCATCAGTTGTATTATTTATATCATATGCAACTCTTGCAGCCATTTTACCATATCCAAGATAGTTAAGACATGGACCACACATTACTACATCAGCTTTAAGTTTATTTACCATTGCACAAAGTTTACGACTTACCTCATCAGGATTTTCAGCATAAGTTCCATCTCCACAGTATAGACATGCTATAACTTTTCCGCCTACTTTCTTTAAAGTCTGCTCCATCATAATCGCAGGTCCTACAGTTTCCTTTTTTGCACCTAGAGGAACGTTATGGTCATCCTTTATTCCTGCACCAGACTGTATCTGGTCATAAATCATTATAATTCTCATATAATCAATCATCTCCTACAGATCATCAAATGATAAATCGTCTAATGATATATCATCATCGTCATCTTCTTCAACATTATTCTGTTCTTCCATTAGATACTCTTTGTCAAGAACTTTTATAAATGGCATGTATATAAATACTCCAAGTATAAGAAGTAATCCCTGTAATATACCGCCTACCCAGTTTGTAGCAAGGAATCCTGATATTACAAGTGGAGTTGTCCATGGTATATTTACACCTGAACATATTGGAACTATTCCCATATCCATAGCAATATAAGATATTATTATATTTACTGTTGGAACAACTACAAATGGTACTATCATAGCTGGGTTAAGTACTATTGGAAGTCCGAATAGTATTGGTTCGTTTATATTGAATATACCTGGTACAAGTGACATTTTACCAAGATTTTTTATACGTTTTGACTTACAGAATAGAAGCATTGCTATAACAAGTGATAGAGTTGATCCTGCTCCACCAAATGTTGCAAATAAATCCTGGAACTGCTGGCATATTATGTGATGTTCTCCAGCAACGTTTCCTGCTGATAGAGTCTGAAGTATTGGGTTGAATACTGCTCCAACAACAGAACCTCCGTTTACTCCAAAGAACCAGAATAAATGAAGGAATATATATGCTGTTACCATTGCTCCTAATGTATCCCCAAGGTTTAGAAGCGGAGTCTGAAGGAATTCGAATATTATCTGGAATACGTCTGTTCCAAGGTATCCGAATATTATATTTATAAGGAAAAATACTATCATAACAACTGCTGCTGGTATTAATGCTGCGAATGATTCCTCAACTGTAGGAGGAACACCTGCTGGCATTTTTATTGTCCAACCGCGTTTTTCAACAAATGTATATAAATGAACTGCTATAAATGCACAGAATATACCTACAAATATACCTTTTGCTCCAACCCATCCTAGTGGTATACCAGTTAAATTAACTGTCTGAGCTACACCGTTTATTTCTACATCTCCTGTAAC
Source organism: Peptacetobacter hominis (assembly GCF_006861675.1). Classification (GTDB taxonomy): domain Bacteria; phylum Bacillota; class Clostridia; order Peptostreptococcales; family Peptostreptococcaceae; genus Peptacetobacter; species Peptacetobacter hominis. The sequence goes on along the minus strand of NZ_SGJB01000013.1, from coordinate 12,190 downwards.
AGTATAAGGCATTATAAGGAACCAAGAAACAAGTGCTGTCGCTGCACCGAATAATTTATTTGTTCCCATTTTTCCTGCAAATGAATAAGCTATACCTATTACTGCAAATACCGCCATTATTGTAAATGTAGCATCTGCTGGTTTTGATATATAAGATGCTAATGTCCGCCCTGTATTAGGGTTTACTACAGTATTATTAAGGAAGTCTATCCATGCCTGTATTGGGAAGTTTGCTATTAACAGGAATAGAGACCCTCCTATTAGAAGTGGTGTTGATAGTAGGAAACCATCACGAATTGACATAAGATACTTGTTACGTCCGATAGCTTCAGCCATAGGCATAAGTATCTTTTCTAGTTTTTTCATCATAAGCCTTTTCTTCTCCCTTCTTGTTGTTAGATTATTATTTGTTTGCTTTTATCATTTTTATGGCTTTTTTTAGAACTTTTTCTCCATTCATCATACCGTAATCAGCCTGATCTATAACTGCTATTGGTATATTTTTATCGCCATGATTTTTTACTGTCTCATCATAAAGATAATTAACCTGTGGTCCAAGAAGTATACAGTCAGGTCTATCAGTTTCTATTATTTCCCCTATCTGACCATGTGGAAATGCTGCCACTTTTATTGGTAATTTGTGTTCATTGGCAACGTCCTGCATTTTACTTGCAAGCATACTAGTTGACATTCCTGCGCTACAGAATAAATAAATTTTTTTCATATTGAACCCCTCCTATTTTTCTAACGCATTTATGCGTTTGTTTAATTTTATTATTTCTTCTGCCATTATTTTTATTGTTTCAGCTGCCATAAGCTGATCTTCAGCGTGCATTAATAACATATTTGGTACAACACTCTCTCCAGAAGCCTCTTTCTGTATAAGCTGTGCATGTGCCTTATGTCCATCAAGGAAAATTTTCTCTCCCTCTTTTATTTTTGATTCAGCTGTTTCAAATTCTCCCTTTTCAGCAAATCTCATTGCCTCTATATACATAGATTTTGCCATTCCTACAGATGATATTATCTGAAAGCTTATCATTTCTAAACCTTCCATATTGTTACCTCCATCTTTATTATGTTTTTATTATACATTTATTATCATTTCCTATGTGGTATATACCTTTCCTAAGCATAGGAAATCATTTACACGATACTACTTTTGTATTTCCTATATAGTCATGAATAGCCCTATGATTCTTCATAAATACAACCATTACAGCACTTACAGCTCCTACTGCCATTCCAGCATACATAAGAGGAACAACCACATCTATACCTGTTGCAATTGTAAAAATCTGGTGCCATATTGCACTTACTGTAACAAGTGCACCTTCTATAACTATCATTCCTATAATTTGTCTTAAACACATCGACTTAATATCGACTTCACTATTGTCAACCTTTACTATTTTTATTTTGCATATTCTTTTTCCTGGAGTCTGACCTCTATATACAAACAAAGGTATAACCACAAAATACAAAATCCCAAATATAACAGCCAATACTCCTCCTATAACACCAAATGGTGCGTCAAATTCCATTATATTCTGATTCGTCATTGTTCCGTATAACTTTTGTGATATAAGGCCTATTGGTAATGCTGTTACCAGACCACCTACATACCAATCTATAAGATATGCAAAAAATCTTCTGCTTAATGCAGCTTCTTCCGAAGTCAGGTTTTTATCAACTGTTTTTTTCATATTTCCTCCTATTCGACCACAAATTTCATATATTCCTCATAGCTGTTTACACTTAGTAACTGGTTCAGTTTTTTTGAATCGGTTACTATATTTGATAACCAGTCAAAAAATATTTTAAGAAGTCTATTATCTTTTTCTCTTATTCCCAGAAGTATTACAAGCCTAACTTCAAAATCTCCCCATTTGACAGGCTTATCTAGTATCATTGTCGATATACATGATTCTTTTGTTGATACTTTTATTGAATGCGGAACTGCAAATCCATATAAAAACGATGTAGCCGATACATCCTCTCTCTTGAATACATCTTCTTTATAACTCTTATCTGCAAATCCTTTTTCTATAAGCTCATCACACAGTACTTCTATTATTTCAGCTGAACTTTCATACGATTCATTTACGTGGAAAAGTTCTTTTTTAATAAGTTTTTTTATAAGAGTTGTAAAATCATCCTGGTATCTTCTTTTATCCATTTTTTCAAGAAGCTGGAATATTTTACTTTCATCCTCATGACTAAAAAATAAATTTATCTGAACTGTCGGTATATCAAGACTGTGTTTGACAGGAACTGTTGTTATGATAATATTCGGTTCATATTCCATAATTTGTTTTTCTTCAAAAAAGCTGAACCGTTTTATTATTTCCATCCTGTCATCAAACCTTGAATTTATTCTATCTATACAAGGTTTTGAAAGCATCTGATTGTGCGGTATTATAATAACACATCTGTATTTCTGATGACTGTTTATTCTTTCGTACGCAGACCCTAAATGAAGAGCAAGAAACTCAATTTCGGCTTCATCAACTTTATAACCGGTACGCTCTTCTATTATATTTGCGGCATGTATTGCCATATCAAATACAAGAGGATACTTACGTTTTATCTCTTTCAAATATATATCTGTGACTTTTATATTATTTTTCTGTCTTTCTATAAGGGAAGCAATGTGTGTTTCAAGACCAATTTTAAGATCCCAGTCTTTTGAAAACTCTATTCCGAAATATTCAGAAAGATTATCTAAAATTTCTGCAATAAGATTTTTTATTTCTTCTTTACTGCTCTTAAGTTTTCTGTAATCACTTGCGCCTTTTCCCATAAGTAATAGTGCAAATAATTCTATTTCACTTTCTACAACTTCCACATTGAGAATTTTACTTACTCTTCTAAAAAATTCCTCTGAAACTATATATTCTGTACTTTCTTTTAGCTTTTCGTCTGTCTCACATTTCTGGTAATTTTTATTTATTATTCTTTCTATAGCTACTCCTGCATGCATCATTATCATAGGAAATACTGTTTCCCTTATTTTGTAATCATATTTATCACATACATCTACAAATTCATCTTTTATCTTTATAAGGTCAAAATCATTCCAGAAGTTTGCTATGGAGTTTAAATTCATGAAATTTCCCTGTGTTTCCTGTGTAAGAAGATATTTGTATAATTTTCTTTTATCAGCTTCATCTCCCTCAAGTCTTATATGATTTTTTGATCTTATTATTTTAAGACTTGGATATGCCTCGATAATATTTCTAACCTTCTTTATATCATTATCTATGGAATATCCACTGACAAAAACTCTTTCCTGAAGTTTTATAAGATTTATTTCTTTATCACTGAACAAAAGATCGTGAATAATCCATATACATCTTTCATCTGATGTCTGTGGTATCATTTCTTTTATTTCTATATCTTTTTTGGCTATAAGCGTACTATCTATCCTATACCCTGTCCTTTTATTTGATACTATAATCTGACATTCATAATATTTATTTATCGCATCTATATCGGAACGTACTGTACGGTCTGTCACATTTAATATTCTGGCTATTTCTTTGCCTGTCATCCGTCCATCGGCATCACTCAGAATATTTATTATATTCATCTGTCTATTGTTTATCATATAAACCGCTCCTTTCATATTATATATATTACTATACCCATTGTAGACAAGGTTTCCATTATTATTTCCTAACTGTTAGGAATTCACTTCCTATAAAATCTGTTTATACAAACTGATATAATCAAGCTGAATATATCTATATTCAAATCAATTTTTATCCTTAAGGAGGTAAGTCATGCATAAATTAGGAATTTCGGTATATCCGGATAAATCACCAAAGGAAGAAGTTTTCAGCTATCTTGAAAAAGCTGCAAAACTTGGATACAGTAGAATATTCACTTGTTTCCTATCTGTTCCTGAGGAAAAAAGAGAAAGCTATATGGTTGAGTTCAAAGAATTCATAAACAAAGCGCACGAACTTGGTTTTGAAGTTGCTGCAGATACAAATCCAGAGGTATTCAAACTTCTTGGAGCTACTCCAGATGATATAAAACCATTTGCAGATCTTGGACTTGATATAATAAGACTTGATGGAAATTTTGGAACTACTGGAGATATAAAAATAACAAGAAATCCATACAACATAAAAGTTGAATTTAATGCTAGTTTTGATATGGGTACAAAGCTTCTTATAGAAAGCGGTGGAAATAAGGACCAGATTATAATGTGCCATAATTTCTATCCTGAAAGATACACTGGACTTGACTTTGATCTTTTCAGAAAATACAACCGTTACTGGAAAGAATTAAATCTTCGTACTGCTGCTTTCGTATCTAGTAACAACGAAAATACAATAGGACCTTGGAAAGTTTTCTGCGGACTTCCTACTGTTGAAATAATGAGAAATATGCCTATCGATCTTCAGGCAAGATATATGCTTGCTGCAGGAGATATAGACGATATAATAATAGGAAACTATCCTGCAAGTGATGAAGAACTTGAGTCTCTTGCAAATATAGACCTTCAGTCTATAGAAATAAAGATAGACGAGGTATGTGGTATATCTGAAAATGAAAAAGAGATTATGTATAACTTTGCTCCTCACTGGGATAGATACGATCATTCTTCATTTATGCTTAGATCTTCTATGCCTAGATTATGGTTCAAAGAAAACAAATCTCCTCAGGAATCTTCTATTCCTTATAGAAAACCTGAAAAAAATGTATTTACAAGAGGAGATGTCCTTATAGTAAATGATAATCTTGAGCACTATAGAGGAGAGCTTGAAATAGTTCTTACAGAAATTCCTGATGATGGTGAAAGAAATCTTGTTGCAAAAGTGAAACCTGAAGAACTTATGCTTCTTGATTTCATAAAACCTGGACATCAGTTCAAACTTATAAAATAATAATCAATATAAAAAACGGCCATAAAACACAACTATACTTTATGGTCGTTTTAATTTGCAAAAAAAATACTGTCACATGAATATCTAAAAAAGTATTCATGTGACAATAATTTAATTTATATTTACTTTATATATTATTTACAAAGTTTTTTGAACTCGTCAGCAACAAACTGAACTTTAGTTCCTATTATAACCTGTACAGAAGTTTTACCTGGTCTTATAACACCAGCTGCTCCTGAAGATTTTATTTTAGCTTCATCAACTAAAGTATTATCTTTTACTTCAAGTCTTAATCTAGTTATACAGTTATCTATAGATGTTACGTTTTCTGCTCCACCTAAACCTTCAAGTATTATAGCTGCCATAGTTGTGAAATCATTGTTTTCAAGAACTATAGATTTTTCAGCTTCCATTTCATCTTCATCTTCTCTACCTGGAGTTTTTAGGTTGAACTTAGTTATAACGAATCTGAATACTACATAGTATACAACACCTACAACTAAACCTATTCCAAGTAACCATAATGGATTTAATGCCATTGGTGCTTTGAAGCTTAGTACCCAGTCAACAAGTCCTGCAGAGAAGTTGAATCCTGCTCTTACTGGAAGAAGTGTACAAACTGCTAAAGATATACCTGTTAATAAAGCATGTACTACATATAGACCTGGAGCAAGGAACATGAATGCGAATTCAAGAGGCTCTGTAACACCTGTGAAGAAAGAAGAAACAGCTGCTGCTAATAATAGTCCGTATACAGCTTTCTTTCTGCTGTCTTTTGCAGTGTGATACATTGCAAGAGCTCCTGCTGGAAGACCAAACATCATTACTGGGAAGAATCCAGTCATGTACATACCAGTCTGTCCTAGAACACCAGTACCAGCCCAGAAGTTACCTATATCATTTATACCTGCAACATCGAACCAGAATACTGAGTTAAGTGCATGGTGAAGACCTGTTGGTATAAGAAGTCTGTTGAAGAATCCGTATACACCTGCTCCTACAGCACCTAAAGATATTATTCCTTCACCGAAAGATACAAGAGCATTGTAAACTACTGGCCATATGAAGAATAATATAACTGCTGCTACTACTGATATACCAGCTGTAACTATAGCAACACTTCTCTTACCACTGAAGAAAGATAAAGCGTCAGGTAATTTAGTACCTTTGAACTTATTATATCCATAAGAACCTATAAGACCTGCTAATATACCTATGAACTGAGTCTGAGTCTTAGTGAAAGCTGCTGCAACCTGATCTTCTGGTATTCCCTTGAAGAACGCAACTGCTGCTGGTGAAAGTAAAGTAGTTATAACAAGCCAAGAAACAAGACCTGCAAGACCTGCAGTACCGTCATTGTCATCTGCCATACCTACTGCAACACCTATTGCAAATAGTATACCCATATTATCTATAAGTGCTCCCCCACCTTTTAGTAGGAAAGCTGCTACTACGTTGTTAGCTCCCCAACCTGTTGGGTCAATCCAATAACCGATACCCATCATTATACTGGCAACCGGTAAACATGCAACTGGTAACATTAATGATTTACCAAGTTTCTGTAAATATTTCATCATGAGAAATATTCTCCTTTCATAATAGATTTTTTATTATTCCAGGGCTTTATGCCCGAATAAACGATTTCTTTTTGTACATTCAGCTGCATAGCAGCTGACTTACTCTGTACTATTTTGTAAGTTTTATTATATCCTCTCCGGCTTCTACTGCACCGAATTTGATATTTTCAAATCCTGCGAATGTATCAGGATTGCATACAAGAACAGGACTTGTTGTATCATATCCTGCTTCAGCTATTTTTTCTACATCAAATTCAAGAAGAAGATCTCCTTTTTTAACCTTCTGACCAACTTCTACATGAGATGTAAAATGTTCTCCTTTAAGATTTACTGTATCAAGACCTATATGAATAAGTATTTCTGCTCCATTATCAGCAAGCATTGATACTGCATGCTTTGTTGGGAATACTATTGTAATTTCTCCATCAGCAGGAGCTATTACTTTTCCTTCAGCAGGTTTTATTCCTGCTCCTTTTCCAAGCATTTCACTTGCAAAAGTCTGGTCATTTACTTCTTTTATAGATATTACCTCACCTGTTATAGGAGAAGCTATTTTTGCAGAATTATCAACTGCAGCCTTTTTACCAAATAATTTTTTAAACATTTAAAGCACCTCTTCTACTTACTATAAAAATTCCTCTAAAGTTCCTCGTTAATTATTCAACTGTAGACACCCTTTTTAGATGAACTGTAAGATATACAAGTTCTTCATTCGAAATTTCCTGATTATATCTCTCTTTTATAAAGTCTCTTATCTTTATACTGCATTCATATTCTTTTGGATACTTATGAGCTATCATCGATGCAAATATATCATCTGTATCCTTCAGCATTTCTCCAAGGAATATTCTCTGAGAAAGAAATTTTAGATGTGTTATCAGTCTTGTATAATGAAGACTTTCTTCATCCAGCTCTATATCAAGAGATTCCCCCACTATTTTCAGCACTTCCGATATAAGTGTTGTCATTTTCAGAGCATCATTCATCTCTGTGTTGTATTCGGCATTTACTATATGAAGGGCTATATTTGCAACTTCATCTTCACCGAAATTCACTCCGAGTCTCTTATTTATAAGTTTTACTGCATATTCTCCAATCAGATACTCCGCTTTATAGAACTGCTTAACTTCCCATAAAAGTGGATTAGGAAAATTCATTCCATTTTCGTATCTGTATACAGAAAAACTTATGTGGTCGGTAAGTGTTATATATATATTCTGATTTAACCTTCTTCCGAGAGTTCTCTTTGTGTAGTTTATTATTTCATTTGATACCTTGAAGTGCTCTATAGGCATTTTTTCAATCAGTCTCTTGAATTTATCTATTGCAGATTTTCCATCCATAATAAATGTCTTTTCTATTCTTTCGGGATCTATAGGGTCCCCCTCTTTGGCTTTGAAACCAATTCCTTTTCCCATAACAACAACTTCTTTGTTTTTTTCATTCAGAGAACATACAAAGTTATTGTTTATCACCTTAGTTATTTTCATAAATAAATTCATGCCTCTCTTAATATATTTCTGAATTCTCAACTATATATTATATCTCTTTATCCTGTTATAATAAACAAAAAAAGACCCAACTTTATAAAATACACCTATAGCGTATTTATAAAATTCGGTCTTGCCTGCTCTACCAGTAACACTCCAAATTGGTTATCCATTTTTAACTTGTTTATAGGATAACATTTTCAGCATTATAAGTCAACACTATTTTTTTATTTTTTATTTATTATCTTATCCATAGAGTTTAATATACTGTATATCACTCCTTTTTCACAGGCTTCATCAATTATTCCTCTGTTAAATATTTCCTGTTTTACAATACTTGTAAGCATAGCCCTTAGGAGATATATTCCGGCTTCATCAGCGTTTCTTTTATAAACATCAAAATCCATGCATAAATTATGAAGTTCTATAGTATCAACATATCCTCTATCTATTATTTCCTCTTTATCCACACATTTTACAAGTTCTTCTATTTCCACCGGAGTTTCATCCCATTGCTGCATAAATATCGGAACTCTTTTTTTCCGTGTTTCCTCAGATTTCTTCTTGAAAAATTCAATATCCTTTGTCAATTCCTTATATACATTTAATCTCTTTATATTCTTCATCATCATATAATATTTGTATTCATTAAGTCCCTTTTTCAACTCTTCTGGAATAAATTTTTCAGCTTCAGATTTTACATTTTCATCGATTCCATAATATGCTTCTGCTATACTTCCCGCAATAGAAGCTTTTGTATCCGTATCTCCACCAAGTGCAACAGCTTTTTTTATTACATCCTCAAAATTTTCTCCTGACATAAATGCTGACATCGAATATGTGACAGTGTTTACCGCATTATAATCTCTATCGGCTGGATTTTCCGTAATAAGATCAGAATATGAGATAATTTTTATGCCGTATTCATTGTTAAGATATTTCTGTATTACTCTTTTACCACATCCGTTTCTTGCCAGAAATACAGCTGATGCAAGAGCCTGTGCACCTTTTATTCCTATACTGCTATTATGTGTAACTTCAGCTGAAAGTCTAGCATATATGTTCACATCATTTAAATTTTCTGCCATCCATCCTACACATGAACATCTCATGGCTGATCCATTTCCATAGCTTTCATATCCTTCATTAGAATCTGATAGTGCCCATTCTTTGAATTTTTCTCCGTATCCTGCATCAGGGAATATGCGTACATATTTTTTCATATTATCAGCTATTGATTCTTTTATCTCATCTGATTTTCTACCCCAATTTTCAGCTAAAGATTCTGCAACTGCTATAGACATTATTGTGTCATCTGTTATCGATGAGTTTCTATCCAGCAGTTCTATTTTATTTTCATCTATTATTTCATTTGTATTTTCATATTTCATACCTGTTATGTCACCGATTATTGCTCCAAACATATTACCATCTCCTATAACTTATTTATATCTATATTATACTAAATAAATTTATTTTTTAAAAAATAATACCTGTTTTGAAATCTTCAAAACAGGCATTATTCCTTCGATTTATTTATTTTGTCTCTACTGGTTTATTTCCTTCGACAGTAACTTTCTGATTTGTATCTTTAAGTGTGTTTATAGTACCACTATTATTTATTACAAGAGTATTCTCTGATAGAGCTTCAAGATTAGTTATAGTTGCACCTACTTCATTTTTAAATGATGCAGGATTTACTTTTATTTCCATTGAACTTATATCACCTTTGTTTACTAGAGATATCTTACTGCTTTCAAGAGTGATTTTTCCTGTATATTTGCCTTCAAGAACTACTGTAACTTCTTTGTCTGTCTTTATTTCAAGAGCATCTGAAACCTCTGATGATGGCTTAAGTGTCACTGTAGATTTTTCAGGTGCAGATTCTATCGCTTCTCCAAGCTTTTTAGGATCTGTTACTGTTGTTATGTTCTGTTCTGGATGAAGATTATATATCTCCTCGAATGCCTTTTCGTTTCCATTTCCACCTACTTTTGTAACTGTAGCGAAAGTTTTTTTAGAGAAAGATTCTTTCTGTTCATCAGAAAGTCCTTTTGAAGAAACTATTGCAACCGGAGAGTTATTCTTAGCTGCAAGAACACCAACTGAAAGTGCATCTATAAGCTGTCCCTGATCCTCCATTCCATTTTTTGCAACATAGATATTCTTTAATTCTGAAGAAGTGTAGAATTTATCTACAACTGCTGCATTTGTAGCATTTCTGTTTGAACCGGCTATTCTTTTAGCATTAGGAAGAGTATCCATTATTTCATCAGAAACTGCTGAAGTTCCACCTATTACATATGCTTTTTCTATATTATTATCTTTTATATATTTTTCAGATGCTTCAACTCCCTTTTTAGGGTTTGATAGTAGTATTGCCATATCTTTTTCTGCTGCAGTAGATGCTATACTTACTGCATCTGCAAGTCCTGTAGTACCATTTACAACTGCAACCTCTTTTACATTTTCAAGTTTTTCAGCTATTGCAAGTGCTGTTTCTTCTCTTGTATCTCCACTTATTCTTTCTACTGTCATTCCACTGAATGAGTCTTTAAGTGACTCTGAAAGAACACTTTCTCCTCCTATAAGATATATATTTTTTGCATTTAATCTTTTTATCTCAGCTGCTGTATCCAGATTAAGACTTTTTGCTCCTGTAAGAAGTATCGGCGCATTTTTTGATTCTGCAAATGGAGTTGCTGCAAGTGCATCAGCTATTGCTGAATCATTTACTATAACTACATTTTCTGCTCCGTTAGCCCATCCTTTTTTACTTATTTCAACTGCTGTCTGGTATCTGTTTGCACCTGATAGTTCTTCTTTTTCAGCTGCTGATACTATTGCACCTGTAGACATTAGTGCTCCTGATGCAATTGCAACTGATGCAACAACTGATATGTATTTTTTATTCATTGTCATTTTATCACTACTCCTTATATTTATTTATCCTGTGGTATTATTTCTACCCAATAATTGTCCGGGTCAGCTATGAAGTATATACCCATGGCTTCATTCTCGAAACATATACATCCCATTTCTTTGTGAAGTTCATGAGCTGCATCAAAATCCTCAACCTTAAGTGCAAGATGGAATTCATTATCCCCAAGGTTATATGGTCTATCCCAATCTCTAAGCCAAGTAAGCTCAAGGTTATGTCCTGTAACTCCATCTCCAAGATATACTATTATAAAGCTTCCATCTTCAGGTTCTATTCTTCCAGTTTCTTCAAGTCCAAGTGCTTCTTTATAGAATTTTAGACTTTTTTCAAGGTCGAATACATTTATATTATTGTGTGCAAATGTAAATTTCATATTAATTCCTCCTACTTTGTGTATTCATTATTAATTTTTATTATATCAGATTATTATAGTGCATCATATCTTGTTTTTATCTATAGGTTTTATCACTTTGCACATAAATCTGTATAATAATTCTCCAAAAGTACTTTTTATTATTCCAGAGTTACTCTCTGGAAAATATGGTTTGTCCATCCACCCTTTCGTTTCCCAGTAACCTCTATCTATCTGAAAAAGATTATTTGCCATACTTCTCTGCATATTATATGTAAATATCTCTTTCATTGATGGTTTATATCCTTTACCTTCTTTTTTAATCGCATCAATAAAAGCAGACACTTCATTTTTATCAATAGAATTCTTCATCGTTGTACCAGTTCTCGATACAACGCCACATCTGTTTACTCCCCACTGTATCAGAACCTCGTCTATTGACTTTTTAGTATTTTTTATACCGGATCCCCGTGTATTTACAGCAATTAGAACAGGTTTCTGATAAACCTCACTTCTATGAAACCAGCTGCATGTTCTATCTATGAATGTTTTCAGTATTCCACTCATATTATTCAGGTACACTGGAGTTCCTATGACAATACCATCAGAATCTGATATTTTTTTCAGTATCAATTCCGTATCATCTTTTATCGGACATCCTCCATTTTTTACACACACTTCGCATCCATTGCAGAATTTTATATTATAATCATGAAGGTTTATTATTTCAGTTGAAATATCATTTTCATTTAATATCTCAGATATTTCTTTCAGTATCATATATGTATTCTTTTTTCTTTTACTTGAATTTATAAGAATAACACTATTCAGTGAACTACACTCCACTTATTTCATCTACGGCTCATTGAAGTGGAGGCTTCTTGGTCGAGTAATCCAATGATTACAGCATACCCAAGCTAACAGGCTAGTTC